>JAFWOB010000012.1 GCA_017510065.1 Parasporobacterium sp.
CGTACGATCATCAGCATTTTTATCCAGGCTGGCATGATCGATTCCGCGGACGGCCGAAGAGAAGCGGAAGGGCTCTCCGGGATCAGAGATATCCCCGGGCTGATGACCCCGGCCGACTGGGAGGAGTATTATGCAAAACAGAAGGAAGCGGAAGAAACCTACAGAAAAACCCATAGGTTGAATTACCCATGCACTCTCTTTGAGGCGGAGGGGAAAGAAGCGCTTGATTTCTATGAGGCATGCACGGCGGAGGAGATCGACAGCATCTATTTCTTCCACAATGGGAAGAATCAATACGTAACAGACAGGGACAGTATCCAGAAGATCTATGACGGCCTGTGCCAGGTACAGGTAACAGGTCCCGGAGAAGCGTCCCGCTGGGCGGATCAGTGGAGCGTCACGCTTTTTTACACGCAGGAAGGGAAATCCTTTTCCTCCGAGATCCATTTGTCATTCCGGGAAGCGGCGCTGTCGGCCGGGGATCAGGGGTTTGCCCTGGAAGGCCTGGAAGAGCTCTTTGCTTCCTGTGACTGGGACGAATTTGCGGCTATCGCCGAAATCATCGACCAAAAATAAATTATCGAAAAACGATAAATAATTATTGACAAACAGATTTCTCCATGCTAGCATGTGGTTATCGAAAAACGATAAATGATGTACGAAGAACGATAAAAGGAGAATCTGTTATGAAGTTACAAAAAGTCGTTATGGTTATTTCCGCGATCGCGGAGGTCTGCTACTGGATCGGCAGCGGCATGACCTGCGCGATCGTCATCAGCCTGGCGGTGGGATACACAGGGCTTGTCTCAAAACTGAGCAGCGTGATCCCGGAAAAAGGAAAGGACCTGATCGGGTTCGGATTCAGCATTTCCACCGTGGACAGCGCCGGAAATATCGTATGGGGCACGTATCTTTTATTCTTTATTACCCTGCTTCTGATGCTGCTTCTGATGGCAATGATCTGCCGGAATGTCCACCTGATCTTCAAAA
The DNA here is from genome assembly GCA_017510065.1 of Parasporobacterium sp. Lineage (GTDB taxonomy): Bacteria > Bacillota > Clostridia > Lachnospirales > Lachnospiraceae > RGIG5612. The sequence continues at coordinate 991 of JAFWOB010000012.1, forward strand.
CGACTGCCGGTAAGACGAAATTCTCCAAGGGCAAAACGCCGTTTCAGCCGGATAATATCCGCATGGTGCGGGAGATCGGGATCTTTCTGATCCTGATCCCGGTGATCGGCCTGATTATGAGCATCATTGCGAGAGCAATCTATTCCGCATCTGCCATTGAATGCTCCATGGATATGCATTTTGTAGTAGTTGGGCTTGTGATACTGTGTTTGTCAGAAGTCTTTGTTTACGGCATGAAGCTGCAGCAGGATGTGGACGGACTGGTCTGACGGAGGTGCGCAATGGGAAAAATCATTCTGGAACTGGATATCATGATGGCAAGAAGGCACATGTCCCAGAATGATCTGGCGGAGAAGGTAGGGATCACCAATGTCAATCTCTCCAAGATCAAGAACAACAAGGTCAATGCGATCCGCTTTTCCACCCTGGGCAATATCTGCAAAGCGCTGGCGTGTGAACCGGGAGACATTCTGAAGTATGATCCGGATGCAAAGGAGGATCTCCCGGAAGAAGAGTCGTGAGAAGACAGGGGGCGGCGTCATGAACAAACAGGAGAGCGCAAAAAACAAAAAAGCAGTGGTGGCAGGCCATATCTGCCTTGATCTTACGCCGGTGATCCCAAAGCAGGCTTCTTCTGATCTGAAGGAGATCCTGGTCCCGGGAAGGCTCCTGAATGTGGGAGAGGCGGATATCCATACAGGCGGGGCGGTAGCCAACACAGGACTCGCCATGAAATTCCTGGGAGCGGATGTTTCTCTGGTGGGGAAAATCGGCCGGGATGCCTTTGGCGAGATGATCCTGTCCATCACCGACCGGTACGGTGTTTCGGAAGGCCTGATCAGGAGCAGCAGTGATACCACTTCCTATTCCGTCGTGCTGGCTGTCCCGGGAGTGGATCGGATCTTCCTTCACAATCCTGGAGCAAACAATACCTTCTGCGCAGAGGACCTTCCGATGGAACGGATCTCGGAAGCGGCGCTGTTTCATTTCGGATATCCCCCGCAAATGAAGCGGCTCTATGAAAACGGCGGAGAAGAACTGGTCCGCATCATGCGCACTGTGCAGGAAGCAGGCGCCGCCACCAGCCTGGACCTGTGTGCGGTGGACCCGGAGACGGAGGCGGGAAGGGCTGACTGGAACGCCATCCTGTCCAAAACCCTTCCTTATGTGGATCTCTTTGTTCCCAGCGTCGAAGAGCTGCTGTTCATGCTGGAAAGGGAGCACTACGAGGAGCTTCACCTGCGCTATCCGGGAAGGGACCTGACAGAAGTCCTGGATCCGGAGCGGGATATTAAGCCCCTGGGGAGGAAGTGCCTTGCCATGGGCGCTAAGATCGTCCTGCTAAAATGCGGTGCCTCAGGCATGCATTTTTGTACCGCACAAAAAGAGCGCCTGGATACGGTCAGCAAAAAACTGTCTCTGGATCCTGCCGGATGGGCGGACCTGGAATGGTTTGAGAAAAGCTTCCGGCCGGAGAAGGTCCTGTCCGGGACGGGAGCCGGCGATACCAGCGCGGCAGCCTTTTTAACCTCGATCCTGAATGGAGACGGACCGGAAAAATGCGTCCGTTACGCGGCCGCCACCGGGGCCTGCTGCGTTGCCGCCTACGACGCCCTCAGCGGCCTGAAACAGTTTGACGAACTGGACAGGATGATCGAAGCCGGCTGGGCCAGAAATGAATAAGGCAGCAGAAGCATTTGCAGATTGACAAACATGGACAGCTATGCTACAAATACCCCTAATGATTTCAGGCTTTAAAGCATTGATGCATAAAAGCTGAAAGAGAGGAAAATTGCCATGTTTTTAAAGATTCTGCTGCTTGTTGTATTTTTTGGAATCATGATCGCCGTAGGGCTTTACTGCCGCAGACATGCTACCGATGTCAGCGGCTTTGTTTTGGGCGGAAGATCCGTAGGCCCCTGGCTGACCGCGTTTGCTTACGGCACGTCGTACTTTTCGGCCGTCATTTTTGTCGGATATGCCGGCCAGTTTGGCTGGAAATACGGACTGGCCTCCACCTGGATCGGTCTGGGAAATGCGTTCATCGGATCGCTCCTTGCCTGGGCAGTGCTGGGACGTCGTACCCGTATCATGACGCAGCACCTGCATTCTTCCACCATGCCGGAATTTTTCGGCTGCCGGTTCAAGAGCCCGTCCCTGAAGGTCGGCGCTTCGATCATCACCTTTCTGTTCCTGATCCCGTATACGGCTTCCCTTTACAATGGTCTTTCCAGACTGTTCGAGATGGCCTTCGGAATGGACTATACGATCTGTATCATCATTATGGCGATCCTGACCGGTATCTATGTCATCGCCGGCGGATATATGGCGACGGCCATCAATGATTTTATCCAGGGCATCATCATGCTCATTGGTATCATCGCCGTGATCATTGCCGTGATCGCCTCCAAAGGCGGCTTTTCCGCATCTCTTGCAGGACTGGCACAGGTTTCCGATGAATCGGTCTCCTCGATTCCCGGAGCATTCAATTCCTTCTTCGGACCGGACCCGCTGAACCTGCTGGGCGTTGTGATCTTAACTTCCCTGGGTACCTGGGGACTTCCGCAGATGGTGCAGAAGTTCTATGCGATCAAGAGTGAGGACGCCGTGAAAAAAGGAACCGTTATCTCCACGATCTTTGCTATCGTGGTGGCAGGCGGCTGCTATTTCCTGGGCGGATTCGGACGGCTGTTTTCGGATGCTATCGAACTTTCCCCCAATGGGATCCCGGTGGGCGGGTATGACGCGATCATTCCAACCATGCTGTCTTATCTGCCGGATATCCTGATCGCGGTAGTCGTGATCCTGGTCCTGTCCGCTTCCATGTCGACCCTTTCTTCCCTGGTGCTTGCTTCCAGTTCCACGATCACGATCGACCTGCTGAAAGGCCGTATGATCAAAAACATGGACGAGAAGAAGCAGGTTTTCATCATGCGGATCTTCGTCGTGGTGTTTATCGTGATCTCTGCCGGCATTGCTATTTTCCAGTATCAGAGTTCCCACAGCGCCACCAGCTCCAACAGCGCTACCTTCATCGCACAGCTCATGGGCGTTTCCTGGGGTGCTCTGGCCGGCGCGTTCCTGGCTCCGTTCCTGTACGGACTGTACTGGAAGAAGACTTCAGGCGCTGCCTGCTGGGTCAGCTTTATCTTCGGTTCCGTGGTCATGGTCCTGAATATGCTGTTCCGGTCTTCCTTCCCGGCGATCCTGCAGTCCCCGATCAACTGCGGTGCCTTCTGCATGCTGGCCGGTCTGATCATCGTGCCGCTCATCAGTTTGTTCACGCCGAAGCCGGAGAAAGCCATGGTGGACGAGGCCTTCTCCTGCTATGACCTGAAGGTGCAGGTATCTCAGAAGAGGTCTCTTATAGACTGATCCTGAAACTGCGTTCGATGAAATACCAGGCTGCCCGCCGGAAACTTACCGGCCGGGCGGCCTTTTTGTATGGGGCATGGCACGGCATCAGACGGAAAATGAGTTTGTATGGAAATCTGTACAAATAGTTGCTATAATCGGAACGATCGAATTCAGAAGAAAGTACGGGCACAGGCTATGGAAATACTGTCACTGATCGGAATATTTGTCGGAATTATCCTGATGATCCTATTGACCTATAAGGGCTATTCCATCATCTGGGTTGCGCCGCTTTGCGCGTTTGTGCTGGCAGTGTTTGCCCTGGGAGCAGGACTTGGCGATGGAAGAACTCTCTTAAGCGTCTATACCGTGGACTATATGCGGGGCGTGGGGGAATATTTTATCTCCTGGTTTCCGGTCTTTTTCTTCGGGGCTGTTTATGGAACGATCATGAACAAAACAGGCGCCGCCGGGGCATTGGCCGATGTGATCGTCCGGAAGATCGGCGCACGGTTCGTGGTGCTGGCAGTTTTGCTTCCCTGTCTGGTGCTGACTTACGGCGGAGTTTCCCTGTTTGTCGTGGTCTTCATCATGTATCCGATCGGGCGCGCCATCTATCGGGCGGCCGATGTTCCCAAAGCCCTTCTTCCGCCGGTGATCGCTTTCGGTTCCCTGGGGATCACCATGACCTGCGTTCCCGGTACCCCGCAGATCCAGAATCTGATCCCCATGGAATATTTCGGGACCACAGCTATGGCAGCTCCGCTTCTCGGAATCACCGCCAGCCTTCTGATCGGGATCCCCGGGTATCTGTACCTGGACTGGAGAGTGAGAAAAGCAAAACAGAAGGGTCTGGGATTTTCGGAGGAGATCACTGTTAAGGAAGCAGGCGTCGAAGAAGAAAAACAGCCCTCCTGGATGTGGCTGGGAGGACTGGTTCCTCTGGTGGTCGTGTTTATCACGTTGAATGTGCTGAAATGGAATGTGATCCTGGCGCTGCTCGCCGGTATTTTCGTCTGCTGTCTGTTTGGCTGGCGAAAGATCAAAACGCTTCCCGACGCCCTGACGGAGGGAGCGAAAAGCTCGGTGACGGCGATCATGAATTCCGCCAGCGCGGTGGGGTTCGGATCCGTAATCCGGATCGTTCCGGGATTTGTACTCCTGACCGGCTTGCTGGCGGGCGGCAGCGTTTCCGCTTTTTCCCTGTTCCTTTCGGATTCCCTGTCGAGCGCGATATTGGCGGGTGCGACCGGCTCCGCGTCAGGCGGACTTCCCATCGCCCTGACAACCTTTTCCGACCAGTATCTGGAAATCGCGGCCCAGCTGGGCATCAGCCCGGAACTGCTCCACCGGTTTGCCGCCATCGGCGCGGGTTCCCTGGACAAGCTCCCCCACAACGGAGCAGTCATCACGATCCTTGCCGTATGCGGCTGCACCCACAAGGACTCCTACAGGGACATTTTTGTGGTATCCATCCTGATCCCGATGGCAGCCCTTATGATCCTGGTTTCTGTATGGGGGCTTCTTGTATAGCCGGTTTCTGATGCTGTCTGTTTTCTGTGCTGCAACTTCTTGCTCCGCATTTTTGGCCCTGCGCTCTGCATTTTCTGAAAAAGCCCCGCTCAGAAGCGCGTTGTATTAGAAAAATACACAATTTCTAAAAAAAGGCCCTGATTTTTGCCTTTATTTTAGAAATATGTCCGGACGCAGGATGATCTTTGCTGAATTTCTAAAAAAGACCCCATTTTTGAGGTCTTTTTTTAGAAATCCGGATTTTTTCTAAAAAACCGGGCAAAATTAAGGCTTTATTTTAGAAAATGCCGGTTTTGGCCGCTCAGTTTTTGGGCACCCGGTTTCGCCCATAGTTTTTTGGCCGCTCCGGTTTTTGGGCCACCCGGTTTTTCCGACCTTAGACGCGTCATCACCGCCGCCATGAATCGGCCAGCGCGGACAGGTCGGTGCCTTCGCTTTCGCCGCCAATGGCGATGGACTGCGCAATCTCATAAAATGCGCCGCGGACGCCGGTCATATTGACATACGTCAGGAAATACATTTTATCTTTCAGGGAAATGTAAAGGTAGACGCCGGCGGAGCCTTCGTCATTGTGCATGTCGATCCAGACCGCCGGGTAGCCGCAGATCTTCACCTGATAAGCCGCATCGACGGTTACGAAGCCCTCGGCGGACTTGACCATGGTCTGTACCGTTTCATCCTTTTCAAAATCCAGTACAGAGGGCGGATATTCGGCGGCGCCGATCATGCAGTCCATATTGCTGCTGATCAGGAACAGGTCATATCCGGGCTGGCTGGTATTTATCATGTCAAAAGGAACGAAGAAGGTCATTTCGCCGACGGCGTATTCGCCGGTACCGTCAGTACTTTCAACTGCCTTCCGGAGTTCTTCCGGGATCTGGTCAAATGCTTCCTCATCGGCATAGACAATCTCTGCGGAGTCGTTGTTGGTAACGGACTCTTCTTCCATATCCACCTCTCCGCACAGGATCACCTGTTCCAGGGTATCGCAGTAGTCGAAGGCGCTGTTTTCCAGTTTCACGCCTGCTGCGCAGATAACATAGCGAAGGTGTTTGCTGTAACCGAAGGCGTGTTCTTTTACCGTGACGCCGGCTTGAAGGAGCAGCATTTCCACTCCCTTGCAGTATTCAAAGGAGCGCTCCGCCAGCTGTGCGCCTGAAGGGATCGTCACTTCCGCAGGGAACTCAACATAACTGAAGGCCTGCTCTTCAATGACAATATCCGAAGGAAGTGTGATGCTGTCGGAGATCACACAGTATTCAAAGGCATTCGCTTCGATGGTCTGGACTTCCTCGGGAATGGACAGGCTCTTCATTTCATAATTGGAAAATGCCCGGTATCCGATCCCGGATACCAAAAAGCCATCGATCTCGGCCGGAATGGCGATCACATCGTCGTGTCCGGTGTATTCTGTGATGGTGATCGTTCCGTCACCATTTTTCTGATAACCAAAATTCTCGCTGTTGACGGTCGGTTCAGGTTCATAATTGGGATCCATATCTGCCGCACCCTGTGCGTATGCCGTGAAACATCCGGCAGCCAGGGAAAGGATCAGAAGTCCCGCCAGAAACCCCGTGAAAAGCCTCACGGTAATCCGGTTTGTTCTGTGTTTTCTTTCTTTCATCGTAAAGCCCTCCCATTTCGTTGATGTATATAAAACAATCTATCTTAATTCCTGCCTGAAATCAATACGGCCCATCCTGCCGGCAGACATGTTTTTCAAAAATGGTTTTTTCTTTCCGATATCTATGGTATAAATATATCTTGATTTTATACGTACAACTTAGGAGGAAAAAAATATGACATTTCCAAATGCATATCATGGCGTAAAAAAGATCTTTACCGCACAGATCCTGAAGATCATTGAAGGCGTGTGCGTCTTTATCGCCGGTGTAGCAGGACTCATCGCCATAGCCGGAACAGTAGTCGGAGCTGCTGCGGAAGCATCCGCCGAAGAAGTGCCGGCATCGCTGGAAGGCACATTGGTCACTTTCGGTATCATCGGTCTGGTATTTATCGTGGCAGGAGGCGTCCTTTCCGTTGTTTCCTATATCATGAACATTGTGGGCCTTCGTCAGGCAGGAAAAGATGAAGACGCATTCCAGCTGGGCTTCATGTTTGCCTGCTTTGCCATGATCATCAAGTTTGTATCCATTCTGTTCTCCCTGCTGAATGTGGGCGGCGGAATTGCCGATAATATTGCGGATACTGTCGGGCGGATCTGCGATATCGTGATCATGATCAGCGTTCTGAACGGCGTTGCAAATCTTGCCGAAAGACTTCACAATGAGAAGCTTGCGGAACTGGCCGGTAAGCTGATGAATACTCTGATCGTGATCATCGGTCTGTCGGCAGTTGCTACTGTTATCCCGGCATTCTTCGGCGTAAACGAAGTGTTCATGAATATTTCGTCCATTATGAACATGGTAGCCGGCGGTCTTGCGATCATCGGTACGATCATTTATCTGGTCTTCCTCGGAAAAGGCATGAAAATGCTGAAGGAAAACTAGGACTAAACGTTTATGGAGTCATTCGTAAAATCCCTGAATATGGAGGATACGTTCAGCCGTCTCGGGAAATACCTGCAGACGTCCAATTTCTGGCTGAGTCTGGCGATCGTGGTGGTTGCCGTGATCCTGTGGCAGGTGATCAAGCGGGTAAAGAAGAAATGGAAAGAGAGGAACGGGAACCTTACCACCACCTCAAATGTGGTATTTGATATCATAAGGTTTCTGTTCTTTTTCCTGCTGATCGTGGTGCTGCTGCAGATCAACGGCGTCAATGTCACCGCCCTGATCACCGGACTGGGCGTCGTGTCCGTCATCGTCGGTCTCGCTCTCCAGGATTTCCTGAAGGATATCATCATGGGGGTGCATATCCTCTCTGACAAATTCTTTCAGGTGGGGGATGTTGTCCGCTACAACGGAATGGAAGGCGTAGTGATCTCGTTCAATGTCCGGACGACCAAACTGAAGCTGGTCAATTACAATGAGATCCTGACCATCAGCAACCGGAACATCACCGAGATCATGGTCATGACGGATATGTTTGATTTGGATATCGGCCTTCCTTATTTTGTGGACTCGGAGAAGATCCATGAGACCATGGAGGTCCTGACGGAAAGGATCCGTAAGATAAGCGGCATCACCAATGCCATGTACAAAGGGACCGAGCGGTTCAATGAATCTTCCGTGACATACAGGATCCGGTACTGGACGCCGCCGGACGGCAGACGTTTTGACATACGCCGTGCCGCCTTACGCATCGTTCAGGACGGACTGAAAGAAGCGGGAATCCCGTTCCCGTACAATCATCTGGATGTGGAACTGGTGGGGTCTGCAGGATCCGCCGGTTCAGCGGGCAAGGACCTCGTCAACTGACGCAGAGAGGGATACGATCTTTCCCTCGTCGAGGAGCAGAACCTGATCGGCAAGCCGTTCAGCCTGTTCGGGAGAATGGGTGATCAGAAGGATCGTACAGCCGGTACGTTTCTGGTAATCCAAAATCAGTTTTTCGGCAGCCGGAATGGCTGCCTGGTCCATGGATGCCGTAGGCTCATCCAGGATCAGAAGATCATATGATTTCATCAGCACCCTGGCCAAGGCCATGCGCTGAGTCTGGCCGCCGGATAACCTGGCGGCATTTTTCTTGGCATATTCCTGAAGTCCGATTTTTTCCAGCAGCCGGTCCGCCCGCTGCTGGTTTTCTTCTTTGGAGCAGTTTTTATCGGCGTTTAGCAGAAGATTTTTCCGCACCGACAGACGGAAGGGAAGGGATGCCTGGCACATGTAGCCGGTATGTCCGGACAGCGCCAGGGAAGAGCCGCTGTCGTCCTTGATCACGCCCGCTAAAATCCTGGCCAGGGTGGTCTTTCCGGATCCGTTGTGGCCGCAGACAGCCGTGATGCTTCCATCCCGGATGGTGGTTTCCGGAATGTCCAGGACGGTTTTTTCCCGATAGGTTTTCTTCAGTGCCGGTATGATCATAATGGTTATTTCTCCGCTGTCCACTGGATCAGCGCCACAATAATGTTCAGCAAAAGTCCGATGATCAGGAGAATGATCCCCAGGGCCAGTGCCGTTGTAAAATTGCCCATGCTGGTGTAGTTCATGATGGCAGTGGTCATGACATTGGTCTTGAACATGATCGCCCCGCCGACGATGGAGACCGCTCCGACTTCCGCCATGGCCCTTCCCAGAAGGAACAGATAGGTGGAAATGATGTGGTAGCGGCTTTCATTGATGGTAAGCGCCAGCATTTTCGCTCTTCCGAGGCCCAGCCCGAACGAAGTTTCCCGGATGGCAGGCGCCAGGGCGTTGGTGTGGCTTTCTTGCATGCCCACCGCCATGGGAAGCAGCAGCATCACCTGAGCGATCACCATGCCGGTGACCGTATACAGAAGATGCAGCCCCCGCAGCGGGCCAACCCCGCTGAAGAGAAGATAGCAGAACAGACCGCAGACCACAGGGGGCAGCCCCATAAATGCCCGGTCGATGATCACCAGGATCTTCCGGCCCCGGAAATTGGAGATGCCAAGCCAGGTTCCGATCGGCACGCCCAGAAGGAGTGCCAGAAGGGAACTTAAGAGCGTCATCTCAAGGGTTACCCCTATGATCTGATAGAGAATGCGGTCTCCGCTGAATATCAGTTGTACAGCTTGCAAAAGAGCCTGTGACATAGCAGGTACCTGTTACTCCAGGATGCCTCCGTTTGCCCGGAAGGTCAGGAAGGTGGCCTTGTCGGAAAGGATGTAGGCGCCCTGCTCATTGGCCATGGTCAGGCAGACGCCCATGCCGGAGTTGGCGGAAATGTACCAATCCTGGTAAGGCTCAAAGCTTTCTGCTTCTTCGGTGATCCCCAGTTCTTCCGGCCACAGGGACAGTTCCTTGGTATGGGTGCCGCTCTTGTCGCCGCGGGATACGAACAGGAACTTGCCGTCCGCGATCTGTGCGAAGGCAGCCTTGACATCTGCTGCTTCCCGGACATTGGCAGGATCTTCTTCCGGTCCGCACAGGACGAAGAAGTTGTACATATAGGCGAGCCGTTCTGCTTCCTGGCCGTCGATCACTCTTGCAAAGCCTTCCTCGATAAAGGCTTCTTCCTGTTTCTTGGAGTGGACCAGCAGAAGGTCTGCGTTGCCCATTTTGGCGTTGGCGATGGCCTTGCCGGTGCCGGCAGAGGTCACTTCCACCGAATAGCCGTATTTCTCTTCGAAGGTCGGCAGCAGGTAGCCAAGAAGACCGGAGTCATTGACAGAGGTTGTGGTGGACAGGCGGATGATCTTGGTTTCATCTGTTGCCTGCGGGATCTCTTTTTCGGACTTCGGAGCATCTTCCTTGATGTAGAACAGATACTCGCCGTATTCTTCAAATCCATACTGTGCGGCGGCGTCAAGGCCTTCCTCGGACAGCAGCCAGTTGATCAGCGCGTCTGCGCCTTCCGTATTGGTGGTGACGGTAGCGGCGTCCACAGCGTTGCCGTCTGCGTCAGCCCACGGAGATTCGGGATTGACGGCCAGCAGGGAATAGGTGTTGATCATGCTGTCGTCTTCTTCGATCAGGATCGCAAGGCCGACGCCCGGAGCAGCTTCTTCGGCCAATGCGGGAACTGCGCCGATGGACAGGATCATCAAAGCGGCCATCAAAAGTGCCAGTAAACGTTTTTTCATTGTAATTCTCCTCCTTTATCCGTCTGAATGAGACGGTAATTAATAATATAACAAGATTCCTATGCGCGGGGATTTTGTCCGTACAGAAACATTTCTTTGTTTTACGGACATTTTGTTTGTCCGTAAAATAGAAGTTTTCTTCTGGACGGACATTTTATTGTCCGTGTACAGAAAATCTTGATTTTACGGATATTTTTTTATCCGTAGAATCGAAAAACTGTTTATTACGGATATTGTGATTGTCCGTAAAAATGCGAGTTTATCCTCAACGGACAATTTCCGCTCTAAGGCTTCACCAATTATCATAAAAACCATGGTGCAGACCGCTTCGTGCCCCCAATGCTATACAATCCACTGTCAGGTCAGGGGGACAACCGTGCCGGTATTCACCAGGCTGTAGCCTCCCATCTGCTCCAGCCGCTGACGAAACGCGTCGGAGCGCAGGACTTCGATAAACGCTTTCAGCCGTGGATCTTCAAAAGCAGACTCGGCGATCAGGAAATCGTATTGCTCATCCCACAGGTGCAGGAAGTCCAGGCCGTAGGTGTTGGCGGCGGAATAAATGCCCATGCCGCAGTCCGCTGTGCCGGAAGCGATGGCAGCGGCCACCGCCGTGTGGGTGTATTCTTCTTTGGTGTATCCGTAGACTTCGTCAGGCCGGATGCCTTCTTTTTGTAACAGGAAGTCCAGCAAGATCCTGGTCCCGGCGCCTTTCTGGCGGTTGACGTAGGAAACTCTCGGAAGATCTGCGATGCCTTTGATGGAAAGGGGATTGCCTTTCGGCAGCATCAGCCCCTGCTGCCTTATGACGCCCCGCAGCAGGACAGCGCCTCCCTTCGGGAAATATTTCCTGACATAGGAGAGATTATATTCCCCGGTTTCTGTGTCCAACAGATGGATGCCGCCCAGATGTGCTTCCTTGTTCCGTACCGCGCTGATGGCGCCCATACTGCCCACGTGGGACGAGGAGATCAGTACCGGCGGCTGATCGCCGGCCTCCCGGATCAGAAGATCCGCGATCTCATCGATCAGCGGGTCGTGACTTCCGGTGACGCACAGGGTATTGCGGATATCGGAAGGCCGCTTAAGGGGCTGCATCAGGACCTTTTCTCCGGCCTCCACGCCCTCGCAGTTCTGCGGGACCACGAAGATTCCGGACGCCTTGGCAAATCCTGTTACGATCCCGGCGCCCCGGCTCATGGGAACCGCCACCACTGTGCCGTTGGCTTCAGCAGCCTGGCACCGGATGTATTCTTCATATTTCAGGGAAGAGGGGGCTTTCCGGATGGAGACGACCTCCATCTCTTCCGGTTCTTCCAAAGTCAGCTTCGTCAGTTTTCCGATAAAATGCTTCACGATCTTTTCCATGACCAGGATGCCGGACACAGGATAGCCCGGTACGCCGAAGAAGGGAACCGGACCGATATGCCCGAGGATCGCCGGCTTTCCGGGTTTAATGGAAATGCCGTGGACCACCAGTGTTCCCAGCCCTGAAAGGACGGAAGAGGTGTAGTCGTCCCGGCCGGCGGAAGAGCCGGCGATCATGATCACCACGTCGCATTTGTCCGCGGCTTCCCGGACGGTATCCGACAGCAGGGAAGGATCGTCTCTGGTGATGGGAAAGACACAGGGAGAAGCACCCCAGTCAGAGAGCATGGAGGAAAAGATCGCGGAATTGTATTCCGGGATGTCGCCGTCCTTCAGGTCGCTGTCCGGGGAAACGATCTCGTCTCCGGTGGGGATAATGGCAACGGAAGGTTTCCTTATGACTTCCGCCTCCAGTACGCCGCCGGCCAGCAAAGCGCCTACCAGTGAAGGAGTCACTTTCGTAAAGGAAGGGGCGATCATGTCTCCCATGGAAATGTCTTCGCCGATCTGTCGGACATTGGACCAGGGTGGCGCGGAGGAATACAAAGAGACGGTGCCGTCTTCATTTTCCACCACCTGCTCGATCATCACGACGCAGTCCTTGTCGGGCGGCAGCGGATCTCCCGTATCCACCATGGTATAGTCTTCTTTTTTCAGGACGGCCGGGTGGCTTTCGTTGGCCGATCGGATCAGGTCCGATCGGATGGCAATGCCGTCCATGGCGCAGGAAAGATAATGGGGTGATGAGCGCTGCGCATAATGCGCGCAGGCCAGGACCCGGCCGTTCGCCTGTGTCACCCGGATCTTTTCGGTCTTATAGGAAAACCCTGCCGCATCCAGAGAAGCCGACAGTTTGCCGATCGCTTCGGGCAGGGGGGTATTGGACAGGTATTCGTATTTCATTTCGTTTCCTCCTTTGATGGCGGAAGAGCAGATGCTTTTTCCAGGTCAAAATAGCGGATCACAAACGTACGGAATAAAAGTCCCAGCTCCGACAGGTGCTTCTCCCGGCGAAAGCAGATCTTCATGGATCTGGAAAACCGATCATCCAGCACAGGGAGCAGTACGATATCCGGATCGTTTTTGTAACCTTCCGCTTCCGATGCCGGCACAAAACCGGCTGCC
>JAFWOB010000108.1 GCA_017510065.1 Parasporobacterium sp.
AAGAAGAGATCCGGGAGGCGCTGTCTTACGGCGATGTGATCGTTGCCGTATTAGGCGAGACGGTGGCCATGTCCGGCGAAGCTTCTTCCCGTTCCGACATCTCATTGCCGGGAAAACAGCGGGAGCTTTTAGAGAAGCTGCGAGGCAGCGGAAAGCCTGTGGCGCTGGTGTTGATGAACGGAAGACCGCTGGCTCTTCAGTGGGAGCAGGATCATATTCCTGCTATTGTGGAGGCCTGGCATCTGGGCATCCAGATGGGAAATGCCGTGGCAGCAGCTCTGTCCGGAGAAGTCAATCCGGAAGGAAAGCTCTCCTCTTCCTTCCCGCGGGTGACAGGACAGTGCCCCGTGTATTATAATCATCCCAACACCGGAAGACCGGGATCGAACAGCAAATTTACGTCCCGATACTTGGACACAGAACCGGGCGTTTTGTATCCCTTCGGATATGGGCTTAGTTATACGACGTATGCATATACCGATCTGGCGGTCACGGATACGCAGGAAGAACTGCAGATCAGTGTCTGTGTTTCCAATACCGGAAGCCTTGCCGGCCGGGAGACGGTGCAGCTGTATGTGCAGGATGTGGCGGCTTCCCTTGTACGGCCCGTAAAGGAATTGAAGCGATTCCGGAAAGTGGGACTGGAACCGGGAGAGAGTCAGGTGGTTTCTTTCGTATTGCCGAAATCCGAACTGGGCTTTTATGACAACGAAGGCATGTACCGGCTGGAAGACGGACTGTTCCGGATCTATGCAGGCAGCAGTTCTGAGAACTGCCTGGTGGAAGAGATCGTTTTAAAAGGACTGAAGTAATAGTTTAAACATAAAGGAGGAAATGATGGCAGCGAGACAGATTTTTAATCCGGATGGATTTAAAAACATTGTGGAAGGGGACAAGGTAACAGGATACCAGTTCCAGTTCAAGGCACAGTATTACCGCGGGATCACCCTGTCGATCGTACACAACATCAGTGTGAATGTCGATGGAGAGGATGCGGCAAGGGAGGATATTTCCCTGACGGTCAACGGCGAGACCTTTACCCTGGACCAGATGCTGACGGTTGTGGATCCCGACTACCGCTGGGAATTCGGCGAGTATGCAACAGTCAATGTAAAGAAAGAGGGCGGGCTTGCAAAAGGGTCTCATCATATCAAAGCGGTTCAGCTGATCGTTCCATCTTACATGCCTTTCCCAATTGAAGCGGTTTGTGAAACAGACTTCGTGATTGCATAACGGATAGGAGGAAAAAACATGGCAAGCGATATCAAAAGAAGTATTTCCCTGTACAGCTATCAGGATGAATATTATGATGGAAAACTGGATCTGGAAGGATGCCTTCGTGAGACAGCGAAGACCGGAGCCACCGGCGTGGAGCTGCTGGCAGAGCAGATGATCAAGCATTTCCCGAATCCCATCGAAGACGAGGAATTCCGTGCACACTGGTTTTCCATGCTGGACAAGTATGGCCTGACTCCTTCCTGCTATGATGCCTTCCTGGAGAATCGTATCTACAGCAACCGGACTTTATCCCTCGGCGAGCAGATCAACATGATGAAAAGAGATCTGCGTCTGGCAGGGCTTCTGGGATTCCCGGTCATTCGTACGCTGGTCTCCACTCCGATGGATGTCATCGAGGGAAGCCTTGAATATGCGGAGAAAGTCAATGTGAAGATCGGTCTGGAAGTCCATGCTCCGTTCTCTCTTAATTCCGGCTGGGCAGACGGCTATATGGAAATGATCAACCGGACCGGGACCAAGTATTTCGGCTTCATTCCGGATATGGGAATCTTTTGCAAGAACATTCCGGATGTGCTCCGTGACAAAGCCAGAAGACAGGGCGCTTCCGAAGAATGCCTGAAGATCGTGGATGACGCCTATGCGCAGAGAATGGCCAAAGGCTTCGTGAAGATCAAGTACGACCTGGATCTGGGCAAGGCCAACATGGAATATCGTATGGCCAACGGCATGAAGGAAATGATGGAGGCTGTGGAAAAGGCAGGCGGCGGTCCGGCAGACATGATGTACGCAGGATCTTCCTTTACCTATTCCTGGTCCGATCCGCAGGATCTGATCGACAACATCGATTATATTTTCCATACCCACGCCAAGTTCTACAACGTGCATGAGGACTATGTGGAAACGGCTGTGGCGATCCCGGAAGTGGTTGCCGCATACAAAAAAGCCGGCTATACCGGCTTCCTGAGCTCCGAATATGAAGGCGGAGAACATTTAAGAGATGTGGGCGTCGACAGCATTGAGCAGTGCCGCCGTCACCAGGAGGCCCTTAGAAGAGCCATCGAAGAATAAGCAGTTATATTCCTTCCATAAAAAGCTGCCGCAATGGAACCGGTTATTGGTCCTTCGCGGCAGCTTTTGTATTTTCTCCCGGGATGATCTTTTTGGTTTTCGCCAGCTTTATGTACATCAGAAACAGTACAAAAGCAATGACAGCGGTCAGGAAATAGCCGATCACGGACAGGATCCCTGTGGTCTCGAAGCCTTTTTCCGCCATATACAGGATACCGGTAACAACGGTGAAGAGCAGGCAGACACACCGCACGATGGTGGTGATGCGGAAAAACCGGTTCACATTGCTGTAATCGTCTTCCTGGAGAGGGAGCTTGCGAAAGCACAGGCTGAAGATGGCAAATGCTTCAAATGCCCAGGCAACAAAGGAGATCAAAGCTCCGCTCATGGCCAGGGAGGAGTAAGTGACAATTGATCCAAATACCGTGGAAAGAGCAAACAGGATAACGGTCAGGATCTCCAGGATCAAAAACACGCGTCTGATCGATGAGATGGATCCATTTTCCGGTTCCCAGGTGTAGTAATCCCCGGTATAGACAAGGACATTGCGGTAACCCTTTTTGTTCCCGGAAACCTGCATTTCCTTCCGGTGGTTTTTTATAAATCGTTCACGATATGATTTCATGGCACTTCCTCTTTTCACATGGTGAATTCATCTTAAGATAAGACGGCATTTCTGTCAATTGCCGGTCAGTTCGGCGATATACTGACCCGGCGTCTTTCCTTCGTGTTTTTTAAAATAACGGGAGAAATAATACTCGTCCCGAAACCCGCAGGTGTGCGCCACTTCGGCGATGGACAGGCGGTCCTTCCACTGGCGGAACAGTTCCTTCGCGTAGTCCAGCCTCCGGTTGTTCATATATTCCAGCGGCGGCAGCCCCACTTCGTCCCGGAACAGTTTGCGGAAATGATTGACGGTATAACCGGTCTGTCCGATCACCTGGCTCAGATCAAACTCAGGATCCGTAAAATGTTCATTGATTTTCTGAACTACATTTATTACGACAGGATTCAGCTGGTCGGAGGCCAGTTCGGCGGCGATCAGAGTAGAAAAGATCAGCTGGTGCATAGAGCTTCGGACGGTATCGAAATAGGGACGGTCAATGCTCTGAACGTCCAGGGCCAGATAAAACAGCTGGCGCAGCAGACCGGTATGTTCTCCCGGAAGATGATAAAGGTTTGTCCTTGGCGTCTGCATATCAAAGACCCGGATGCATCCGCATAACAAAGGCTCATCGGCAGTCACCGACAGAGGCGCATTCCGGGGCAGGGCCAGCACATCATGGAGCTGCAGCGAAAAATGCTGATGCCGGGAAGAACAGCTGCCGCTTCCTTCCAGGATCAGAAAATAACGGAATTCTTCTGACGGCGCCAGCGTTTCTTCGGCGGGCAGATGTTCTATGGAAAATCGAAGGAACATAAGGGTTGCCTCCTGTATTTTGTATGTCAGACATAACAATGATGAAATATCAGAAAATCGTTGTTTTGTCAATGATTCTTCGTCGGATGGTCATTTTGGATCTGAGAGCGATTTGTTAAACTATAAATACATCAAAAACAATGGTTTGGCATGATGCGGGGCATCAGAAGGAAGTGGGGAAATTATGAGAGAGATCACAGAGAGAGAAAACTTTTTCCTGGTTTACAATCATCAGAAACCGGCCTGGACGCCGAATTTCTTTGAAGCATACGCTCCGATGGGATGCAGTCTGCTGAACAATACCGGTGAGTATATGAAAGGCGGCACCGATATGTTCGGCGTAAAATGGCTGTGCACGGAAGATACCGGCTGGCAGCCGATCCCCGATCCGCATTTTCAGCTGATCGACGATATCACAGAATGGAAAAACTATATTGAGTTTCCGGATCTGGACGCCATGGACTGGGAAGGCGGCGCAGAGCGGGATCTGGCACGGGTCAACCGGGAAGAAAAGGTAGTTGCATGTTTCGGTATGGAAGGAAACTTCAACCGGCTGCAGTCCCTGATGGGAACTACAGACGCCCTGATCGCCATGCTGGAAGAACCCGAGGCAGTAGCGGAATTCTTTGAAGCCCACACCAAATTCAAATGCGAGACGATCAAGCGGATCGCCAAGTACTACAAACCGGATATCTATGTCAACGGCGACGACGTGGCATCTACCAGCGGAACATTTTTCTCCAAAGCCATGTATGATGAACTGATCCATCCCTTCGAGATGATGCTTGGAAAAACAGCCGTGGAATGCGGCATGATCTTAGAGCACCATGTCTGCGGAAAGGTGGAGACCATTATCCCGGATATCATTGAGACCGGCGCTACCATCTGGCAGACCGGACAGATCATGAACGATCTGAACGGGATCGAAGAGAAGTACGGAGATCGTCTGCTGATCCACGGCGGATGGGATTCCACAGGCCCGCACAATGCCGATACCTGCACGGAAGACGAAGTCCGCGCGGCAACCAGAAAGGCATTGGATGACTATGCAGGAAACGGCCATTTTATGCTGTTCCCCATCGTCCTCGGAGACCCGGCCCGTCCGGACATCCAGAAACGCCGCGGTTGGATTACCGAAGAATGCAAGGAATACAGCAGCAAACTGTTTGCCTGAACAATAGGATAATGCAGCAAAGAAAGCCCGTCTCAGAGGGAAAACTCTTCTGTATAGACGGGCTTTCCGTCTTTCGAAGCTGCCTTCATCAGCGAGATCTTTTTCACCATCATTTCTCCCTTTGGCGCAGGGGTCTGTTTCCAGTTGCCGGAAACTTTCCGGATGATCGCAACCTGCGGCGCAAACTTATCTTTGTGATACTCGATGCCTGCTGCATCCAGGGCATCCCGTATGGACTTGACTGCCACAGACAAGCCCTGATTTCCTTTCATTCCAACCTGGAGATGCCCTTCCGACACGCCCATGTCGGAAAAGGATAGTTTAAACGGCTTTATGGAAAGGCTTGCCAGAGCTGCCTTTACCGTATCGGGATCCTTCGTCTCTCCCAGGACAGCCAGAGGGATCAGAAGGTTCTGGATCGGAACGTAGTTACCCTTAATGCCTGCCTGCTTCATCGAGTGAAGCGTTCCTGTAACAGCCTTTTTCATTTCATCAGAAAGCTGGATCGCCGCAATTAGTCGCATATTGTCTGTCTCCTTTCCTGCTCGTCTTCCTCCGGATTTTCTTTCTTACTTTATATCTTTCTCTTCGCAGATGCAAGAAGCAGCCGGATCTGCGGCAAATTTCATGACACAAGGGCCTTGATTGTGATACACTGATAAAACAAGGCTGTGGTTGCAAGAATAAGAAAGGAAATACTATGAGCCAGGATAATCTGAAATATTTGAAATTATTGGCTGTTCAGTACCCGAACATAGCGGAGACTGTAACGGAGATTGTAAATCTCAAGGCGATCCTGAACCTGCCGAAGGGAACAGAGCATTTTATTACGGATCTTCACGGTGAGTACGAGCAGTTCCGAAATATCATGTGCAACGGATCCGGCGCGGTGCAGCGCAAGATTGAGGAAGAATTCGGACCCACCATGGGGATTCCGGAAAAACGGGGCCTTGCCATGCTGATCTATTATCCGGAGATCAAGGTGCCGCAGATTGAGAAAAAGGTCCGGGAGGATGGATCTTTGGAAGACTGGTGGAAAGTAACACTTCTGCGGCTGACGAAAGTCTGCAAAGCCGCATCTTCCAAATATACCAGATCCAAAGTGCGAAAAGCGCTGCCGAAAGGGTTTGCCTATATTATCGAGGAACTGATGAGCGGACATCCCGAGAATGAAAACCAGGCAGATTATTACAATGAGATCATTGACGCCGTGATCGAAACAGGCTGCGCCAATGACCTGATCATTGCTCTGTGTCATCTGATCCGCCGGTTTATCATCGAACATCTTCATGTGATCGGAGATATCTATGACAGGGGTCCGTATCCGCATAAGATCATGGATGATCTGATGGAGTATCATTCTGTGGATATCCAGTGGGGAAATCATGATATCCTCTGGATGGGGGCTGCTGCCGGATCAGCGCTGTGCATCTGCAATATGCTGCGGATCTCCGCCCGGTATGCCAATCTGGCGATCCTGGAGGAAGCCTATGGGATCAATCTGATCCCGCTGATGCGTTTCGCCATGGAAACCTATAAGAATCCCTGCGATGTGATCTTTAAGGTGACAGATAACGATAATCTGTATGACAAGAAAGACGCCGGCATCGACGCCAGGATGCAGAAGGCCATTGCGATGATCCAGTTCAAGCTGGAAGGGCAGATGGTAAGAAAGCATCCCGAATGGGAAATGGAAGACCGCGCGCTCCTGGATAAGATCGATTATGAAAAAGGAACGATCCGGATCGACGGATGTGATTATGAAATGCGCGATATGGATCTGCCCACCGTAGATCCGAAGAATCCCTATGCGCTGACAGAGCAGGAGCAGGAGCTGATCGATCATCTGCGGGAGAGTTTCCTGCACAGCGAGCGGCTGCAGAAGCATATCGGTTTCCTGTTCCGCAAAGGAAGTCTCTATAAGATCTATAACGGAAATCTCCTGTATCATGGCTGCGTTCCGTTAAATGAAGACGGAAGCTTCCGGGAAGTGGAGATTTACGGAGAAAAATACAGCGGCAGAGCCTTGTATGACATCCTGGAGCTTTATGCCCGGAAAGGGTATTACAGCGACGATCCCGAAGAAAAAGAAAAGGGAGTGGATCTTCTCTGGTACATCTGGCAGGGCAAGAATTCCCCGGTCTTCGGGAAAGATAAGATGACCACCTTTGAACGGTATTTTATCGCGGATAAAACGACCCATAAGGAGCCGAAGAATCCCTACTACAAGCTTTATGAACAGGAAGAAATCGTGGATTCGATCTTCCGGGAATTCGGGCTGGAAGGAGGAGAGCCGCACATTATCAACGGACATGTCCCGGTGATCGTGAAGAAGGGCGAATCCCCCATCAAATGCGGAGGCAAGCTCCTGGTGATCGATGGAGGTTTTTCCAAGGCCTATCAGGAGAAAACCGGAAACGCCGGTTACACGCTGATCTATAATTCCTACGGACTGGTCCTTGCGGCGCATCCGCCCTTTGAGACCATGGAAAAAGCAGTCCTGGACGAGATCGATGTCAGTTCGGAGATCGTGATGAAGCACAAGCTCAGTGTGAGAAAGAAAGTGGCGGATACCGATACCGGCAAGGCGATACAGGCGCGGATCGACGATCTGGAAGAGCTTCTGAAAGCTTACCGGCGCGGACTGATCACAGAAAAATAAAAACCGGAAAAATTTTTGGGTTTCATGCAACTTTTTCCTCTGCTCAATTGTATCATTGATGAAGGATCCTGAAAGTAAACGAAAAGAGAAACATGATTCATGAGAATGCAGACAGAGGTTCTGGTCAAAAGATACCAGCAGAATATGTTTGCCGCCGCCCTGAGTGCCTGTAAAGACCCTCAGGACGCGGAGGATGCGGTACAGGAGGCGTTGCTGGCATATCATACATCCGGGAAAGAATTTGAATCGGAGGAACATATCCGTGCCTGGCTCCTCAGGGTAGCCATCAATAAAGCCAAGAATATGCGGATGTCGTTCTGGAAGAAGCATAAGGTTTCCCTGGAAGACTATATGGAAAGCATTTCCTTTGAGACAGAACAGGAATCGGGACTGTTTGAGGCCGTCATGGATCTTCCGGAAAAGTACCGGGTCGTCCTGCATCTGTTTTATTACGAGGACTACAGTATCCGGGAGATCAGCAAGATCCTCAGGAGAACGGAAAATACGGTCAAGAGCCAGTTAAGCCGCGGCAGAGCCATGTTGAAGGAATCATTTAGAGGAGGGATGGAACAATGACGAATCATGAGGAATACAAGAAAGCTTTCCGCCATGTCCGGCCCTCCCGCGAGATCACAATGGAGGATTTGGAAATGAACAAACAGGCATATATCAGAGGAAAAGTGCTAACGATCGTTGGGTCCGTTGCAGGAGCTGTCATCCTGTCAGGCGGCGTGTGTTACGCGGCCAATGTAGGAGGGATCCAGGAGACGGTGCAGCTGTGGCTGCACGGAAACCAGGTAGAAGCTACGGTGGAATCGTCAGAGGACGGCCCTTTTACCGTTACCTATGAAGACGAGGAAGGCATCCATGAGTTCGGCGGCGGCGGAATGGCCGAGGATGAGAACGGGGAAATGCGCCCCATCTCCATGGAGGAATATATCGAGTATCTGCAGAATGAATCCATCGATGTGGAAATGAAGGAAGACGGAAGCTGCTGGCTTTATGGCGGCGAAACGGCAATGGATATCACGGATCTGTTCAATGTCTGCGAGACCAGCATCGAAGTAGACGGCAAGACCAAATGGGTCCGGATCGAAAAGGATGCGGACGGCGGATATTCCGTACAGACAGCAGACAGTCCCTTTGTAGCGGTTTCGGAAGAGGAACTGGAAGAAATGTACCAGCATCTGAACGCCGATTATGAAGGGGAAGAGACCGTTGTGGAATACAACATGACGGTGGATGACGGAGAGTAGATCTTCAGAAGAAACAGAAAGTATCAGTTTCAGGCCCGGCTCTGCCGGGCTTTTTTATCGTTGACGTTTGACTGTGCCTA
>JAFWOB010000109.1 GCA_017510065.1 Parasporobacterium sp.
TATCCCGGTCTTCCGCTCAGGATCTCCAGAGGAAGATCGCTGCCGTCGTGCATATAGATCTTCGCCGGTTTCTGGTTGGGGTTGCATCCGTATTTCAGTTCAAATTCTTTCATGGTATTCTCCTCGTTATTCAAATATGTTCCTCAGGCATTTTTATTGATCAGGCGGCTTTCGGTGCTGCCGTCTGCAAGGTCTGTATAGCGGACATACAGAGAAATCTTGTTGTCTGCATCCAGTGCTGCCCACAGTTTGTCGGTGAATTCGTCAATGTCGTCCGGGATCGCAACACGTTCCGGTTCTCCCTGGAAGGTCGGGATCGGGCTGCCGTCACACACATAGGTGTGAAGGAAATGTCCCAGTCCTGCTAAAGGCGCATAGGAGAAGGTGTAGCGGTTGCAGGCGGAACCTTGTGCGTCCGCACTCTTGAGGATGCTCATTTCATAGGTAAAATCGCCGTTTTCAAAGGTCAGCATGCCGCTGATCCTCGGGGTAAAGTTCGGAGCGTCCGGCTCGAACTCGCGGGTGGCCAGGGCGCATTTGAAGCATTTGCCCTTTTCCAGATGATCATAGATGGTGTCGGTCTGGTCGCCGTTGGTCACGATCAGCTTGTTTTCAAATTCCCGGACTGCCGCATAGATGATCAGGCTGGGGTCTTCCACCTTGGAAGCGTCGAAGGGCTCGGTGTAAACGGCGCCATCTTTTTCCGTAAAGATCCGGTTCCTGCTGTTGGCGGAACGGCCCATGATGAAATACGCGCTGCAGGCTTTCTTGCCGTCCTGGCTCTTTCCGATCACGATGCCTCTTCCTACATAGGAGTTTCCTTCGATCAGCTGCCCGATGTCATTGATTTTGTAAATATCCATGAAGTACCTCTTTTCTTTTATGATTGGTTGTCATGTGGATGGTTGCTTGTTGTCTTGCATGATTGCTGTGGATTGCCGTGGATCGCTGTGGATCGCCTGGCGGAGGGCGTTTTCATGCGTTTTTTGAATTTTTTGTTTTTTACATGAGTTTTTGCCGGGGCTTTTCATGCGTTTTTTCACTTTTTTCTTTTTTACATGAAATCCTGTCTGTTTTTTTCATGTAAAATTTCATATTTTGAAGATTTCACATGAAAATGGCCTTGAAATTTTCATGCAAATCGAGCATTTTCTCAAATTTGCATGAAAACCGGTAGTGTAGCGCCATAACAGCCGCAGCTCACTGTTCCAGAAGCTGCCGGGACACCTTTTCGGCGGCTGCCGGCAGGAGCTTCCATTCGGCCAGCCGCATGACCCGTTTCTGCAGGGTCTCGGGAGTGTCGTCTTCCTTTATATTGACCGCTTTCTGCAGGATGATCTCGCCGCCGTCCGGGATCTCGTTCACAAAATGCACCGTGGCGCCGGTGACTTTGACCCCCTTGGCGAGAGCCGCTTCATGCACCCGGAGTCCGTAAAATCCCTCGCCGCAGAAGGAAGGGATGAGAGAGGGATGCACGTTGATGATGCGGTGGTCGTACCGGCCGGTAAAGTCCGCGCTTAGGATGCTCATGAATCCGGCCAGGATGATCAGATCGATCTTGTAGGCGTCAAGCGTCTCGCAGATTTTCTGCTCCATCGCTTCCTGGGAGCCGGCTTCCTTCCGGGTGATCACGGCGGTGTCGATGCCGGCGCGCTGCGCCCGGGTCAGGGCAAATGCATTCGCGTTGTTGGAGATCACCAGGACGATCCGCCCGCTTGTCAGGATCCCCTTGTTCTGGGCATTGATCAGTGCCTGCAGGTTGGTGCCGCCGCCTGAGACCAGGACAGCGATATTAGCGGTTTGTTTCTTTTTCATAATGTATTCCTCAGATAATGGCGATGGGTTCGTCGGGTGCGATGATCTCACCGATGATGTACGGCTTCTCGCCCTGTTCCTCCAGGACGCGAAGGGCATTGTCCGCGTCTGCCGCAGAAACGATGATGCTCATGCCGACGCCCATGTTGAAGGTATTGAACATATCCCGCTCGGAGATGCCGCCTTTTTTCGCCAGCAGGTCGAAGATCGGAAGGACCTTGATCTTGCTCCGTTCAATGCGGGCGCCGAGTCCTTTCGGGATGCTGCGGGGGATGTTCTCGTAAAAGCCGCCGCCGGTAATGTGGGAGATGCCTTTCACCCGGACCTTCTGTGTCAGGGCCAGCACCGGCTTCACATAGATCCTGGTGGGAGTCAGAAGCGTTTCCCCGATGGATCTGCCGTCCAGTTCCGGAACCGGGGAAGTGATATCGGCGTGTTCCACATCAAAGACCTTGCGCACCAGGGAGAATCCGTTGGAATGGACGCCGCTGGAGGGAAGGGCAATGATCACGTCGCCGGCTTCCATCGTTTTGTTGTCGATGATCGCATCCTTGTCCACTACGCCGGTGCAGTAACCTGCCAGGTCGTATTCGTCCACCGGATAAAAGCCGGGCATTTCTGCGGTCTCGCCGCCGATCAGCGCTGCGCCGGACTGAACGCATCCTTCACAGATACCGCTGACGATATCGGCGATCTTCTCCGGATAGTTCTTGCCGCAGGCAATATAGTCCAGGAAGAACAGAGGCTTCGCGCCGCAGCAGATGATGTCGTTGACGCACATGGCGACGCAGTCGATGCCCACGGTGTCATGCTTGTTCAGGAGAAACGCCAGTTTCAGCTTGGTGCCGACGCCGTCGGTGCCGCTTACGAGAACGGGTTTTCTGATCCCTTCCAGGTCCAGTTCAAAGAGGCCGCCGAAACCGCCCACATCGGAGCAGACTCCCGGGACCATGGTCCTGGCAATGTGTTTTTTCATCAGCTCTACCGCCTTGTATCCGGCTGTAATATCCACGCCGGCAGCAGCGTATACGTCTGATCTGGAATTTTCGTGCATAATGATCTCCTTTCCCTTACTCTTCCCCGGTCCAGCAGTAGGTACACAGCTTGCATCTGTCCAGGCCGATGGCTTCCACCAGGCCTTCTACTGACTGAAATTCCAGGGAAGCCATGTGAAGCTTCTCGCAAATGGCCCGGCGCATGTTCTTTCCGCGCTCTGTGGAAGAATCGCTGTATTCCTCCACATGTTTCAGGCCTTCTTCTCCTTCCAGTTCCATGATGGTGGAGCGGGTGATCAGTTCCATATCCGAGGTCGCCCTGGAGAAGTTCAGATACTTGCAGCCATACATCAGGGGCGGGCAGGCAGAACGCATATGGACAGCTTTCGCACCGCTCTCGTACAGGAATTCCACAGTCTCCCTCATCTGGGTACCCCGGACGATGGAATCGTCCACGAAGAGAAGTTCCTTGTCGCGGATCAGGCAGTCGATGGGGATCTGCTTCATCTTGGCGATGCGGTTTCGGTCTGCCTGGGTCGGCGGCATGAAGCTGCGGGGCCAGGTGGGGGTGTATTTGATGAAGGGACGGCCGAAGGTCAGATGGCTCTTGTTGGCGAAGCCGATGGCGTGAGGCGTGCCGGAATCCGGGACGCCGGCCACGAAATCCGCCTTGGGCAGTGTTCCCCGTTCCATCTCGTTGCGCGCCATGATCTCGCCGTTCCTGCAGCGCATGTATTCCACGTTGACGCCCTGGTAGCAGGCCGTGGGGAATCCGTAATACGTCCACAGGAAAGCGCAGATCTTCATATTGTCCGTGCCCTCGGCAAGAATAGTCATCTGATCCGGGGTGATCTCGGCAACTTCGCCGGCTTTTAATTCATATTCGTGCTGGTAGTCCAGCTTCTGATAGGCAAAATCTTCAAATGAGACGCAGTGGGCTCCGTCTTTCTTGCCGATATGTACCGGCAGAACGCCCCGCTTATCCCTTGCTGCGATGATGGAACCGTAGTCTGTCAGGATCAGGATCAGTGCCGTGCCGTCGATCTTTTCCTGGGCGAAACGGATCCCTTCCGCAAAGGTGGGCTTGCGGTTGATCAGCGCCGCCACCAGTTCGGTGGAGTTGACGCCGCCGCCGGTGAGGGCTGTTACCTGGCCGCCCGGCTGCTCGATGTATTCTTCCACCAGCTCCAGCGTGTTGTTGATGATCCCCACAAAAGCAATGGCGTAGCTTCCAAGTCTGGAGCGGACCAGCAGAGGCTGGGGGTCGCTGTCATTGATGCAGCCCAGGGCTGCGTGTCCGGACATGCTGTCCAGGATCCCTTCGAATTTCGTACGGAACGGAGAGTTTCCGATGCTGTGGATCTTGCGCTGAAGACCCACTTCTTTATTGAATGCGGCGAGACCGCCGCTTCTGGTTCCCAGATGAGAATGGTAGTCTGCACCGAAGAATACGTCAGTCATAATATCTTCCGTGCCGACTGCTCCGAAAAATCCTCCCATAAAACCGCCTTTCTGTATTGTGAAGCTGCTGTGTATATCAGGCAGCGTATTACCGGTTAAACTGCTGCGCCAGTGCGGCGTCTTTCTGAAGCACCTTTTCCGCGCCGGCCGCTCTCAGCTCGTCAAGTTTGTCCGCCAGTGCCTGATCGGAAACTGCCAGGATCTGCGCCGCAAGCAGTGCAGCGTTGGCAGCACCGTTGATCGCCACGGTCGCCACAGGGATGCCGGAGGGCATCTGCACAGTGGAAAGAAGGGCGTCAAGGCCATCCAGGACAGGGCCCTTGCACGGGATCCCGATCACCGGGAGCGTGGTGTTGGCCGCGATCGCTCCGGCAAGGTGGGCAGCCATGCCGGCTGCGCCGATCAGGACGCCGAATCCGTTCTCCCTGGCGCTGCGGGCAAAATCCCTGGCCTCGTCGGGAGTGCGGTGTGCGGAATAAACGTGTACTTCAAATGGGATCTGAAGGTCCTTCAGCATGTCGATGGCTTTCTGGACGACGGGCAGATCGCTGTCGCTGCCCATGATGATTCCGACTTTTTTCATAAAAATCTCCTTAAAAATAAAAAGAAGCGCAGTTAAAAGCGTTTTAACTGTGCCCAGACGGTCGGCTTGCGAATGCAGCTGCATCGCACTGCGTATTCTTTGCTCCCCTGCAGTTCCCTGCAAAATCCGTCAGTCACAAAGAATCATTTTTTATACCAAAATTTTAACATTTAGATAGCCCTATTTCAAGAAAAACAGCCTGCCCAAAACCCCATAATATCAGCGTAAAATCCCGGTTTTTTTGTGTATTTTCACAACAGATGGGAGAGGCGGTCACTGTTGCATTTTTGTGGCAAAACTGCGGCATTGGTATGTAGGAATTCTCATCTGCGTTTTTATAAGATACGTACAACAAAAGAAAAAAAACAGAAGCGATTCGAGAAAATATACAGTACAGACCGGCCCGGCCGGCGGAAGGGAGAATACCATGAAGACAATGCTGATGATCGTTGATTCCGTGATCTTATTTGCCGCATCCTTTTTCCGGAAAGGCATGTATGCGGATACCCTTCCCGAAGCATAAACAGAAAGTTCACTTTTTCTCATTTCTTTCAGGCGGAATACCCGGGCAGCCGAAGGAGCAGCCGGCGGCGGTATCCCGCCGTTTTTTTATGTGTTTCCGGTATTGAATTTTCAGGCAAATTAGAATATCTTCAATCTAAACATTTCGGATAAAAAACAAAAAGACAGGAGAACACATATGAAAAGGATCGGAGTATTAA
>JAFWOB010000110.1 GCA_017510065.1 Parasporobacterium sp.
GGTCCACGTCCTTCAGACACTGGACCGCCCGGAAGGTGATATCCTCCAGGTTGCCGATCGGCGTTGCGACCAGATATAGTGTTCCTGTTTTCTTTTCCATTTCTATGATCCTCTTAACAAATGCCATCCGACATCCTCGGCCAAAATGCAGGTCTTGAAAAATGAAGGCCTTGAAAAGGGCATTTTCTAAAAAAGCATCTGTAAATCGGGGGCTTTTTTAGAAAAATTTCGATTTTCTAAAATATGGCCTTCTTTTTGCCTGTTTTTTTAGAAAATACCGGGGGCTGCCTTTATTTTCCATGACTTTTCTGAAAAAAGCCCTGAAATTTGGCCTGATTTTTAGAAATCATGTTTTTTTCTAATACAAGGCTGAAATAAGCCCCTTGTTTTTAGAAATGTCCGGGCGGCGCCCAACCGGATGCCTGATTTAATAATAGTAGATCTCCAGGATCTCGTCCGTGTAGACATTCCGGTCCTTATAAATGATCAGCGGCTTTTCCACCTTCAGGAAGGTCCCGCCGCCCCGGGCTGCTTCGATCAGGACCATAGTGGCGTCCGCGTCTGCGAAGGAATGGACCATCCGGAGCCGCTTGGGCTCCAGTTTGCATTTCCGCAGGATCTCCATCAGCTCGGCCAGGCGCTCCGGCCGGTGCACCAGATAGAATCTTCCGCCGGGCACCAGAAGGGCTGCTGCCTGCGCCGCGACATCTTCAAAGGTACAAAGCACTTCATGCCGGGAAATGGCCTTGGAACTTTCCGGGTTGGCGATGCCGCCGCCCTGCTTCATGTAGGGCGGATTGGAGGTGACCACCTCAAACTGCCCCCGCCCCAAAAGGCTAGCTGCTTCCTTGATGTCTCCCTCCAGGATCGTGATCTCATCTTCCAGGCCGTTGAGGCGGACGGAGCGGGACGCCATTTCCTGCATGTCCGGCTGGATCTCCAGCCCGACGATCTGCTTTCCGGAGGGGATCCGATCCTTTCCCACCAGCCTTCCGTGCAGAAGCAGCGGGATGATCCCCGTTCCTGTGCCCAGGTCCGCGATCCGGCTCCATTCCCGGCTTTGCTCCGCTTCCCGGACAAATCCGCATAAAAGTACCGCATCCATTCCAAAGCAGAACTTTCTGCTGTTTTGGATGATGCGGTATCCGTTCCGTTCCAGGTCATCGATTCTTTCGTTTTCTTTTAAGATCACGTCCATATCATTCCTGTTCCAGAGCTTTCAGTGCCTTCATTTCCTCCTCTGACATCCTGTCCGCCTGGTCCTGATTGCCTTTCTTGCCACGGCGCTGGAACTTCAGGTCATCCGGTCCGTACTCCCTGGCTTCCTTCTCGTCGTTATCCATGTGGACGATCACGCGGATCTTCTGCTTCAGGATATTGACGGAATCCACCACGCAGTGGTAGCCGTCTTCCGTGGTCGCAGTATCTCCCGGCTTCGGAAGTTTCTTGTTGAGCTCCCGGTAAGCCTCTTCCTCGTACTTGATGCAGCACATGAGCCTGCCGCAGGATCCGGAGATCTTGGTGGGGTTCAGGGAAAGGTTCTGGTCCTTTGCCATGCGGATCGATACCGGAACAAAATCCGTCTGCCAGGTATGGCAGCAGAAGGGTCTTCCGCAGATCCCGTAACCGCCCATGGCCTTGGTCTCGTCCCTGACGCCGATCTGCCGCAGCTCGATCCTGGTATGGTACACGTAAGCCAGGTCCTTTACCAGTTCGCGGAAATCCACCCGGCCGTCCGCCGTGAAATAGAACAGGATCTTATTGCGGTCAAAGGTATACTCCACGTCCACCAGCTTCATTTCCAGACCGTGCTTCTCGATCTTTTCCAGGCAGACATTGAAGGCGTCCTTTTCCTTCACCCGGTTCTCCTCGAAGATCCTGTCGTCGTCTTTGGTCGCAAGACGGATGACGGGCTTTAACGGCGCAACGATCTCATTTTCACTGACTTCCTTGACAGGACCTGCGATCTCTCCGTACTCCAGGCCGCGGGCGGTTTCCACGATCGCGTATTTCTGGCTGGCAATCTCCAGCTCGCCCGGATCAAAATAATAGATCTTTCCTGTCTGTCTGAATTTGATTCCTAATACTTTTGTCATATTCTTATGCTGTTCCTTCTTATAGTAAGCAGCAGCGTTTCATATGCTGCCTCTGCTTTTACATTTGCGTTCATCCGGTCCGTCGTCTCATCCAATGCAATGAGGATCTCATTCAGATGCTCAAAGGGGATCTCCTCTGCCATCTGCCGAAGCGCCGGATCGTCCGGAAAATACAGCCGCTTCGCATCCTTCGTGCTCTTATAGACCATCATGTCCCGGAACCACAGCCTCATAAGCGCAAGGACCTGTGTCTTTTCATATCCTTCCAGGTCCTTTGCAGCTTTGCTGATCTTCACAGCGTTCATGTCCCTGACCTGTTCCAGGATCTGCACAACGCTTCTTCCGGCGTCGTCCAGAAGATGCTCTGCCGTTTCCGTTTTCGGAAGGGGATCCATGCTGAGCCGGATGCAGCGGCTTTTGATCGTCGGAAGGAAGCCGTCCGCATTGTCCGTCAGAAGGAAAATGATCCCGTACTCCTCCGGCTCCTCGATGGTCTTTAACAGGGCGTTCTGCCCGCTTTCATTCATCAGCTGCGCATCCCGGATTATATAGATCTTAAAGGGTCCGTAGTAGGGCTTGATGGCCATGTCCGCCACCACCTGCTCCCGGATCTCCCGGACCGAAAGGACGGTTGCCTTCTCATGCCGCACATGAATGATATCCGGATGATTCCCCGACGCCGCCTTGATGCAGGACGGGCATTTGCCGCAGGGAGATGTCTCCGACAACAGCAGCTGTCCCGGCTTTGTCTGTGTGCATAACAGCGCAGCTGCAAGACTGTCCGCAAACCGCTCCTTGTCCGAATCCTCCGGTCCCTCAATGATGTAAGCGTGAGAGATCCTGCCTCTTTGCCAGGCTTCGGAAAGGTACCTGATATTCTTCTGGTTGCCACTCACTCCTCGGATCTCTGCCATTGCCTGATATACTCACATATCTGCTGAATGCACGTATCGAACTGTGTATTGTCAAATCGTCTGCTGATCCCGGCCTGCGCAAGTCTCTCTTCGCTGAAGTCCTTCCCGTCCTCAACGAATCGCCGGCACATTTCCGCATATTTGGGGGATTCCTGAGACTTTTCCCGATCCAGTGCCCTCTGCAGCCGGACGCCGTCATCCACCTGCAGATACAGAGGGATCACCCGGTCCTCTCCGTAATAGCTGCGAAGAGGAAGATAGGATTCCAACGTTCCGATGTACAGGTAATCATGGCGGGACAGGTCCACATGCTCCGTATCCACGCTGAAATAGCACCAGTCCCCGTGTACCGTATGATACACTCTTTTTTCGATCAGCCGCCCGGAGGCTTCATATTCCCGGAGCTGCTTCCAGGTTACAAAATGGTATTCCCGGCCTTCCTGTTCACCGGATCGGATGGGACGCGTGGTAAACCCTACATAAGGGACCAGTTTAAGGGACGGATCCTCCAGCAGTCTTTTATAGACGGAGTCCTTACCGGATGCACTTTTCCCGATCAAAATAAACAGTTTTCCCATGGCAATCCCAACCCGCTCTGCAGACGGGGCTTCTTAACAGTACCGTTAATGATACCATTATTTCTTTGTCCTTGCAATTCACAAAGTATTTCACAGAATTATCACAATTTAATTAGCACTCACCTCTTGACAGTGCTAACAGTCTGTGCTATCTTACGTATAACAGATATGACAACTATAAAGAAAACATGTGCTGACCGGTCCGCCGGCAGCATCCGATAAAGGAGGAAAATTATGTATATTGCTAAGAGAGATCCTGTTTATAATTTTTTCAATGAAATGTTCCGTTCCCCGTTCATGTCCGGTGCCAATGA
>JAFWOB010000013.1 GCA_017510065.1 Parasporobacterium sp.
AATCTGTTTCTTTACACGAAGATGCGGAATGTGGCAGGCCTGTCCACCTCAGAGGCGCAGAAGTCTTCGGATATGTTTATGAAGTGCAGGTACATGGATGAGATCACCGGCGGCAGGGGTGTCGTGTTCGCCACCGGCACACCGGTCAGCAATTCCATGACGGAGCTTTACACGGTCATGCGCTATCTCCAGTACGGAACGCTGCAGCAGAAAGGGCTTTCGCACTTTGACTGCTGGGCTTCCACCTTTGGAGAAACGACCACGGCAATTGAACTGGCTCCGGAGGGAACCGGCTATCGTGCCAGGACACGCTTTGCCAAGTTCTTTAACCTGCCGGAACTTATGTCCATGTTCAAGGAAGTGGCGGATATCAAGACCAGCGATCAGCTGGATCTGCCGGTTCCCGATGCAAAGTTTGAAACGGTGGTGGTGCAGCCTTCCGAGATCCAGAAGGATATGGTGGCATCGCTTTCCGAGCGGGCGGCCAGGGTGCACAGCGGCAGCGTGGATCCGTCCGTGGACAACATGCTGAAGATCACCTCCGACGGCAGGAAGATCGGCCTCGACCAGAGACTCATGAACCCGCTTCTCCCGGATGATCCGGGAAGCAAGCTCAACGCCTGTGTGAACAATGTGCTGAAGATCTGGGAGGACGGCAAAGACCGGAAGCTGACACAGCTGGTGTTCTGCGACCTTTCCACGCCGAAGAATGACGGAACCTTCAACGTCTATGACGATATCAAGAGTAAACTGATGGCATCCGGTGTCCCGGAAGCAGAGATCGCATTTATCCATGATGCCGACACAGAGGCAAAGAAGAAAGAGCTGTTTGCCAAGGTCCGCACCGGACAGGTTCGCGTGCTTCTTGGCAGCACCCAGAAGATGGGAGCCGGTACAAATGTCCAGGATCGCCTGATCGCTGTCCACCATCTGGATGTGGGCTGGCGGCCTGCGGATATGACGCAGAGAAACGGACGCATCATCCGGCAGGGAAACCAGAACCCGGAGGTCAAAGTCTTTCAGTATGTGACGGAGGGAACCTTCGACGCTTACCTCTATCAGACACTGGAGAATAAGCAGAAATTCATCAGCCAGATCATGACCAGTAAATCCCCGGTCCGCTCCTGTGACGATGTGGATGAGCAGGCCCTTTCCTACGCGGAGATCAAAGCACTGTGCGCTGGCAATCCGCTGATCCGGGAAAAGATGGATCTGGATGTGGATGTAGCAAGATTGAAAGTGCTGAAAGCAGACCACCAGAGCAAGCAGTACCGGCTGGAGGATAAGCTGCTGAAATATTTCCCGGCAGAGATCGAACGGAACAAGGGGTATATCGCAGGGTTCCAGAGGGATCTGAAAACCGTGGAAGCACATCCACTGCCAAAAGAGGATTTTGTCGGGATGGAGGTGAAAGGCAGGAAGTTTACAGACAAAGAAGCAGCGGGCGAGGCGATCCTTGCCGCCTGCAAAGAATACAAAGGCAGTGATGCAGCCGTTCCTATCGGCAGTTACCGGGGCTTTGCCATGGAACTCACCTATGACAGCTTCCGGAAGGATTTCGAAATCATCCTGAAGGGCAGCATGAGTCACCGGGCTACCCTGGGGACGGATGCCAGGGGAAATATCACCCGCCTGGATAACTGCCTTACCGCAATGCCGGACCGGATGCAAAAAGTACAGGATACATTGGATAATCTGTATCAGCAGCAGGCGGCGGCAAAGGAAGAATCCGGAAAGCCCTTCCCGCAGGAAGAGGAGCTCAGGGAAAAGAGCGCCAGACTCGCAGAGCTGGATGCAGCCCTGAATATGGATGAGCGGGATGTGCCGGTTGCCGGAGAAGATATCTCTGATGTGGCGGAAGTCGCAGAGACCAAGGCTGCTTACGGGAAACCCTCGGTGCTTGCGCAGCTGAAAGAAAAGATGGAGCAGGCCGCCGGAGAGCCTCATCACAACAGGCCCAGAGAGGCGGTGGCGCTGTGACAGAGAAAAGAGATGAGATCC
>JAFWOB010000111.1 GCA_017510065.1 Parasporobacterium sp.
TGAGATGAAGATCGAAAAAATCGTTTCTGTATTTTATGAAGGTCTGGAACAGGGCAAGCTCCTGGGACGCAGATGCAAGGAATGCGGTGCCATCGAATTTCCTCCCCGGTACGCCTGCAATACATGCGGCTACCATGAGACAGAATGGGTCGAGCTGAAAGGCAAGGGAATGCTGAGGAGCCTGATCACAGTATCTACCTTAAATGCAGATCCCTGGAATGACGATCTGGGACATTACTGCTACGGGATCGTGGAACTGGAGGACGGCGTTTCTTTCAATGCCACCATTACAAATATCAAAAAGAAACAGGCCAAGGTCCTGCGCAATCAGCTTCCGCTTCCGGTGCATGCCAAGTTTGAACAGAGAGACGGCTACAAGACATTGTTTTTCGAACTGGATGATGAAGTAATGGAGCAATTTAAATAAAAGGAGAAAGGATCATGGAAAAGAAAGTAAAAGTCGGTATCATCGGCTGCGGTACCATTGCAGATGTCTATATGACAAACCTTACACAGCACTATCAGAATGTGGAACTGGCAGGCGCGGCTGACCTGTTCGTTCAGAAGGCACAGGAGGCAGCAGAAAAGTTCCAGATCAAAGCCTATACAGTGGAAGAACTTCTGGCGGATCCGGAGATTCAGTTGGTGCTGGACCTTACCATTCCTGCTGCCCACTACAGCGTTAATAAGCAGATCCTGGAAGCAGGAAAGCACTGCTACTGCGAAAAACCGCTGGCCCTCAGATTCGAAGAAGCGAAGGAACTGGCCGCCCTGGCCGCTCAGAAAAACCTGATGTGCGTGGCAGCGCCGGATACCTTCCTTGGCGCAGGCCTGCAGCAGAGCAAGGCGATCATCGACAGCGGCGTGATCGGAGAGCCCATCGGATTTACCGCAAACATGACCTGTGCCGGTCATGATCTGTGGCATCCCAATCCGGGATTTTATTATAAAACAGGCGGCGGCCCGATGTTTGACATGGGACCCTATTATCTGACAGCCCTCGTGTATTTTATGGGACCGATCAAAAAGATCTCCTGCTACACCGCATCCGGAAGACCGGTCCGGAATATTCTCGGCGTGGAAACCCGCACAGAAGTTCCCACCACCTATACAGCCATCCTGGAATTTGTCTGTGGAGCCATCGGAACCATGACCATGAGTTTTGATACCTGGAGCACCTCTCTTCCGCTGCTGGAAGTGTATGGAACCAAGGGAAGCGTCTATGCTCCGGATCCGGACAGTTACAATGGACCGGTGATCGTGTATGACGGTGAAAAACTGAAAAACATCGTAGAAGCCGTTACCGAGCCGCATCCCGCGAAGATCATTACCATGGTGACCAATCAGCACAACTGCCAGGAAGAAGCAAAAATGGAATTCCCGGAAAACCCGGAACACCGCGCCAACATGAGAGGACTCGGCGTAAGCGATATGGCACAGGCGATCCTGGACGGACGGGAAAGCCGCATGAGTACAGACATTTCCGTACATGTGGTGGAAGCTCTGAATGCTTTTGAAGAATCCGCCAAGACAGGCAGCGCTTACATCATGCAGACAAGCTGCAAACCGACCGCCCCGATGGGCAAGGACTGGGCATTATGGGAGGTGCGCTGATCATGAGGAACTACTGTTTCAGCACAGAAGTAGTGGATCTGGACAATCAGTATCCCAACCGGAATAAACGGGAAAGCAAATATTACTGGGATGAACTGAACCATCTGATCTGCGCAGGCGGCTTTCACAGTATCGAGATCCCCTATGAGCCGAAATGGGATTTCGGCGGCCGGTCAGGGATTCCCAGGACTCTTCGCTCCATTACCACAAAGTTTGAGACCGTGGCTGGTTATATGCAGTTCCTGAAAGAAAACGGGATCGGATCCATTGACTGTGTGCATATGAATCCGTCGCTGTTCTGCCGGGGCGTGCTCCCCATGTATTTCGGAGCCATGGAGCATTTTGCGTCAGAAGCGATCTCTTTCGCCGCGGAAGCCGGCTGCAAAGTGGTTACCTTATCTGTCACGCCACCGTGGTTTCAGGTTCACAATCTTCTGGGCGAACAAAGCGAAGAGGAGTTTCTGAAGGAAACAAAAGCCGTGATCAAACGGCTGGCGGCGCAGGTGAAAACCGCAGGTGGGACGCTGTGCCTGAAAAACGAGTACTGGGGTCTTCTTCGCGGGGAAAAGATCACCGCGTTCCTGGATCAGTTGGATGGGGAAGTCATGCTGGATCTTGATACGGCCCACCTGGCAGCCGCAGGAGACGACATCGAGAAGGTTATCAGGGACAATGCCGGCAGGATCGGGATCGTTCATCTGACCGATACTTCCTTTGAAGACTGGGACGAGACCTGGAAGACGGCGCTTCCGGAGTTTCCGGCGGGCGGCGCCACCAAGGTATTTACCGATCCGGGATTCGGTAAGGTGGATCTGAAGGCAGTCATCTGCTGCCTTGAAAAAGCGGGCTATCAGGGAACCTATGTGTTTAATCCCAGGAATTCCTATGATATCAGCAGGTCCATCTTAAGGACCAGGTATTATATTGACACGCAGTTAGATCGATAAGGGAGGGTGGAAAAATGGAAAATAATATCAAGCTTTCGCACATGAACCATTGGAAGACCATTCCCTATAAGAAGATCGATAATTTCCGGGATTTTTATTATGAGGATATGTCCAACAACTGCTATTTCATGGATTGGGATCGGATCCTGAGGTATCATAAGGCAACGGGATATGACGGGATCGAGCTGGCTCCCTGGGATCTGGCAGAGATCCTGGGACTTTTCGGAAGTCCTAAGGAGTTTACATCCTTTGCGGCGGATCATGGCATCGAAGTCAGCGGCATGTTCCATGGATGTGACGATTCCCATATTAAGGAAAAGCATGAGGAAGTCGTGGCAGCAGGAAAGGCAGCCGTGGATACCCTGAAGCAGTTTGGCGGGATCCATCTGAATACCTGCCCGGGAAATAACTATTACGGAAACGGTCCCCTGGATGAGGAAGGGTTGCAGAACATCGCCTCCTGCCTGAATGAGATCGGCAGATATGCCGAGGACAACGGGATCAAGGTCGGCATCCACAATGAGTTTTTCTGTGTGACAAATAAATTAAATCATCGCAGACTGATTGACATTACAGACCCGGAATGTGTACATTATTGTCTGGATACTGCCCAGGTCGTGCTGATGGGAGACGATGTGCTGGATTTCTATGACACCTATAAGGATCGGATCTGCACCTTCCATTGGAAAGATACGGCAGATCCGGGAGTGGCTGACGAGGTCCGCTACGCGAAAGATGTGGAGATCTGTGACGATGGTCATCGGTGGTTCTGGGAGCCCGGCGAGGGAACGGTCCCGATGAAGGAACTGTGGAAAAAAGTTGCAGAGTCCGGATTTAAAGGATGGGTCTCCATTGAAGACGACGGCGCGCCGGATTATCTTGCGGCGATGGCACTGTCTTCCTATTATATGAAGCAGGTGCTTGGAAAAATCTACTGGTAAAATCATAAAGGGGGAGATTGCGATGAAAATATTAGGCATTTCTTTTGGAAGAAAGAACGAGCGGTGCGACATCCTGGTAAAGGAAGCATTGTTTGCCGCGAAAGAGGCCGGAGCAGAGGTGGAATTTGTCAACACCATGAAGATGGAGATCACACACTGTCACGCCTGTGATTTCTGCAGCCGGCAAAGGGAGAAAGGATCCGTGGAGATCGGCTGTGCATTCAAGGATGATTATCAGGCACTGGCGGAAAAATATTATGACTGTGACGGCGTGATCATCGGAGCGCCTGTTTATGCGGTGGGGATCGTTGGTCAGTTCAAGAACTTCCTGGACAGACTGTGCCCGGCTCATGACAGGGCGAATATGATCGAGGAGAATAAAAAGAGAGAAGCGGAAGGGAAAGAACTTCTGGATGCCAGGTATTTTAAAGACCGCTACTCTGCTTATATTTCAGTAGGCGGTGCACAGACCCATAACTGGGTGGCTTTCGGTCTTCCGATGCTGCACCTTTTTGATTTTTCCTTCTGCCAGAAATGTGTGGGCCATGTGGATGCCTATGACCAGGGACGGACAGGAAGCCCGATCCTTGACAAGGAACTGCTTCAGAAGTGTGCCGATCTTGGAACGGCAGTTGCCCAGTCCATCGGAAAACCCTATGATGAAGTGGATACCTGGGCCGGCGATGACGGCGATTGTCCGGTATGCCATAACAGCCTGATCGCCCTTCACGGAACGGAAGATGTGGAATGCCCGGTCTGCGGTATCTGGGGCAAGCTGAAGATTGCCGATGGAAAGGTTTCCGTCGAGTGGCCGAAGGAGCAGATCGCCAGAGCCAGAAACACCACGATCGGTATTTACGAACATCATGACGAGATCCAGAATATGATCACGGTCTGTGTTCCGAAACTGATCGAGAACAAAGAATATATCGCACAGCAGATGGAACGGTATAAAAACTTCTAATTCTACTGCTGATCGGCATCGTGGAATTTACGGACTTGCCCCGGGGTAAGTCCGTATTTTTCTTTGAATTTTTCGTAGAACAGCTTGGTATTTGCATAGCCGTTCCGGTCAATGATCTCATTGATCGGATCCGTGGTAAGCAGCAGGTCCTGGTAGATATGGTTGATCCTTACATTGCTGAGGAAATCCATAAAGGAATATCCGGAGTTCTTTTTAAAATATCTG
The DNA here is from genome assembly GCA_017510065.1 of Parasporobacterium sp. Taxonomy (GTDB): domain Bacteria; phylum Bacillota; class Clostridia; order Lachnospirales; family Lachnospiraceae; genus RGIG5612. The sequence continues at coordinate 4,692 of JAFWOB010000111.1, forward strand.
CAGAAATATTCTTTGCTGAAGCCCACATGATCTGCGGCTTCCTGCAGGGTGATGGGCCGCTGGTAGTTTTCTTCGATGAAAGAAATGGTATCTCCCAGGTGTTCCATCCTGGAGATAAAATGGCCCGGTATTATATCATACGCATTGGTGCTGAAACATTCTGTCAGGATGGAAAGAAGCTCCAGCATCAGGCTGGCGCTCTTCAGCATAAATCCCCGGGCGTGATCCCGGTACGCCAGGGAAATCTCTTCCATGATCTCCTGCAGCCGGGCGGTCTCTGCTTCCTTCCCTTCATTTTGCTGGCTGCAGAATTCAATATCCATCTGCTCTATTTCCGGAAGATACTTCTTCATGTAACTTTTGGATATTTCAACCAGCATCCCGGTGGCTTTGCGCTTCCGGTACACGAGTTCATGAAGACGCATGCTGTCAATGACGAGAATGTCTTTGGGCTTCAGGACATATTTCTGCTTATTCATGAAAACGGTGGCTGTTCCTTCCAGGATGTAGATCAGTTCCAGAGCCCTGTGGTAATGCGGGGCCCAGTTATTGTTCAGGTATGTATAGGATACGTCATAACCATAGAGGGACAGGTTTTCGATATCATCGGTTTTTTTGTAAAGAATTCCTTCGTCCATAGTGTGATTCATGTCCCGGCCTGACCGGGGTGGCTTGCGGATCCGAAAACGGCACGGTATACTTATCTTGTACAGATATTGTAACACAGATCCGGGAAAACCGGACAACATTTATAAAGGAGGCATCATGAAAGAAACTGTTAAAGATATCATCAATCGAAGAAGCGTCAAGAATTATAAGGAGGAACAGATCTCCGATGAGGAACTGATGCAGGTCCTGGAAGCAGGGATGAATGCACCGTCCGGCGGGAATAAACAGACAGCGGTCTTTATTGTTGTCCAGAACCGTGAGTGGATCGACAAACTCTGTGTCCTGAATGCAAAGATCGCAGGAGCCCCGGAGGGCTGGGATGTCTTTTATGGAGCTCCGACCCTGATCGTGGTCGCGGCTGTGCCTACGGAAAATGCGGTGAAGGACGGCTCCCTGGCCATCGGAAACATGCTGAATGCAGCCTATGCCCTGGGATTGGGCGGCAGATGGATCAACCGGGCGGAAGGAATGCTTGAGGATGATCTGGGGAAAGCCCTTCTTAAGGAAGCCGGATATGAAGGCGAGTATGTCGGTGTGGGCAATGTGATCCTCGGATACCCGGAAGGAGGATTTCCGGAACCCATCGAGCACAAGAAAGACTACTATAAGATCATCCGGTAAGAAAACAGAAATGTCAATATCGACTAAATATTGGCTAATAAAACATCTTATATTTACCCTGTGGATAATGTAGAATACGGACCGTTAAGTCAATAAAATCTATTAGGAGGTAAAATGAGATGTTAAAAAAAGCAACAGGCTTTATCAAAAATATGTTGTCCCCTCATTCTTTTGGCTTAATGGTTGTTAACTGCAGCTATTTCCGTCCAATGGCGGGGAAGTCGGATAACATATCTCTTCGCTATCTTTCAGATGACAAATATTTCGAGATCTGCGAACAGATCAGAGAAGCGAAATAAAAACGGATCAAGTTGATTCATAGAACAGGGGCCGTCGCATAAGTGCGACGGCCCTTTCAGCAGAAAGACATTGTCACCCGGTAATTTCCGGAAGTTTTTGCAGAGTGAGGATGCTTGACTGGCACAGGATGTAACGAATAAGGCGCTGTGCATGATTTTAGGAAACATCCCTGCAGCGAAATCAATGCTATGCATGATTTTTTGTAACATATCCGATGCTATGCATGATTTCAGCCTCCCAACAGGGGTAAAAATCATGCACAGCGCCTCATTCGTTGCAGCACATTTTTGAAAATCATGCACAGCCTCGATTTTGTTACACTTTTTTTCAAAAAATCATGCACAGCCTCGATTTCGTTACATGACCCTGTTGCAAAGCCCCATTCGTTGCAGTGGCCCCGATCGGACCCCTTATAGAAGGTGAAATTTCATTTACTATTTTGACCTGAAAACAGAATTAACAAAACCACAATGTGAATATCAGATAAAAAACAAGAAAAATAAGGCATATTTGATCCCGAAAGAGTTATATAAACTGTAAAAGAAAGAGTCTGTTTACAGGGTAAAGGATTTTTTATGAACGAAAAAAGAAAAGTCGCCATCAGTATCTTTGCCATCGCCGCGGCGTATGGATTCAGCATTACAGGATTGATGCCCGTGCTGGGCCTGATCTCTGTTTCCTATACGCAGATCAGTACCAGTGTGATCCAGCTGATGCAGACGCTTCCCTATGCGCTGATCATCGTAGGGGCCTTGGTCATAGGATTTCTGACTACCAGGTTCAGTAAGAAATATATCGCCATCGCAGGCCTTTTGATCATAGGGATCTGCGGAGTGGCGCCGTTTTTCTTTGCTGATTTTTATGTTTTATTTATTTCCCGGCTGCTGATCGGATTTGGATTCGGCATCACCGGTCCTTTAAATACCGCGATCATCTCGGAATTTTTCGAGCCGGAAAAACGTGCCGGATATATGGGACTGCATGTGGTCGGCATGGGGATCGGGACCATCGTAGGGAATATGATCGGCGGGATCCTGGCCGGATCGGGCCTCAGATATTTTTATCTGGTGTATCTGCTGTCCTTCCTCTGCGCGGTTGTCGTGTGGTTCATGCTTCCGATGACGCCGCCTGCAAGCACGAAGAAAGTTTCCGATATGAAACTGACCCGGATGGTCTATGAACTGTGTGCCATTTCCTTCGTATTTACGCTGTTTATCAGTGCATACGGGGTCAACATCAGTATGTATATCACCCAGAACCTGACGAACAATACCAGTGCTTCGGGTCTGGCAACCGCAGTCAATGCGCTGGTGGCAACCGCAACCGGGCTTCTTTTCAGCAGGATCGTGACAAAACTGAAAAAAGCGACGCTGCCCTTCGCGGTGTTTGCGGCGGGCACCGGGTATTTTGTTGTCATGTTCGTGCCCGGAATGGCAGGGATTTTGATCGCCAGTGCGCTCTGCGGGATCGCGCCGAGCTGTTTTAACGCCATGACAGGATATCTGATCAGTGTTTCGGTAGATAAAGATGCTGTGGCAAAGGCCAGCGGAATCTTTTCCATTGTCGGCAGCGTAGGAGGCCTGATCGCTCCGGTGGTCCTGAGCGGATTAGCCACCGTTTTCGGTGGGAACACGCCGGGGAACCAGTTTATCGCGGCCATGGGAGGTATGCTGATATTCGGCATTATCATTTCCATATACATCGGCAGTCGTAAGATCGAAGATTAATATAGCAGGAGGTAGCAAAATGGGATTTGCAATGCGCATGCCGCTGAATGAAGAGATCGTCAAGAAGGATTCCTTCCGCCATGAGTACATCAATGGCAAAAAGAATGGATTTTCCTTCGATGTTCAGCTGGCATATTACAGAGGGCATTATCTGTCTGACATTGATGAACTGGAAGTAAGACTGGACGGAGAGCTGGTGCCGCAGGAAGCCGTAACGTTTGAACTGAACGGAAAAGAAATGCCGGTCTATAAGGTTAAAATGGCCGTGACGGAATTCTGGAGCCAGGTGGTACCGGCAAAGATCCATGTGATCTATCCGGGAGGCGTCAGCACCGGAGAGCATGAACTGGAGCTGAAGCTGATGCTTCGAATTCCTTATATGCAGATCGGGCCGGGTCACAGCTTCATGCCGCTGGATGCCGGGGATAAAGTAACGATCAAGGTAGAAGACTGAAAGGGGGCAGTAAGAACA
>JAFWOB010000112.1 GCA_017510065.1 Parasporobacterium sp.
AGTGCCGGATAGGAACGGCAAAATTTTTTACACTTCTATTACTTCTTTATCGCACATCAGTAAAGTCCCAGGGCATGAAGCAGCTGATGGCTGGCGGCGGTGTCGCCCTTATCGGCATCACCCTGGTGCCTCTTCTTTCCGGCTTGTTCGGCTGATCAAGCCGGAAAGGGATGCGGGATTCGTCCCGCATCTTACATAGTCGGTGACATCCTTGAGCTGCAGGGAGAATCGACTACAATGGAACTAAAGATAGGAGGACTCTGCGATGTTTCTGATAAAACTGATTGGGAAAATACTTCTGCTGCCGGTAGTACTGCTCCTCGCTATCCTCCGGCTGCTGGTTAAGATAGGGATGGAGGTCTCATCCTTTATCCTCGGTGCTCTGATGCTCATCGTGTTCGGCTGCATCATCTTCACCATCGTGCAGCACACCTGGAATTCCATGGCGATCCTGATTGTGATGGAAGTCTTTCTGGTCCTTATCACTGCCGGAACCGGCATAATCGAAGGCGTATTACAGATGGCGAGTGAGAGTCTGGGCGGTTTCATGAGATCATAAAAAACAGTTGACAAAAGCATAATACTCCTATATAGTAGCAATATACTACCATATAGGAGATTTTTTATGCGAACAAACGGGGGTTTTCAGGTCTCCAAGATCAAGCAGTTGGGAGACCGTGTTTTTGAAAAAATACTGGCTTCTCAGGGAATAGAGGCATTTAACGGAGCTCAGGGCAGGATCCTTTATGTGCTCTGGCAGGAAGACGGTGTGCCAATCAAAACGATCTCAGAGAAGTGCGGTCTGGCAATCACTTCCCTGACGACAATGCTGGAGCGTATGGAGAAGTCCGGACTGATCATAAGACAGCAGGATCCAGGAGATAAAAGAAAGACCCTGCTCTTCCTTACCGATATGGCCAAAGCATTGAAGGATGATTATGATGCCATTTCTGACAGGATGAGCGAGATTTATTATCAGGGTTTTACGGAAGATGAGATCCGGACCTTTGAGGCTTGTCTGGAAAGGATCCGTCTGAACCTGGAAGGGTGGCAGCCGAAATGAGTGTCTGCATTAAAGACCTGATCAAAAATCTGAACCTGGTGGTCGGATGCCCCGTGGGCTGCGATTACTGTTATGCCAGAAACAACTGCCGACGGTTCCATATCACGGATGATTTCTCTGTGCCGGAGTACTACGGGCAGAAACTCCATCTGCTTGACCGGGAGAAACCCGGAAACTGGCTGCTGACAGGCATGAGTGATCTGTGTGCGTGGAAACAGGAATGGCTGGGTGCCACATTTGAGAAGTTACGTGAGCAGCCGCAGCATCAGGCGATCTTCCTTTCCAAGCGGCCGGACCTGCTGAATATCCATACAGACCTGGAGAATGCCTGGTTCGGAGTCACGGTGACAAGAAGATCCGAGCTTTGGCGGCTGGATGCGCTGCGCAAAAACGTCCGAGCGAAGTATTATCATGTGACGTTTGAGCCGCTGTTCGATGATCCCGGTGAAGTGGATCTGACGGGGATCGACTGGATCGTTGTCGGAACAATGACCGGTCCCATGAAGAAAAAGGTCCATACTGCGCCGGAGTGGGCATACAGCCTGACAGAACAGGCGCACAGAAAGAATATACCAGTCTTTATGAAGGAAGATCTGGTTCCGATCATCGGGGAGGAACACATGGTGCAGGAGCTCCCCGAAGCAATGAATGAAGTTTTGGAGGAAGAGAAGGCATGGAACAGCCGGAGATCAAAGTAAACCATATAGAAACGAAAAGTGTAATGACGAAATCGAATACGCCGCTTGGCGGCTATTCGGTCAATCCATACGTGGGCTGTCCCCATGCCTGCAAATACTGCTACGCATCCTTTATGAAACGCTTTACGGGACATACGGAGCCCTGGGGAACCTTCATGGATGTGAAACACTGGCCAGCCATCAAAGACCCGAAAAAATATGCCGGTCAGAAGATTGTGATCGGCACGGTCACGGACGGCTATAATCCGCTGGAAGAAACGTATCAGAATACCAGGAAACTGCTCACGGAGCTGAAGGACAGCGGCGGCGATATCGTGATCTGCACAAAGTCGGATCTGGTGCTCCGGGATCTGGATCTTCTGAAGGAGATCAATAAGAACTGCCGTCTGACAGTCTCCTGGTCTGTGAACACGCTGGACGAAGCATTTAAGGATGATATGGATGCGGCTGCAAGCATCGGGCGGCGTCTTGCCGCCATGAAGGAGATCTATGACGCGGGGATCCGGACGATCTGCTTCATTTCCCCTGTCTTCCCGGGTATTACGGATATCGAAGCGATCTTTGAACGCGCAAAGGACCAGTGCGATCTGATCTGGCTGGAAAACCTGAATCTCAGGGGCGGCTTCAAGGCAGATATCATGAACTATATCGCGAAAAAGCATCCGGAGCTTCTGCCGCTTTATGAAGAGATCTACAACAGGAAGGACCGCAGCTACTTTGAGGCGCTGGAAAAGAAAGCGGAAGAAATGGCAAAGAAGCACGGCTGCCGGTTCGTAGACAATGAAACGCCTTATGAACGTGTTCCGAAGGGACATCCGATAATTGTTGACTACTTCTACCACGAGGAGGTCAGAGGAACGGAGAACAGCGGACAAAGAAGAACAAAGAACGGATAAAGAATAATCGATTTACATAGCCGGAGGCTGACACGCGAATCAGTCCCCGGCTTTTTCATGCCCTTTTCCTGCGGCATAGGTGCACATGCGCTGCGGGAGGAGGGCTTTTTTCGTCTCTATCAACCCTATCACCCGCTTCAGGCGGAGCAAACAAAGGAGGAAACACTTTATGGCATTTTTCAACAGTGCAGTCGGTGTACTGCAGACTCTCGTCGTGGCGCTTGGTGCCGGTCTTGGTATCTGGGGCGCGATCAACCTGCTCGAAGGCTACGGCAACGATAACCCCGGTGCCAAGTCCCAGGGCATGAAGCAGCTTATGGCTGGCGGCGGTGTCGCTCTCATCGGTATTACTCTGGTGCCTCTGCTTTCCGGCCTCTTCGGCTAATCGGATAAAGGAGGTACCAGCCCTTGGGAGCGCTATTAGAGCAAATCGCTGAATGGCTCAAGGGTATGCTGG
>JAFWOB010000014.1 GCA_017510065.1 Parasporobacterium sp.
AATATTTGTGCAAAACAACAAAAACGAAGCAAAGGCGACAAAAGCGGAAAATCATATCTTTACATTGAGTCTAAATATGCTAAAATCGAGGATGTAAAAAATTAGGAGTTTGGTAATATTTACCAAATTTTCCACAATATTTTAAGGAGGTTTCATTTTATGAAGATGAAAAGAATTGCAGCTATGATTTTAGCATGTGTTCTGGCTGTCGGCATCCTGGGAAGCACCGTAGCAAGTGCTGGGGAAGCTGTTGAGTCACCGGTTGCAGGCAAGAAGATTGCTTACATCATGCTGATGACCCCGGCAACCATTTTCCAGATGTGGTCAGACAATTTCCAGTCCACAGCTGAAAAGCTTGGAATGCAGGCTGACACATTCTTCTGCGATGACAATGCAGAGACATGGCAGGACAGAATTTCTCAGTGCGCAGCTTCCGGCTATGACGGACTGATGGTTTCCCACGGCGGACAGGAATACGCTTGGTCATTCCTTTCCAAGATCCTGGAGCAGTATCCGGATCTGAAGATCGTTACCTTCGATACCCCGTTCAAAGATGAGAACGGCGAAGTTGCAAAGATCGATGGCGTTACCCAGTTCTTCCAGCAGGATGCAGGCTTTGCAGCAGGTCTGGTAGAAGCTATTATGGCTCTTCCGGAGAACGCTGAGAAGGTAGCAGCAGGCGAGCCTCTGAACATTCTTCAGGTTCAGCAGGGCGCTGGCTACAACAGCCCGTTCGATCGTCGTCAGGTTGGCTATCAGCCGTACGAAGATGAAGGCAAGATCGTTACCTTAGAGAGAATTGCTCCGACCAATGATCAGCAGGCAACCTCTTCCATGCGTGACGTAACAGAAGCTACTCTGGCTAAGTATACAGACGATCAGATCGATGGTATCTGGTGCTGCTACGATGCTTATGCACAGGGCGTATATCAGGCACTTTCAGCTAACAACCGCCAGATCCCGATGGTATCCGTTGATATCTGCAATGAGGACATTCAGTTCATGCAGGAAGAAGGATCCCAGTGGAAAGCTTGCGCTACCACAAACTGGAACCTGAACGGCGAATTCGCTTGCCGTGTACTGGCTCTGGAACTGGCAGATCAGTATGATGACATCGCAGCTGCTCCGTGCTACTATCCGGAGATCGGTGCTTGGATGGAGATTCCGTCCACCATCGTTACTCAGGAGCAGGTAACTTCTCAGGAAGGCATTACCATTGAGAATCTTGATCTGGTTGCTGACGCTTCCTATTCAGATCCGTCCTGGATGCCGACCTGTGACTGGATGGTTGCTCTTCTGGGCCACTAATCCATCAGCCTGGTCAACATAACCACAAGTTCAGACATTTTGTTTAACAAAGTAAAATAAGTGAAAGGGCGTCTAAAGTTTACTTTGGCGCCCTTTTTTCTTAAGAGTCAGGACCCGCTGCTCCCAACAAGGCAGTGAGTTCTGATGCATCAGGCAGAAGATTCAATCTGCCTGACTGGGAGGGACTATTAATGGAAAAGATCACACTTGGAACAAAAGATGTTTCAATTGAATTTCCCGGTGTAAAAGCACTCTCAAATATTGATTTTGAAGTCTCTACCGGCGTGATCCACGCGCTGATGGGCGCAAATGGTGCCGGTAAGTCTACTCTTATGAAAGTACTGGCAGGTGCCAATCCTACTTATACGGGACAGGTGTATTATAACGGACAGCCTGTGGAACTCAGGCACCCATTGGATGCCAAGAAACTGGGGATCCAGATCGTGTACCAGGAAGTTGATATGGCGCTTGCTCCGAACCTGACGGTTGCGGAAAACGTTATGTTCAATGATATCGTCATGAACATGAAGGGGAAACTGTTCATGAACTATGCCAGGGTGCGCAAGGAAGCCCGGGAAGTTCTGAAGCAGCTGAATGTGGATATCGATGTCCGCAGGATCTGCAGCACTTTGTCCCTGGCACAGAAACAGATGGTGCTGATCGCCCGGGCAATTCAGAATGAATGTAATTTCCTGATCCTGGATGAGCCGACCGCTCCGCTTTCCGATTCCGAGACCGATGAGCTGTTCCGTGTTGTCAGACATCTTCGTGAGACCCACAACATGGCCATCATCTTCATCACCCACCGAATTCATGAGGTGCTCCGGATCTGTGACAGCTACACTGTCATGCGAGGCGGCATGATCGTGGATACCACCCCGATCACCGAAAAGACAACGTCCAAGGAAATTGTAGATAAGATGTTGGGAAGATCCTTCGAGGAAAACTTCCCGAAAGAGATATGCGATATTGGAGATAAAGCTTTTGTTGTTGAAAACCTTACCGAGAGAAACGGAAAAGTCAAGAATATCAACATGTATGTAAGAAAGGGTGAGATCGTCGGGATCGCCGGCCTGGTAGGCGGCGGCAAGACAGAACTTTGCAAGACCCTGTTCGGCGCATACAGGGCTTCTTCCGGGAAGATCACATACAACGGCAATGAACTTAAGATAAAAACACCGGCAGATGCAGTTAAGAACCGGATCGCCCTGGTTCCGGAGGAACGGCGTAAAGAGGGCGTTCTGGTAGCGGAGACCGTTAATTTCAATCTGGCAGCGGCTTCCCTGAACCGGTTCTGCAAACTGAGTTTTGTAAATGAGCGGGCAACGGCGAAAAACGCAAAGCATTTCGTGGATGAACTTCAGATCGCCACACCTTCCATCCGGCAGAAAGTAGCCTTCCTGTCCGGTGGTAACCAACAGAAGGTGGCGGTCGGAAAATGGCTGGCTGCCGACAGTGACGTGTATATTTTCGACGAGCCGACCAAGGGCGTTGACGTCGGAGCAAAGCAGGAGATTTTCCGTCTGATCAATCAGATTGCCAAGGACGGAAACTGCGTGATCTATGCCACCTGTGAAAACTCCGAGCTGCTGTCCATCACGGACCGCATGTACGTCATGTTCGACGGCAAGATCACTGCCGAGCTGGAAACCAAAAACACCAATGAAGCTGAGATCATGCGTTATTCCACCGGTGAGGTGCAGGAAGCATTTGCCTGATCTTATGATAAACGTTTAATTTAAAAGATGTAAAATGGAGGACTATCAAAATGTCAACTTCCAAAAAAAGCGTAGGAAAAATGCTGGTGAACTGGGCTGCGGTCCTGGTCCTGGTACTTTCCATCATCGTATTCACGCTGATCAAAGGGACTGCGTTCTTCTCCTGGTCGAACCTGATCACGGTCCTGAGATCCATGTCTACCGTTACGATCTTCGCTCTGGCAGCCACCGTTTCCATGGCGCCTGATGGATTCGATATGTCGGCAGGAACATTGGGAACGTTCTGTGCCTATGTATTCGCATCCTTCTTCCTGTGGTTCGGCATGCCGCTGTGGCTTTGTATTGTACTGACCATCGTATTTGCCATGGTTATGTACCTTCTTACCATGTTCCTGATCCTGGTCTGCAAGGTTCCGGATATGCTGGCAACCTGTGCCCTGCAATTTGTGCATACCGGTCTCGGTCTTGCCTATACAGGCGGCGGTTCCATTTCCGCTGGTCTGAAGGCAGCAAGCTGGGCCGGCATCTTCAAGGGCGGCGACCTGGCACCTGCCAGCGGATGGTCACCCGCATCCAAGATGCTGGGTACCGACCCCTGGGTTATCATCATCATGCTGATCTGTGTGGCAATCTGCTTTATCCTGCTGGAGCGTACCAAATACGGCCGGTATCTGTATGCAATGGGCGGCAACAAGACCGCCGCGAAACTGTCCGGTATCAACGTCAAGAAGATGCGTTTCATGGCCGGTATGTTCGCGGCACTGTTCATCGCAGTCGGCGGTATCGTGGTCTGCTCCAAGAACCAGGCGGCGCAGGTTAACGGCTCGGACGGTTACCTGATGAGTTCCCTGGCAGCCGTATTTATCGGACGAAGTATCGGCGGACGTGAGAAATACAATGCCATCGGTACAGCCATCGGTGCTTTGCTGATCACCGTTCTGGAAAATGGTATGACCATGAGCGGCGTTGTGTATTACATCCTGCCTGCCGTCAAAGGCGCAGTTCTGTGCCTGGCACTGGTAGCTGCTTACGCAACCAGCAAGGACGACTAACGAAAACTCTTAATACATGGAGGCAATTATGGATTTTTCAAAGTACTTCCTCATGAAAGAGGCGGACGTCATTGAGTACGCCAAAGTAAAAGTACCCCAGAAAAACTGGGACGAGCCGACCATGACCTGCAAGGAGATCGGGGACGGCAATCTGAATTACGTATTTAAGGTACAGGACGCGAAGGGCCATTCTGTGATCGTCAAGCAAGCCGGCGTGGAGCTTCGGATCTCCAAAGACATGCATATCGATACGGACCGGAACCGCGTGGAGTCCGAGATCCTGATCCTGCAGGGCAAGCTTGCTCCCGGATACGTTCCTGAGATCTACTGCTACGACACCACCATGTGCACCTGCTGCATGCAGGACTGCTCCGACCATGAGATCATGCGGACAGCCATGCTCGAGCACAAGTGCTTCCCGAAATTTGCGGACCAGATCTCGACCTTTATGGCACAGGTCCTGATGGGGACCACGGACGCCGTCATGGATCACCAGGAAAAGAAGAAACTCCAGAAGAGCTTCATCAATCCGCAGCTCTGCGATATTACGGAAGCACTGGTCTATACAGAGCCCTACAACGATGAAATGCATCGGAACAATGTCTTTGCTCCGAACGCCGAATTCGTGAAGGAATACCTGTACAACAACGATCCGCTGAAGCTGGAAGTCGCCAAGCTGAAGATGGACTTCATGACCAACGCCCAGTCCCTGATCCACGGTGATCTGCATACCGGTTCCATTTTTATCAATGAGGAATCGACCATTGTCTTTGATCCGGAGTTCTGTTTCTACGGACCGATGGGCTATGATATCGGCAATGTGATCGCCAACATCATTTTCGCATGGTGTAACGGCGATGTGGCAGGCAACAAGGAGTTCTGCGACTGGACCGAATCCGTGATCATGGATGTCATCAACATGACCAAGGCCAAACTGGATCAGTATTTTGAGGAACACGTGACGGATACCATGTGCAAGACCCCGGGATACAAAGAGTATTATCTGGGAACGATCCTGGCCGATACCGCCGGTGTGACGGGCCTTGAGCTGATCCGTCGTACGGTGGGCATGGCCAATGTCAAGGATCTGACCACCATCAAGGATGAAAAGAAGCGCGCCCGTGCAGAGAAGATCTGCATCATGGCAGCCATCGATTTCATCATGAACCGTGCGGACAAGCATTGCGGCAAATGCTTCCTGAATACGCTGAAGGATGCAGTGAAAGCTGTAGATGCCTTGTAAACCGAACGCGGTCACATTCTGAATATTACAGCAGTTACCTGCCTCGGGATGCTGCCTGCTGAAAACGCATTCGCTGATTGTTTTCATCAGGCATATCCCGGGGCAGGTAAGGAAATAAGTCAAATATCATCGTACGGATCGGCATGCACAGCCTTATACGTGCATACTGCCGGACAAGCAGGAGGGTTATTATGGAAAATGCTCTGAATCTTGATACCGTAGTTTTATCAGAAGATAAAAAGTCGATCATTCTGCTGGACCAGACGCTGCTTCCCAATGAATGCAAATACATTACCGTAGACAAAGCAGAGGATATCTGGGAAGCCATCTATTCCCTGCGGGTCAGAGGCGCTCCGGCCATCGGCTGCACCGGTGCCTATGCGTACTACGTCCTGGCGGACAAGCTGGACACCACGGATATGGATGAGTTCGTCAAAGAATGTACCAAGATCATGGAGTACATCAATTCGTCCCGTCCCACCGCTGTCAACCTGAGCTGGGCATTGAACCGGATGCACAGTGTGCTGCTGGCGGAGAAAGACTCCAAAACCGTGGCGGAGATGAAGGTCCGTCTGATGGAAGAGGCAGATGCCATCCGGGAAGAAGATATCCAGATCAGCAGAAATATCGGCAAGTACGGATTTGAGCTGCTGGAGAAACTCGGAAAAGGCGTGGGCATCATGACCCACTGCAACGCAGGTACCCTTGCCACCGCCAAATACGGCACGGCCCTGGCGCCGATGTACATCGCCATTGAAAACGGCTGGGATCCGAAAGATATGCATGTGTACTGCGATGAGACCAGGCCCTTGCTGCAAGGCGCTAGACTGAGCGCCTATGAAATGCAGGCAGCAGGCATCGATACCTATGTGCAGTGCGACAATATGGCGTCCTATACCATGAAGTCCGGCAAGGTGGGCATCATTTTCGTAGGCTGTGACCGTGTGGCGGCCAACGGCGATTTCGCCAACAAGATCGGTACCAGCGGCGTTGCTATCATTGCCAAATATTACGGCATCCCCTTCTATGTATGCGCACCGTCCTCCACCATTGACATGACCATGGAATCCGGGGACGAGATCCGCATCGAGCAGAGAAAAGCAGAAGAAGTGACGGAGATGTGGTACAAGGAGCGGATGGCTCCGGAAGGCGTCGGCGTAGTGAACCCGGCCTTTGACGTCACGGACCACGAACTGGTCACGGGTATCATTACCGAAAAGGGTATCGCTTATGCACCGTTCAAGGAATCCTTTGAGAAAATGGGAATCCTTCCGGTGGAGAAATTCGTCGATAAGAAGGAAGATCAGTAGATCCGGATTCAGTAGATCTGCACGGCATTTCCCTGCAGAAAGGCCATCCATTCCGGCGGGAACGGACTGTCCATGATGATGCCGTTCAGATCGGATACGGGAACGATGGTGGCAAAGGACGTGCGGTTCAGCTTGGACGTGTCGATCGCCAGATATTTTTCCGTGGCATGGGCAAGGGCCAGCTTGTGAAGGAGCGCATCGCTGTCATTGGTGTCAGTGAGGCCTCCTTCCATGGAAACGCTGCGGCAGGAGATAAAAGCTTTATCCACGTAGTAGCGTTCCAGATTGCGGATCGTGTTGCCGCCTTTGAAGCTGCCGGATGAGGCATTGTATTCGCCTCCCACGGCAAACAGCCGGATATTGGAACAGGAGGCAAGCAGGTTGATGATCTCCAGGGAGGGCGTCAGGATGGCAATGTTGCGGTGCATGACTTCCCTGGCGATAAACCAGGCGGTGGAAGAATCGTCCAGGAAGATATAGTCTCCGTTCTCGATCAGGAAGGAGCATTTCCGGGCGATGGTCTCTTTTTCCTGGATCCGAAGGACCTGCCGGGTGGAAAGATCCAGATCGTTCTGGACGCCGTCCAGGATATAGGCGCCGCCGTGGGTGCGGATGAGTTCCCCGCTTTTCTCCATGGATCCCAGATCCCGGCGGACGGTCTCCTTCGTTACCTGAAGCAGATCGGCCAGTTCCGCGATGCGGACACTTTTGTGTTCTTTCAGCTGTTCTCGTATGATCTTCTGTCGGGCAATCGCAAGCATTGCGGCACTTCCTCCTTCGGTATATTCAGACAAAATCAGCGTAGCACAAGCATTTTTAAAATGCAAGGCACACACATACGAAACATAAGGGTGAATCATGAGCTATCAATTTGACGACGGTTATCCGTCAGACCTGGAAGCAAAACGGGATATCCTGGAAGTCGGCAGAAGGATGTACGCGAAGAATTTCGTGGCGTCCAATGACGGCAACATCAGCTGCAAAGTCAGCGACCGCACCCTCTGGTGCACCCCCACGGGAGTGTCCAAAGGCTATATGACGGATGAAATGCTGGTGCTGATGGACCTGGACGGAAATGTCCTTCGGGGAAGCTGGAAGCCCTCCAGCGAGATGAAGATGCACCTTCGCGTCTACAACGAAAATCCCTCGGTCAGAGCCGTGGTGCACGCCCATCCCCCGGTATCCACATCCTTTGCCATAGCCGGGATCCCTCTGAACAGGGCGATCCTCACGGAGGCAGTCATGGGGATCGGCGAGATCCCGCTCGCACCTTACGCCATGCCGGGAACCCAGGAGGTTCCGGATTCCATCGCGCCGTTTGTCAAGACTCACAACGGCTGCCTGCTGGCCAATCACGGCGCCCTTACCTGGGGCTCCAACGTGATGGAAGCCTGGATGAGAATGGAATCCGTCGAATACTACGCGACGGTCAGCATGTATACCGGCAATATCATCGGCCAGGCCAATGAGCTGACCTGCGAGCAGGTGGACCGCCTGATCGAACGCCGGAAAAACAGTGGAATCACCACAGGCGGAAGACCTCTGTGCCGTGAATGCAGCGAGAAGGATACCTGCCGGTTCAGCTCCTGCCGCTCCGGTGGCGACAGCGGACGCTCTCAGCCGGAGAAAGAGCGGGAGTGCTGCTGCGGCCATCATTCCTCAGAAGAGGATGAAGTGGCGCAGATCGTAAGAAGCGTGATCGAGCAAATGAGGAGAAGGTAGTCGGAAGAAGCGTCTTCGGGCAAATGAGGAGAAGGTAGTTTATGGCAGTGGAGGAAGGAAAGATCCTGAGACTAATCCTTTCGGAAATGGCGAAAGAGGGCTTTCGCTATGCTCCCGTGGGGATCTCCGTACGGCATGTGCATCTTTCTGAGAAAGACCTGCATGCCCTGTTCGGTGCGGGATATTCCCTTCATCCCTTAAGAGACCTTGTGCAGCCCGGCCAGTATGCGGCCCAGGAGCAGGTCACGCTGATCGGCCCTAAAGGGACATTGGAAAAGGTCCGGATCATCGGGCCCCTGCGCAGCGAGACCCAGGTGGAGCTTTCCCTGACGGATGCGGCGAAGATCGGTCTGAAAGATCTTCCGATCCGCATGTCGGGACATTTGGATGGAACCCCAGGGATCAAGATCCTGGGACCTTCCGGGGAAGTTAACCTTTCGGGCGGCGTCATCGCTGCCGCCAGACATCTTCACCTGAGCGAAGAGCAGGCCAAAGCCTTCCGGGTGCATGACGGCCAGGCGGTCAGCGTCCGCATTGCAGGAGAGCGGCCCTGTGTTCTGGAGCGGGTCATCTGCAGGACCGGCAAAGGCCACGAGCTGGAGCTTCATCTGGATACGGACGAGGCCAACGCCTGCGCCTTGCAAAGCGGCGACATTGCTGAGGTCATTCCCTTCGGCGAAGGGGCTTTGGAGCAGGCACCGGAAGAGACCTTTGATCCGGCACGGATCTATGAAAAGGTTATCCGGGCGCTGACGGGCAAGTCCGGCTGCCGGCTGGACAAAGAATCCTTATATACGGTACGGCCTGTGACGGCGGCCGGGGAAGAGCTTTTGGAGCTGGTGACAGAATCGGATATCAATATCGCAGCGGACAAAGGAAAAAATGAAGTATTCTGTACCCGGAAAGCCCTGATCACTCCCGCCGCCTCCGACCGAAGCCGGGAGCGGGGCGTGAAGATCATCAGAGCCTCGCAGGGGGACGGCGCTGTTGGCGATGCATCGGCCGGCGCGGCTGTCGGCGTGA
Organism: Parasporobacterium sp.; assembly: GCA_017510065.1. Classification (GTDB taxonomy): domain Bacteria; phylum Bacillota; class Clostridia; order Lachnospirales; family Lachnospiraceae; genus RGIG5612. The sequence goes on from JAFWOB010000014.1 coordinate 9,377, forward strand.
TGGTTGGCGGTGCGGACAGTTCGGCGGCTAATGGCGAGATCCTGGAGCTGGTGACCGCCGGGGACCTGAACCTGGCTTTCCGGGACGACCGGAAAGAGATCTTCTGCACGAAGAACGCCCTGATCACCCCGGCCGCGAAAGAACGGATCGCGGAAACCGGCATCCGGGTGGTAAGAGTAGGGTAAGGATGGAGTCGTGCGAGCGGGTAAGGACTGAACTTTTTCGCGATTTTAAAAAATCAGCCAAATAAGAATAGTGGACTATTCTTATTTGAGAGAAACAGGCGAAAAACGGATAGTTTTCGTGAAATAAATAGGAAAAACTATTCGCAAATCAGCGATAACCGCAAAAAAAGAATAGAGCACTATTCTTGTTTTACCGAAATTTGCAAATCGCGACAGCAAACTATTCTTATTTTTGGAAAAATCTTAAAAAACGGATAGAAACAAAAGAGGCAAGCAACCAACAAGGAAATAACGGAGGAGCAGCATGCAGATAGCAAGAGTCGTGGGGACGGTAGTCAGCACCACAAAATCAGACCGGCTGACGGGGCTGAAGATGCTTCTGGTCAAACCGATCGATCTGGAGACCTTTGAAGAAAAGGGAAATGTCCTGGTGGCCTTTGACGCGGTAGGCGCCGGGGAAGGAGAAGTCGTCATGATCTGCTCCGGATCTTCCTCCAGAAATACGGCATTGACGGACGGGAAGCCTTCAGATACTTCCATTATCGCGATCATTGATTACATTGATCTTCGGAACAAACGGATCTTCAGCAAACTGTAGCAGGCGAAAGGCACTGCGATAAGATTAAGGGGAAGGAGAATCATTCATGCTCTCCAGAGAACAGATCGAACAGATCGTCAGGATGACGGTTGAAACCTTACAGGCGAAAGAAGGAAACGAGGCGGCAAAGCCCTGCCCGAAAACAGGGAACGGCTGGATGTTTGAAACCGCGGAAGAATGCGTGGAAGCTGCCATCGCCGCCCAGCAAAAGCTCATGGAACTGACCATGGAGCACAGGGAGAAACTGATCCAGGCCATGCGGCAGGCCTCCCGGGACAACGCCCGGAAGCTGGCGGAAATGGCCCATGAAGAGACCGGCTACGGCAATGTTCCCGACAAGATCGCCAAGATCTTACTGGTGGCTGACAAGACGCCGGGAACCGAAGACATCGTTCCCCGGGTTTTTACGGGCGATCACGGGATGACCCTTGTGGAGCAGGCGCCCTTCGGCGTGATCGGCTCCATTACCCCTTCCACCAATCCGCCGGGGACTATCGTCAACAACTCCATCAGCATGATCGCGGCCGGCAACGCCGTGGTATTCAATCCCCATCCGGCAGCGGCCAAATGTTCCCAGGAAGCCATGCGGATCCTGAATGAAGCCATTGTAAACGCCGGAGGTCCCATGGGACTGATCTGCTGTCCGGCTGTCCCGGACCTTCACACCAGCGAAGTGATCATGAACCATCCGAAGATCAAGCTCCTGAGCGTGACGGGCGGTGAAGCAGTAGTTGGCGTTGCCATGAAGACCGGCAAGAAAGTGATCGCGGCAGGGCCCGGCAATCCGCCGGTCATCGTGGACGAGACAGCCCTCATCCCGAAAGCGGGCAAGGACATCGTGGACGGAGCCTCCTTTGACAACAATGTATTATGCGTTTCCGAAAAGGAAGTCTTCTGCGTGAACAGCGTATTTGATCAGCTGTTGGACGAAATGCAGAAAAACGGCGCCTGGCTGATCAAGGGCGGCGACATCGACAAGATCGTCCGCACCGTCCTGATCGAAAAAGACGGCAAATATGTGATCAATCGGGATTTTGTCGGAAGGGACGCCACCTACATCATGGACCGGTCAGGGGTTTCCTACAGCGGAAAGCCGAGGCTGGTGATCGCGGAAGTGACAAAGGATCATCCCTTTGTCGTAACGGAAATGCTGATGCCCGTACTGGGCTGCGTCCGCTGTGAATGCGTGGACCAGGCCATCCGCCGGGCTGTGGAAGCGGAGCGGGGATGCTGGCATTCGGCGCTGATGCATTCCACCAATTATCTGAACATGACCAGGGCGGCAAGAGCCCTCAATACAACGATCTTTATCAAGAACGGTCCCTCCACCGCCGGTGTGGGATTTAACGGGGAAGGCTACGCCACCCTGACCATCGCCACTCCGACAGGGGAAGGCCTGACCTCCGCAAGAACCTTTACCAGAGCACGAAGGTGCGTGTTGGAAGACGGATTCAGGATCATCTGACCGGGTAAGCGGGGACTTTTGTACGAACAACGAAATGCCTTTTCCACACAGGCCGGAGGATAAAGGAGCAGACACGTGATGGAACTGATTGAACGGATCAGGGAAGCCGGAGTCGTAGGCGCCGGAGGCGCCGGATTTCCGACAGATAAAAAGCTCGACTGCAAAGCGGACGTATTCATTGTCAACGGGATCGAATGCGAGCCGCTGCTTCGCACGGACCGCCATGCCATGGAGCAGCACGCCGAAAGGATCGTCCGGACCGCGGAAGTGATCAGGGACCATATCGGAGCGAAGCGGGCCGTGATCGCTCTTAAGAAACACTACAAAGAGGCGGTCGAGGCGCTTTCCGAGCAGGTGAAAGGCACGGAAGTGGAGCTTTATCTGTCCGAGTCCTTCTACCCGGCCGGCGATGAGCAGAACCTGGTGTTCTGCGTCACCGGGAAAGTGGTCCCCACCGGCGGAATACCGTTGGATGTGGGATGCGTGGTCAGCAATGTCAGCACCGTCCTGAACATCGCCGACGCCATCGAAGAAAAGCCCGTGACAGACAAACTGGTCACGGTGGCGGGAAGCGTGGTCCGTCCGGTCACGGTATCCTGCCCCATCGGAACGCCCCTGTCAAAACTGCTGGAGGCAGCAGGCGGAGCAATGGGAGACTGCCGCTTCATCGTGGGAGGTCCCCTGATGGGAGCAGTGACGGACGATCTGTCCCAGCCGGTTACCAAGACAACGGGAGGACTTCTGGCATTTCCGAAGAATCATATGATCCTGGCCAGAAAGACCTTTGATCCCGCCAGGGAGACCATCATGGCCAAAGCAGCGTGCTCTCAGTGCAGTTTCTGCACCCAGCTGTGCCCGAGAAATGCCATGGGACTGCATGTGGAACCCCACAAGGCCATGCGGGCGCTGGCAGCCGGAAAGGATCTGCCGGCAGGGGATGTGAACGGGATCTTCTCTTGCTGTGACTGCGGATTATGCACCTACTATGCCTGCAATTTCGGCATGAAGCCGGGAAAAGCCATGCAGCTTCTCAAATCGGCGCTGCAGAAAAATGGTGTCCGGCCGGTAAAGGAAGTACGCTTCTCGCCGGAAAAGGGGATCGGCCAGAAACGGGTTCCCACGGAAAGGCTTTTGCAGCGGCTGGATCTGAAGCGGTTTGACAAGGATGCGCCGTATGCCGGCAGCATTTCCTGCGACCACGTACGGATCCCTTTGAAGATGCACATCGGAGGCCCGGACGAGCCGATTGTGCGGGTCGGCATGAAGGTAAACAAGGGAGAGCCCATCGCCAAAGCGAAAGGCATGGGAGCCCATATCCATGCCTCCATCACCGGAACGGTCCTTAAGATTACAGACGACTGTATCGAGATCGGAGCGGAAACATAGCCAGCAGGCGGACAGCCATCAGGCAACTAACAGGCAGCCATCAGGCAGACAGGAAGAGTCAGACCTCACGAGTAAAGGAGTGGTCAAATGAGCGCGATAGGAATGAACGAGATCATGAGCATCCCTCTGGGATACGAGGCGTGCGACGCCATGCTCAAGGCGTCATCAGTAGAGCTGGTCAGCGCCGGATGCGTCTGCGCCGGCAAATTCTACATTGTGGTGACGGGAGAAGTGGCAGCCGTCCGTTCCTCCGTGGAAGCGGGAAAGGAAAAGGCGGGAAGCTCCCTGGTGGACAGCCTGGTGATCCCCAACGTGGATGAGCAGGTAGCGCCGGCCATCAGTGCCTGCACCTTCCCGGAAGAGATGAAGGCCCTTGGCGTGATGGAAACATTTTCCCTGTGCGCCGCCGTCTATGCGGCAGATGCGGCCGCCAAGGCAGCAGACATCGAACTGCTGGAGGTGCGCCTGGGAAGAGGTCTCGGCGGCAAATCCTTCATCACCCTGACCGGGGAAGTGGCAGCCGTGCAGGCCGCGGTGAAAGCGGCGGAAGCGCTGGAGGAGACACAGGGCATGATGTCCCAGAGCGTGGTGATCCCCGCGCCGCATCCGGACCTTTTAAGGACCATTTAACAGAGATGATATGCAGGATTTCCTGCATCATATACAGTAACGTAAACACTATATCTTGAATGGAGAAAAAATCATGAAAGAAGCATTGGGAATGGTTGAAACACGTGGACTTATCGGATCGATCGAGGCAGCAGATGCCATGGTCAAGGCAGCCAATGTCCGGCTGATCGGGAAGGAACAGATCGGTTCCGGTCTTGTAACCGTTATGGTGCGCGGCGATGTCGGTGCTGTCAAGGCAGCAGTGGATGCAGGCGCTGCAGCGGCAAAACGTGTCGGCGAACTGTACGGCGTACATGTGATCCCGCGTCCGCATGCCGATGTGGAATACATCCTTCCGTCCATCGAAAGAACGGAAGAGGAATAACACCATGTATACCGGAATTGTGGCCGGAACAGTCGTAGCTACGGTAAAGGATCCAGGGCTGGAGAACATCCCGCTCTTAGTGGTACGTAAGATCGAGGACGGCAAGGAAGCCGGCCTGATCGTTGCTGCAGACCAGACCGGACAGGCAGGCGTGGGCGATTATGTATACATGATCGGCTCGAAGGAGGCTGCCCGGATATTCCGGAGGGGACTGGTGCCTGTAGACGTATCGATCGTAGGATTTATTGACGATTATAACGAGGAACTCTGACGGGAGCGGGTATTTATGCGTCTGGCGAAAGTAGTTGGAAATGTGGTTTCCACCATAAAGGATGACGGCTATCATGGCTACAAGCTGATGCTTGTGGAGTATTTTGATCCGGAAACCAGAAAGCCGGAAGGTCCCCGCATGATCGCCTTTGACTGTGTGGATGCCGGCGTCGGCGATATCGTTATGGTCAATACGGACGGTGGTGCGGGCAATCTCCTGCAGGGAGATACCTACGGGATTTTCGATCTGACGATCTGCGGCGTACTGGACGGCTATTCCATTAACGGAACAGACGTTCCGGTAAGGAGCGGGCGGTTCGAGGAAGAACCATAAAGCGCGGCAAAGGAGAAGAACATGCCGGAGAGCATCACAGCACTTTCTATTGCCCGGGATTTTGAGACCATCTATGAGGAGTTCACCAAATCCATCCGGGAAATGGGAGCCAAAAACGGCAGAAAAGGAAAAAGCAAGCTGGCGGGAAGCGTTGTCCACTGGCTTGCCGGAAGCCATGTCAAGACGGAACGGGATATTCTGTGTGAAAAGTTTCTTGCGGATGTAAAAAAGCAGCAGGAAATGCTGGACTATGCCCTGGAAGGGGCCTCGGAAGAGGAGACGCAGGAAGCTTTAGGCGTCATGGCCGATATTCTGTGCGCGCCGGTGCGGGAAGCTTCCAACAGCACCAGCGATCTGATGAAGCGGGCCATGATCAGTCAGGCGATCCCGTATCTTTCGCGGCTGTCCCGCAGCAAACAGATCGAGATCCGGGACAGCCTCGAAAAAGCCTATAAAAAAAGTCAGCGCCTCCCTGTGGAAAAAGAGGCACTGAAGCTTTTGGCGGAACTGACGAAGTAGCTCGGAAACCGAAGTCGGAATCGAAGTCGGAGTCAGCGCTGCATTTTACAGGCAGCCTTTCTGCAGGATCACGCAGGCATAGTAGGCAGTTTCTGTGGTGGCGATGACCGCATAGGCGTTTTTGGCCATCGTATAGAATTTGCCCCGGGGGATCATGGCGCAGGCCGATTCTCCTCTGGGATCATGCTTTGCCACGATCGCGCGGAATTCATCCCATACCGGACACTCCAGGTCTGCATGGCGGGCCTCCTTGTCCATGATGAGCACCGGATCGTCCACAAAATCATCCAGGGGCATCAGCGTCAGGATGGCGTCCAGGAGGTCGGTTGCCTTCAGGCCGTCGCAGCGGACGAGCTTGCTGTCTTTGGCCATGGAAGCCGCCGCAAAGTTAGCGTCGCCGATCACGATCGTATCTCCGTGGCCCATTTCCGCAAGGATCTTCAGAAGGTCCGGAGAGATTATCGGAGGAATACCTTTTAACATACGTTTCACGCACCTTTCCATAAATATTTGTCTGATTATAATGCAAATGCAGATATGTAGCAATATCCGGGGAGGGCCGGAACGGCAGGGACCCCGGATTCGTTCAGAAGAATGCAGAGCATTCTGACAAATATCCGGGGAGGGCCTGATACGACCAGTAATAAGGCCGGAGGAATAGATTTATGGCCAGTAAGAAAAAACCTATGTTCCATGCACCGAAGAAGACCGGTGAGCTGAGAAAGATACCGACGTCAACGCCGGTGAAGATCCTTTCCATTGTCTCGCTGGTGATCCTTGCGGGGCTGACAGCGTTCGGCATTTACGGCGCCGTCAAACGAAACGGAGAGATCATCCCCTTATCGCCCGGTTACGGCATGTCGGCGGTGTCGCTGCTGCTGCTCCTTCCGATCGTGGGATGGATCATTTGCCTGGGCTTTCGGCTGGCGGTCAGATTTATTCCCATTGAAATGTGGAGGCTTCCGAAGAGCGTGAAAGACGCCACTATCGCGACGTCAGGGAAATACCTGAAGATCTGCACCCTCCTGATCGAGCTGGAGACGGTGCTGCTGTTCTGGTATCTGACGTATGTGCTTTACCTGAACCTGGTTCCGGGAGATATCCCGATCGTGATCTGGGTGGCTGCGGTTGCCGCGACAGTGATCCTGTCCGGCCGGCAGGCCCTGATCGAAGCGGAAAAATGATTGATAATAAAGATAGTTTTTAATACAGAGCAGGAGGAACGAGAATGAAAAAGATTATGAATGCACCGGAAGCGTATGTAGATGATATGCTCAAGGGTATCTATGCAGCCCATCCGGACAAAGTCAAATATGTGGAGGGAGACCTTCGCTGCTACTGCACCGCCCGTAAGAAAGACGGCAAGGTTGCCATCATCACCGGCGGCGGCACGGGCCATCTTCCGCTGTTCCTGGGATTTGTCGGAGACGGCCTGATCGACGGCTGCGGCGTCGGCGGCGTGTTCCAGTCCCCCTCACCGGAGCAGATCTACAATATCGCCAAAGAGGTGGATGCCGGCGCAGGCGTTCTGTATCTGTACGGCAATTACACCGGAGACATCATGACTTTCGATATGGCGACGGATATGTGCGACATGGATGACATTGTCTGCAAGAGCATCGTAGGTGCTGACGACGTGAACTCCCATGCGGATCCCAAGACCCGCCGCGGCGTGGCAGGCATTTACTTCATGTTCAAGGCAGCCGGAGCGAAGGCAGATGAAGGCGGCGACCTGGATGCGGTGCTGGCAGCAGCGCAGCTGGCCAAGGACAATACCCGTACGGTAGGATTTGCCCTGACCCCGTGCATCATTCCGGAAGTCGGCCATCCGAACTTTGAACTGGGCGAAAATGAGATGGCCATGGGTATGGGTATCCACGGCGAGCCGGGCATCTGGAACGGACCGTTGAAGACCTCCAAAGAGATCGCGGAAGAGTCCATGAAGACCCTGTTAGATGACATGCCGGTGGCAGAAGGCGAAGAAGTGGCAGTGCTGATCAACGGTCTGGGCGCCACCTCCCTGGAAGAACTTTATATCCTGTCCAACGATGTCAGGGGTATCCTGGAAGCCAAAGGTATCAAGACCTACAAGACCATCGTGGGTGAGTACGCAACATCCATGGAAATGGCCGGCGCATCCATTTCCATCTGCAAAATGGATGACGAACTGAAACATTATCTGGACTATCCGGTAGAGACACCGTTCATCTGCCAGAAATAAACGGAGGAAGACCAAATGAACGAGATCACATTTGAGCAGGTGCCGGAACTCTTTGAAAAGATCGGCGGACTGTTTGTGGAGAAAAAAGAAGAACTGTGCGAAATGGACGCCAGACTGGGAGACGGCGATCTGGGCCTGACCATGAGCAAGGGATTCGGATCCCTTCCGGAGCTGATCCGGGCGGAGAGCGAAGGCGCTGCCGGCGATATCGGAAAACTCCTGATGAAAGCCGGCATGAAAATGTCTTCCCTGGTTCCTTCCACCATGGGATTTCTGATGTCCACCGGCGTGATGGAAGGCGGGAAAGCCCTGAAGGGCAAAACGGTGATCGGCAAGGCAGAGCTGGCAGAGTACCTCACGGGATTTGCTGCCGGCGTGCAGAAGAGAGGCAAATGCGAGGCAGGGCAGAGGACCATCTACGACGCGATCCTTCCGGCAGCCCAGGCGGCAGCTGATGAAGCGACTAAGGAAGGCAGCACCACGGAAAGCGTGATGCAGGCAGCCTTCGAAGCGGCGCAGGCAGGCTGTGAAGCCACGAAGGATATGGTTCCGGTGTTCGGAAAAGCGGCAGTGCACGCGGCTCAGTGCGTGGGCGTCGTAGACCAGGGCGCGGTAGCCGGCTGCTACATGATCCAGGGCATGCACGATTACATTTGCTGATCGGACAGCACAGGAAGAAAGGAGCAGACATCAGGTGTTTAATTTTACATATTATACTCCGACGGAAGTAGTATTTGGCAAGGAAACAGAAAAAGAGACCGGCCGCATGGTGAAAAAATACGGCGGCACCAAGGTCCTGATCCACTACGGCGGCAGTTCTGCAAAGAAAAGCGGTCTGCTTGACCGGATCAAAGCCTCCCTGGAAGAAGCCGGGATCGGCTTCTGCGAGTTGGGCGGGGTTGTTCCGAACCCCCATCTGGAGTTGGTTTATGAAGGGATCGAGCTCTGCAAAAAAGAAGGCGTGGACTTTCTCCTGGCTGTAGGCGGCGGTTCCGTGATCGACTCTTCCAAAGCGATCGCATACGGACTGGCAGAGCCTGACAAGGATGTCTGGGAGCTGTATGAGCACACCCGTACGGCCAAGGCATGCCTTCCGGTAGCCAGCGTCCTGACCATCGCGGCAGCCGGCAGCGAGATGAGCAACAGCTGCGTCATCACCAAAGCGGCAGACAACAGCAAGCGCGCTTACGACGACGACCTGTCCCGTCCGAAATTTGCCATCATGAATCCGGAGCTTACCATGACATTGCCGGATTATCAGACCCAGAGCGGCTGTGTGGATATCATGATGCATACCATGGAGCGGTATTTTACCCAGGGCGGCAACATGGAGATCACAGACTGCATCGCAGAGGGCCTTCTCAGGACGGTCATGAAAAATGCGCAGATCCTGCACAAAGATCCAACCAACTATGAGGCGAGAGCGGAAGTTATGTGGTCCAGCTCCCTGGCGCACAACGGCCTGACGGGCTGCGGCAACGACGGCGGCGATTTCGCTTCCCATATGCTGGAGCATGAAATGGGCGGCATGTTCGACGTGACCCACGGCGCCGGCCTGGCAGCTGTCTGGCCCAGCTGGGCACGGTACGTCTACAAGAATGACCTGGACCGCTTCGTCAAATACGCCCGCAACGTCATGTGCGTGACAGCCGAAGGGACAGACGAAGAGATCGCCCTGAAGGGGATCGAGGCCATGGAGGAGTTCTATCACTCCATCGATATGCCGATCAACATGAGCGAGCTGGGCATCCACCCGACGGAAGCGCAGATCGAGGAAATGGCAGAGCGGTGCGTTAAAGCCACCGGCGGCAGCCAGGGCTCCGCAAAGGTGCTCTACAAAGAAGACATGATCAACATTTACCGGATGGCACTGTAGTAGGAAGATCCGCGTGATCATCAAGACCCGGCGTGAACATCAAGAATCGTCTGATCATCAGGACCCGGCCTTTCGGCCGGGTCTTCCTTTACACTTAGGGCCGAAGCGCCAAAGACACTGCCTTTTCAGGCGTCCTTCTCTTGTGTGAGGCCACAGTGTTGTTCTCAAATTTGCGGTTTGCCGGATCTGAGAACGCGGGGTGTTCTTAAAATCCAGTTTCTTCAAATTAGAGAATACAAAGTGATCTGAACCCCAAAAAGGTAACACTTTTTCTTCCACTGATTCCCTTTAGGGTAACAGATAGGAGGAAAAAATGAGTCATAACCAAAACGCCAAACTCATGGTCCTTGATGAAATCCGTAAAGGGACCTGCAT
>JAFWOB010000113.1 GCA_017510065.1 Parasporobacterium sp.
CATCTGCCGCATCTTGAAGCTGTATTTCAGACTGTGATATAATATTTCAAATTTGATATATCTTGTGCCGGAAGACAGGATCTGCTTCCGGGGAGAAAAAAAGAATCAGCAGTAAGGAGAAATGAAAACAAAATGAAATTAGGTATCGTCGGTCTTCCGAATGTCGGAAAAAGTACATTGTTCAATGCTCTTACAAAAGCAGGTGCGGAAAGTGCCAATTATCCGTTCTGCACCATCGATTCAAATATCGGCGTAGCGGCAGTTCCCGATAAAAGGCTGAAAGTGCTTTCGGATTTTTACAATTCTGAAAAGATCACGCCGGCTACCGTTGAATTTGTAGATATTGCAGGTCTTGTAAAAGGCGCCTCTCATGGAGAAGGTCTGGGAAACCAGTTCCTGGCCAATATCCGTGAAGTGGATGCCATCGTACATGTGGTGCGCTGTTTTGAAGATGACAATGTCGTCCATGTTGACGGCAGCGTGGATCCGATCAGGGATATCGAGACGATCAATCTGGAACTGATCTTCTCGGATATCGAGATCATGGAACGACGTATTGCGAAAAGCAGCCGCGGAGCAAAAAATGACAAGCATCTTGCTGCTGAGGTAGCGCTCCTGGAAAAGATCAAAGCATGGATGGAACAGGGCAATATGGCTTCTTCCCTGGAATTGGGAGAAGAGGAAGCACTTATGATGAAAGATTTTAATCTTCTGACGGCAAAGCCGACGATCTTTGCGGCAAATGTTTCGGAAGATGATCTTGCAGATGACGGCGCTTCCAATCCGTTTGTGGCAGAAGTCCGTGAATATGCTTCTTCCAATGGTTCCGAAGTGTTTGTGGTATCAGCAAAGACAGAAGAGGAACTTGCAGAACTGGATGAGGAAGAAAAGGCAATGTTCCTGGCAGACATGGGAATCAGTGAATCCTGTCTGGATAAGCTGATCAAAGCCAGCTATTCCATCCTGGGACTGACTTCTTTCCTGACGGCAGGACCGAAGGAGGTTCGTGCCTGGACGATTAAAAAAGGTACCAAAGCGCCGCAGGCAGCCGGAAAGATCCATACTGATTTTGAACGGGGATTCATTAAGGCAGAAGTTGTCAACTACGATGATCTGATCCGTCTTGGATCATATGCGGCTGCCAGGGACAAAGGCCTTGTCAGAATTGAAGGCAAAGACTATGTTGTCAGGGATGACGATATTATCCTGTTCCGCTTTAATGTCTGAAAGGCACGGCCAATAAGATGGATGAGCAGGTGTATGGAATTATTTTTCCGCATCTTGGGATTTACCTGCCGGAATTTCCTGGTTCCTTCCGTATATTCGGCTTTGAGATCGCATTTTACGGTGTGTTGATCGCAGCAGCCATTGTTTTAGCTGTGATCCTCTCCGTAAGAAGAGCAAGAGCTACCGGTCAGAATCCGGGGGATTACCTGGATCTGGCGATCATCGGCGTCATTTCTGCGATCATCGGAGCACGGCTTTATTATGTCCTGTTCTCGTTGGATTATTATCTGGAGGATCCGCTGCAGATCTTCAATATCCGAAGCGGGGGATTAGCGGTTTACGGAGGGATCATCGGAGGGTTCCTGGCAGGGTTTATCGTCTGCCGTGTGAAAAAGATCTCTTTTCTGCAGGTGCTGGATACGGTTGCTCCGACGATCGCACTGGGACAGGCGATCGGAAGATGGGGAAATTTCTTTAATCGGGAAGCATTTGGAGATTATACAGATTCTTTATTTGCCATGCAGATCCCTCTAAAGGATTCCTCCGGCGCGTTAACGGACAACATCCTTGATCATCTGGTCCGGATAAACGGTACCGATTATATCCAGGTTCATCCCACATTTCTGTATGAATCCATCTGGTGTCTGCTATTGTTTGTCCTGATCATGATTTTCCGGAAGTATCAGCGATATCATGGAGAAGTTCTACTGTGGTATCTGGGTGGATACGGACTGGAGCGCATGATCGTGGAGGGACTTCGTACCGATTCCCTGATGATCGGACATACCGGCATTGCTGTTTCACAGCTGCTTTCTGCAGTGCTGTTCATAGGCTCTGTTATCATCCTGATCGTGATGCGTGTGAAAAAAAAGAGAAATATCACATAGAGGTATAAAAATGTCATTGGAAAAAGCAAAGAACTATCTGGAAGAAAAAGGATTCGGCGACAGGGTCATGGTATTTGAAGTGTCAAGCGCCACTGTTGAACTGGCGGCGCAGGCAGTCGGTACAGAACCTGCCCGGATCGCGAAATCCCTGACTTTTCTGGTGAATGAAGAACCCGTGATGATCCTGTGCGCAGGGGATGCCAAGATCAGCAATTCAAAATATAAAGGGTTCTTTCATACGAAAGCAAAGATGCTGTCCTTCGACCAGGTTCACGATATGATAGGCCATGATGTGGGCGGCGTCTGTCCCTTCGGCAGAAAGGAAGGCGTAAAGGTATATCTGGATGAGTCTTTAAAACGATTCGATATCGTCTATCCCGCCTGCGGCAGTGCCAGCAGCGCGGTCAGGCTGTCCATACCGGAGCTGGAAGAACTCTCCGGTTATACAAGCTGGATCGACGTCTGCCAGTATTGATCAGCGGGCAGTTTCCCGGGTCAGTTTTTTCATCCATTTGTATTTCCGGAAATGGATAAAAGCCGGGATCCCTTTGAAGAACTGATCAGACTGGATACAAAGAACGACCCATTCCACCGGCAGTTTCCACCAGAAAGCTGACATAAAGGAAAGCGGAACAACGATGCACCAGGTACTGATCAGGTTTACCGCCATATTCCATTTTGCGTCCCCGCCGCCCTGGATGATACCGAAACAGACAGGCATCTGATAAGCCATTCCTACCATAACAAAAGACATGATGATCAGAAAATTCTCTGCGATCTGCATTGCCTCGGGAGTAAAACTGTCCTGGTATAGCGAAAGCAGAGGATTTTTTAATGCAAAAAGAAGCGCGCCGAGCACAACACCCAGGCCGACACAGATCACTGATAAAGTTCTGCCGTCGGATTTGACCCGCTCGATATCCCCCCGGCCGATGGCCTGTCCGATCATAACAGCAGACGTGGCAGACATGGCCTGTACAACAACTTTTAGATATTGATAGAATGTTGTGGCGACAGAATTAGCCGCAATCGCATCAGCTGACAGATGTCCCAGTACGGCTGTCTGCAGCGGTACGGAAACAGACCACAAAACAGATGCGCCGACAGTAGGAACAGCGATCTTTAAGAAATCATGGAACAGCCCGGAATCATGAACGAGCCATCCTTTTGTAAAGAGCCGGAGCTTAGTATCATATTTCGCAATATAGACGATCAGAATGACAAGTTCCAGGATCCGGCTGATCAGAGTACCGATGGCAGCACCGCGGATACCCATTTCAGGAAAGCCGAACTTGCCGAAGATCAAAGTATAGTTGATCCCGACATTAACGATCAGGGAAACAACGGAGATATAAAAGGAGATCTTGACCGTTCCGACTGCCCTTAACGCAGCCATCAGAACACTGGAGATCAAAAACAGCAGGAAAGTCCATACGATAATGAAAAGATAATTCTTTCCTTCTTCGATGATAAGAGGATCTGTTGTAAAGATACGAAGGATCCCATCCGGGATGATCAGACAGATCAGGATAATGATCACGCCGATGGCGGCAGATACTTTGATCGTTATGCCGGTGATGGTCCGGATCGGACCGGGCCTTTTCTGTCCCCAGTACTGGGAAGACAATGCAACCAGGGAATTTCCAAGAGAAAGGGCAAACTGCTGGACAACAAAAAAGACCTGGTTAACCGTAGCCGCGCCGGACAGCGCATTCTGGGAATAGCTGCCGAGCATGATGTTGTCAGCCATATTGACGGAAAATGCCACAAGATTCTGCAGGGAGACGATCAGCAGCATGGAAAACAATGTTTTGTAAAAAGACCTGTCTTTTGTGAAAAAAGATGTATTGCTCATTGGAAATGCCTCCGTAATATCTTTTGTATCCTATCATACTTCAGCTTTAATTACTATGCAGGAACTGTCAGCGATATGAAAAAATATGCAACGATGTTCACAAAATAAAGATAATTATGATATACTATACCGAGTATGAAAATATGTTGACAGGGGAGAAGGAATCATGAAGGATTTAAAAAGAGTATTACTCAAGCTGAGCGGAGAAGCACTTGCGGAAAACGGCTCGTACAATGAAGCAGAGATCAAAAGGATTGCGGAACAGGTAAAAGAACTTTATGACAAAGGAACCCAGATCTGTATCGTGATCGGTGGCGGTAATATCTGGAGAGGCAGAACCGGGATTGAGATCGACCGTCCGAAGTCTGATTCTATCGGCATGCTGGCTACTTTGATGAACTGCATCTATGTATCTGAGTTTTTCCGTTATGCAGGAATGAAAACAGCGATCATGACGCCATTTGTCTGCGGTAATTTTACGGAATTGTTTTCCAAGGATCTTGCCAACAAGTATTTTGAAGAAGGAAAAGTGCTGTTCTTTGCCGGAGGCACAGGCCATCCGTACTTTACAACGGATACCCTGATGTCTCTCCGGGCGATCGAGCTGAATGTGGATATGATTCTCGCGGCAAAAGCTATTGACGGCGTCTATGACAAGGATCCTAAAAAATATCCGGATGCTGTAAAATATGACAAGATCAGTATTGAGGAAGTAGTTGAGAAGAAACTAGGCGTGATAGACCTGTTTGCTTCCTGCCTGCTTCTGGAAAACAAGATCCCCATGAGGATCTTTTCCCTGACGGAGAAAGATTCTATCCGCAATTCCCTGTCCGAACAATTTAACGGGACAGAAGTAACCATTGACTGATATTATAAACATCTGATGCAATTACAGATAACAGGAGGAGAAGTTCATTATGGCAAGCGAGAAATTACAGAAATACGAAGACAAAATGAATAAGACCATAGACAATCTGGTCGCCGAATATCAGGGGATCCGTGCAGGACGTGCCAACCCTCATATCCTGGACAAGATTAAGGTCAGCTATTATGGCGTAGATACGCCGCTTCAGCAGGTCGGCAATATTTCCGTACCTGAGCCGAAGACGATCGTGATCTCCCCCTGGGACGCAACTCTCGTCAAAGAGATCAGAAAAGCGATCATGGTTTCCGATATCGGAATCAATCCTTCCGACGACGGCAAGAATGTTCGTCTGGTCTTTCCGGATCTGACAGAAGAGCGTCGTAAGGAATTATCCAAAGACGTTAAGAAGAAGGGTGAGGAAGCAAAAGTTGCGATCCGCAACATCAGAAGGGACGGCGTGGAACTGTTCAAGAAGGAAGCAAAAGCCGGTGAGTATTCCGAAGATACCGGAAAAGATTACGAAGATGAGATCCAGAAGCTGACCGACAAATATGTCAGCCAGATCGATGATCTGATCGCTGAAAAAACCAAGGAGATCATGACCGTATAATGGGAACAGACGCAGAACTGCCTGATATCAGTACGTTAAAGATTCCCCGTCATGTTGCCATTATTATGGATGGTAATGGAAGATGGGCAAAAGAGCGTCATAAACCGAGGACCTATGGCCATGCCAAAGGGGCGGAGGTTTTGGAAGAGACCCTGGAAAACTGTGATCATCTTGGAATCCGGTATCTGACGGTGTATGCGTTCTCCACTGAAAACTGGGCGAGACCGCTGGAAGAAGTAAAAGTGATCATGAACCTGTTCCGGAAATACCTGGTCAGCAGCGTTGAAAAATGTATGAAAAATAATGTCCGCTGCATCGTGATCGGGGAGAGATCCAGACTGAGTCCTGATATTGCGGAAGCAGTCTGTCATCTGGAAGAAAGCACGAAAGACAATACAGGCATCACTTTTATCATTGCCATCAATTACGGAAGCAGAGATGAGATCGTGAGAGGCGTAAAACGCCTGACTGGTGATGTGGCAGCAAACCGGCTTTCCCCGGATGATGTTAACGAAGGTGTTCTTCAGAACTACCTTGATACGGCAGATATACCGGATCCTGACCTTCTGATCAGAACCAGCGGGGAAGAAAGACTTTCTAATTTCCTTCTCTGGCAGCTTGCATATGCGGAGTTTTATTTTACAGATGTTCCCTGGCCTGATTTTTCCATGGAAGAACTGATCAAAGCGATCAAAGTCTACACCTCCAGGGACAGACGATTTGGGAAAGTAAAGTAATTATGGAAGAGAAAAGAGGATTGTCGAATTTACTGCATAGCAAATCGTTTTGGACAAGGGCGATAACAGGTGTCAGTATCTGTGCTGTTCTGGCGCTGATCTTTATACTTGGATACACGGTTATGCTATGTGTGCTGGGGATCCTGTCTCTGATGGGACTGTGGGAACTGTTCAAAGCCCAGAATCTCCTGTGGAAGCCTTTTGCGATTACTGCGATCATAGTGGATGTATTGTATTATATCCTGATCCGTTTCTTTGACAGGCCTTATATTTCCCTGTACATGGTGTTTCTGTTCACACTGTTTGCCATAACAAACATCATCATTTATGTGATCACGTATGCGCAGTCTGATCTGCATGATGTATTTGCGTCTTTCTTCGGCGTTTTTTATGTGGGTGTTTCGCTGTCGTTCCTATATATCACCCGGGTTCATCCCTGGGGTGCTTATCTGGTATGGCTGGCGATCATTTCTTCCTGGGGATGTGACGTCTGTGCGTATCTGGTAGGAATGCTGATCGGAAAACACAGGATCTTCCCGCAGATCAGTCCTAAGAAGACGATCGAAGGCTGTATCGGGGGAATCATCGGATCCGGTGTTCTGGCATTCGTGTACGCCTTATGTGTGAAAGGATATATCCTGGACCTGAAAAACGAGATGATCATTTTCCCGATCGTCTGTATGGCAGGAGCTGTGATCGGTATGTTCGGTGATCTGTTTGCTTCTGCGATCAAGAGAAAAGTAGGCATTAAGGATTACAGTTCTCTTCTGCCTGGACATGGTGGTATTCTGGATCGTTTTGACAGTGTGATACTGGTATCTCCTATCATTTTTGTCGTTACAATCCTTGTACGTCTCCTTGATATTTAATACGAAAAAGAAATGAAATATATATCTATACTAGGTTCTACGGGTTCTATCGGAACCCAGGCTCTTCAGGTCATAAGAGATCTTCCCGATCTGAAGGTAACGGCTTTGAGCGCCAATCAGAATATACAGCTTCTGAAAGAACAGATTCTGGAGTTTTCTCCGAATCTTGTTTGTGTTTATGATGAAAATAATGCCAGAAAGCTTTCGGATGAGCTTTCTTCGGAACATCCGGAACTATTGCGAAGAATCAAGATCACATCCGGTATGAACGGACTGATCGAAGCAGCGTGTGAAGAAACAGCGCAAATCGTTCTGACGGCGGTTGTCGGCATGATCGGGATCAGACCGACATTGGCCGCCATAGAAGCCGGGAAAGACATTGCTCTTGCCAATAAAGAGACGCTGGTTTGTGCAGGGGAGCAGATCATGCGATCTGTTTCGGAGCATCATGTCAGGATTTACCCTGTGGACTCTGAACACAGTGCGATCTTCCAGTCCCTGAACGGAGAAAACCGGGACACGGCAGAGAAGATTCTGCTGACTGCTTCCGGCGGACCTTTCCGGGGTAAGACACGAAAAGATCTTGAGCATGTGACGGTGGAACAGGCACTTAACCATCCGAACTGGAAAATGGGGAAAAAAGTTACCATTGATTCTTCTACGCTGGCTAACAAAGGACTGGAAGTCATAGAGGCAAGATGGCTGTTTCATATGCCTCCTGAAAAGATCCAGGTGCTTGTGCATCCGCAGTCGATCATCCATTCTGCAGTACAGTACCGGGATGGAGCTGTGATCGCACAGCTCGGTACGCCGGATATGAAGCTTCCCATCCAATATGCGTTTACCTGTCCGCAGCGCCGTTTTCTTGCCGGGGAAAGAGTGGATTTTTTCAAATTGGGACAGCTGACGTTCGAAGAACCTGATACGGAAACGTTCAGGGCATTAAAGCTTGCCTATCATGCCATTGAAATCGGCGGTACCATGCCCTGTGTATTTAATGCGGCAAATGAACTTGCAGTCAGATTATTCCTGCAGGGAAAGATCAGGTTTTTGCAGATTGCAGAACTGATAGAAGAAAAAATGAAAGCCCATAAGGTGATCATGGATCCCGATCCGGATCTGATCATCCGTACGGGAGAGGATATCATGAATGAGCTTTGTTAGTATTATTATCTCGATCATCATTCTGGGAATCCTGATCATTGTCCATGAATTCGGCCATTTTATCGTGGCAAGAAAGAACGGGATCTTTGTAAAGGAGTTTTCCATCGGATTCGGTCCCAGGATCGTTTCCCATACCTGTAAAAGCGGTATGCTGTTTTCCTGGAAGGCCATTCCTTTCGGAGGATCCTGTCGGATGCTCGGTCAGTTTGAAGACGAAGATGCCGGAACAGATGACGAGAGATCCTATGAGAGCAAATCCGTCTGGGCCAGGATGAGCGTAACACTTGCCGGTCCGGTCTTTAATTTTCTGCTTGCCTTTGTGCTGTCTGTTATCGTGATCGGCACAATGGGATATGATCCCCCTGTCATTACGTCTGTTCTTGAAGATTCACCTGTTTTTGAAGCGGGAATCCGGGAAGGAGACCTGATCACCGATTTCGATGGGGAACATATCAATTTCGGAAAAGAGATCTATCTTCATAACTATCTGCATCCGCTGGAGTCCTCTGAACCGATCGAGATCACTTATCTCCGGGACGGAGAAAAGACAACGGTACTTGTAAAACCGGCAGAATATGATTACTACAGTGTGGGATTATCATATTATGCAGATGAGAAAGAAGCACAGATAGCGGAAGTGACAGAAGGATCTCCCATGATGTCATCAGGCATGAAAGCAGGGGATGTTATTACAGCACTGAACGGCACACCAATCAAAGCGGGAGGTGATCTGGAACGCTATTTTGCAGAACATCCTCTTACAGGAGAAGTCCTGGAAATAGACTATCTAAGACATGGAGGAGAGTTCCATGCTTCTGTGTATCCGGAAAAAGGAACTGCCTATCGGGTCGGCTTTACCTATAACAGAGCCAATGTGAAAGCATCCGCGGGAGAAATCCTGAAATACAGTTTTGCAGAGCTGAAATATGAGATCACGACAGTCTTCAAGAGTCTGGGTATCCTGTTTTCTCCGCAAGGGTCTCTGGATATGCTGTCAGGGCCTGTGGGTATTGTGGAAGTCGTAGGAACAACCTATGATGCTTCCGTCAGTTCCGGCTTTTTGGTTACGCTGATGAATCTGTTAGGCATCATGATCATGTTAAGCGCTAATCTGGGTGTACTGAACCTTCTTCCGATTCCGGCACTGGATGGAGGTAAATTTATCCTTCTTGTGATCGAAGCGATCATCAGGAAGCCGGTCCCGAAGAAAGTGGAAGGAATTGTGACAATGATCGGTGCAGGGCTCTTGTTCCTTCTGATGATCGTTGTTCTGGTAAATGATGTTTTAAAACTGTTCTGACTGTGAGGTTAAGATGGCATATAGAGATAATACAAAAGAAATAAAGATCGGTTCCGTTACCATCGGAGGAGGACATCCTGTTGCCATCCAGTCGATGACGAATACAAAAACAGAGGATCATGAAGCAACGATCAGTCAGATTCTTCGGCTTGAAGAAGCCGGATGTCAGATCATCAGGGCAACAGTCCCGACGGAAGAAGCAGCACAGGCGTTCAGACTGATCAAACAAAAGATCCATATTCCTCTGGTAGCCGATATCCATTTTAATTACAAACTGGCTGTCCAGGCTATGGAGAACGGAGCCGATAAGATCCGTATTAATCCCGGGAACATTGGCTCTTTAGATAATATTCGTACAGTTGTAAGCTGCGCCAGAGAACGCAGTATACCTATCCGTGTTGGAGTGAATTCGGGCTCTCTGGAAAAAAATCTGTTGGAAAAATACGGCGGAGTAACGGCAGAAGGAATCGTTGAAAGCGCACTGGACAAGGTGCATATCATAGAAGATCTGGGATATGACAATCTGGTGATCAGTATTAAAAGTTCCGATGTCCTGATGAGCGTCAGAGCCCATGAATTGATTGCAGAAAAAACGCCTTACCCGCTGCATGTCGGCATCACGGAATCCGGAACCTTGCTTTCCGGAAATATCAAGTCAGCTGTGGGAATCGGCATTATACTGTACCAGGGAATCGGAAATACGATCCGGGTTTCCCTTACCGGAGATCCGGTCCAGGAAATAATCAGTGCGAAAAAGATTCTGTCCAGTCTGGGACTTCGTACCGGGGGGATCCAGGTTATATCCTGTCCTACCTGCGGCAGGACACAGATCGATCTGATCTCCCTGGCAAACCGGGTAGAAGAAATGTCTCAGGGATATGATCTTCCGATCAAAGTTGCTGTTATGGGCTGCGTTGTGAACGGACCTGGAGAGGCGAGAGAAGCAGATATCGGTATCGCAGGGGGAAAGGGATGCGGACTGCTGATCAAACACGGGGAAATCATAGCAAAGCTTCCGGAAGCGGATCTTTTGCCGGCGTTAAAAAAGGAACTGGATAACTGGAGCACGGAATGAAATTTTTTGAAGTATTTCCTGTACAAATAGAAAAAGAAGCCAGGCAGATACTGGAAGGCGCAGAAGTAGAAGGCGTCAATAAAGTTCTTCATGGAGGATTTATACGGGTGCGGATCAACTGTTCCCGTATTATTTCTGCTGCAGTGATCAGAGAAGCGGAGGAAGCGGTTCATCTGCAGCTTCTTAAGGGAGCAGTCAATGTAAGAATTGAAAATA
Organism: Parasporobacterium sp.; assembly: GCA_017510065.1. GTDB lineage: Bacteria > Bacillota > Clostridia > Lachnospirales > Lachnospiraceae > RGIG5612. The sequence continues at coordinate 10,806 of JAFWOB010000113.1, forward strand.
CCAGTGAATATGAATATGCATCTGTACCCGAGATAACTTCGTTACCGGAGGGGCAGACGGCTGAAAAAGCTGCTATGCAGCAGACTGGGGCGGGGACTTTCTCTGCCGGATCAGGTAATGGGAATCAGAAAGGCCGCTTTAAAGCAAAGAAAAAGGGACCGGATGAAGGAATGCTGTATGGCAGACAGTTCAACGGCAATACGATTCCGATTTCGGAAATACTGGGAGATATGAAAAGTGTTATCGTCTGCGGTACGATCTTTGAAAATGAGGTTACCGTAACGAAAAACGGATTCAAGATCTTCCGGTTTTCCATTACAGACCAGACGGACAGTATTTCTGTCAAGCTCTTTATCAAGGATGGCGAAGATGACCTTCCCGATCTCCTTCATAAAGGCCTTGATGTCGAAATTCAGGGAAAAGTAGAGTATGACAATTTTGAAGGAGAATTCCTGATCACCCGTGTAATGGGTATCAGGGAAGCAAATCTGGAGAAAGAATCACGTCAGGATACGCAGGAGAAAAAAAGGGTCGAGCTCCATCTTCATACCAGGTTCTCCGATATGGATGCACTGACAGATGTCGGTAAAGTGATCGACAGAGCAGTTTCCTGGGGTCATAGAGCTCTGGCCATTACCGACCACGGCGTTGTTCAGGGCTTTCCGGATGCCTTTCATAAGATGCAGGATCTGAAAGGGAAGAATCCGGATCTGGATTTTAAGATCCTGTATGGCTGTGAAGGGTACCTGGTAGATGATGATTCTTTCCCTGTTGTCAGGGATGAGGAAGAAGTGGAACTGATCCGGACATCCGCTATCCCGGATGAAGTTCCGAAAGAACCGGACCCGGAACTGGAAGAAGCGATCAGCCATGTAAAGAAAAGCAAATATTATCACGTCATACTTCTGGCAAAAAATGAAATCGGCAGGATCAATCTTTATCGTCTGGTTTCTCTTTCGCATGTTAATTATTTCCAGAGACGTCCCAGGATTCCGAAAAGTCTTCTGGCGAGATATCGTGAAGGTCTCCTGATAGGGTCTGCCTGTGTTATGGGAGAACTCTATGATGCCTGCTTATCCGGTGCAACGGACGAAGAGCTGGACAAGATTGCGTCTTTTTATGATTATCTTGAGATCCAGCCTGTGGGAAACAATGAGTTTTTGGTTCGTGAATATCAAAAACCCTCTCATAAAGGCCATGCGCTGAAAGATGAAGACGCGATACGTGAGATCAATCGTAAGATCTGTGAAATCGGTGACAGACTCGGAAAACGGGTGGCTGCCACCGGCGACGTTCATTTTCTTGATCCGGAAGATGCCATATACAGAAGCATCCTGGAAGACAGCATGAAATATGAAGATGCTGACCGTCAGGCTCCTCTTTATCTTCATACAACCGACGAGATGCTGGAAGAATTCTCGTATCTGGGAGAAGAAAAGGCAAGGGAAGTTGTGATTGAAAACACCAACGCCATTGCAGATATGATCGAAAACATTGAACCGGTCCGCCCGGATAAATGTCCTCCCGTGATTGAAAACTCCGATCAGATGCTTAGGGATATCTGCTATGAGACTGCAAGAAGCATGTATGGAGATGATCTTCCGCAGATTGTAAAGGAACGTCTTGATAAGGAACTCAATTCCATTATATCCAATGGCTATTCCGTCATGTACATCATTGCAAGAGAACTGGTAATCAAATCCGTTTCCGATGGCTATCTTGTCGGATCAAGAGGATCTGTCGGATCTTCCCTTGCAGCTACCATGTCCGGGATCACGGAAGTTAACCCGCTGCCTCCGCATTACAGGTGTCTGAAATGTCGTTACAGCGATTTTGACTCTGAAGAGGTAAAGGCTTTCGGAGGCGGCTCCGGATGCGATATGCCGGACAGAGTTTGCCCGGTATGCGGAGAACCTCTTTACAAGGATGGTTTTGATATTCCGTTTGAGACGTTCCTCGGATTCAAGGGAGACAAAGAACCTGATATCGATCTTAATTTTTCCGGTGAATACCAAAGCCATGCCCATGATTATACGGAAGTGATCTTCGGCAAAGGCCATACCTTCCGAGCCGGAACGATAGCCACTCTGCAGGATAAGACTGTTTACGGCTACGTAAAAGGTTATATGGAGAAAAGAAATCGTCCTGCAAGAAAATGTGAAATGAACCGCCTGGTACAGGGACTTATCGGTGTAAAACGAAGCACGGGACAGCATCCCGGAGGAATCGTGGTGCTTCCACATGGGGAAGAGATCTATTCCTTCACTCCTGTCCAGCATCCGGCAAATGATGCCAGCAAAAACACGGTTACAACGCATTTTGAGTACCACAGTATCGATCACAACCTTCTTAAACTTGATATTCTGGGACACGATGATCCTACGATGATCAGAATGCTGGAAGATCTGACCGGTACAAAAGCAACTGATATAAGGCTGGATCATCCGGATGTCATGAAGCTGTTTAAAGGTACGGATATTCTTGGAATTAAACCGGAAGATATTGCCGGATATCAGACCGGGACCCTTGGAGTACCGGAATTCGGAACAGATTTTACGATCGGCATGCTGCTGGATACAAAGCCAAAGAATTTTTCAGATCTTGTCAGGATTGCAGGATTGTCTCATGGAACAGACGTATGGTTGTCCAACGCGCAGACGCTGATCGAGGAAGGTAAAGCTTCTTTGTCTTCCTGTATCTGTACCCGTGATGATATTATGATCTATCTGATCCAGAAGGGCGTGGATCCTGCACTTTCCTTTAATATCATGGAGGCGGTCCGAAAAGGAAAAGTCGCAAAGGGGAAAGAAAAAAGATGGCCCGAATGGCAGGAAGTGCTGAAAGAGCATGATGTGCCTGACTGGTATCTATGGTCCTGCGGCAAAATCCAATATATGTTCCCGAAAGCGCACGCCGTTGCCTATGTCATGATGGCGTACAGGATCGCATATTATAAGATATTCTATCCGCTGGCATATTATGCGGCATATTTCAGTATCAGAGCATCCTCTTTTGATTATGAACGCATGTGCATGGGGAAAGAGGAACTTCTGAGGAATATGGAATCCATTAAAACGAAGATCAGTGAAAATGAAGCTACACCGAAGGATGTTGATCTTCTGAAATACATGTATAATGTTCTGGAAATGCATGCCAGAGGATTTGAGTTCACACCGATCGATATTTATAAAGCAAAAGCATCCAGGTTCCAGATTATGGATGGAAAGCTGATGCCATCCTTGATGTCTATAGATGGTATGGGTGACAAAGCAGCAATGCTGTTGGAGGAAGCAGCATCTGAAGGGCCGTTCCTTTCAAGAGAAGAATTCCGGATCCGTTCCAGACTGTCCGGCACATTGACTGATAAGCTATACAAACTTGGGATTCTCGGTGATATGCCCGAATCCAGCCAGATGTCGTTTGCGGATTATTTTAACTTTCATTGATGCGGATTGTGTTCGAGGCTCCGGCATAGTATAATGATTCCAGTTTATAAGAGATTATCCGTAAGGAGGGAAATATGTTTATTCTTAGCGAAGAGCAATGCATCACATGCGGGACATGTGTGGAAGCCTGCCATAACAAGGCACTGAAGATCACAGACGGCGCTCTTGTCCATGATCCGGATAAATGCAACTGGTGCGGTCACTGTCTTGCCCTGTGTCCGCGAGATGCCATTATGATTGACGGAGATGGCTATGATGTGGAAGATGTGGAAGAGTTCAATATGCTGACAAGACCGACTCCACAGCAGATCAGACGGCAGATCATGATGCGCCGTTCTGTCCGCCGTTTTAACGAGGAAGATGTTACGGATGAAGAGCTTTCCTATATCCTGGAAGCTGCTAAATATGCTCCCACCGCGAAGAACGGACAGGATAATCTTCTCCTGGTAGTAGGAACGGAAGAGGGCCGTAAGGAGATTCTGGAGGATTCCATGGAACTCATCGGAAAAGCCGGAAGAGAATGTGCGGAAACCATGCCGGGACTAAGTGCCTTTTTCATGATGAAGTACAAAATGTTCAAAGAAAATGGGGAAGACGGGCTGTTTTATAAAGCTCCTGTTGTGATCTATGTATTTTCCGATAATCTTCTGGATGGCGCAATCTGCGCGTCAACCATGATGCAGATGGTCGAGGCACAGCCGGGTCTTGGTGCATGCTATCTTCAGCTTGCAGCGGAACCCTTTAACAAGAGTCCGGAATTAAAGGAGAAATATGATATTCCGGAAAATAAACAGTGTGTTATTGCGATCGCGCTCGGTCATACAGACGAAGAGTATTTTTCGTCCGTACCAAGAAAAGAAGTACCGGTTATTTTAAAGTAGAAAATGTCAGATTATGATCTTTATTACAGGTGATACTCATCGAAAACTGGATATTAGCAAGTTGGACATGGAAAATTTTTCCGAACAGAAACTCCTTTCACGGGATGACTATCTGATCATTACCGGAGATTTCGGAGGAGTCTGGACCGGGGATAGTTCGGATGATGATATTCTGGATTATCATGAAAACAAGACCTATACGACCTTGTTTATCGGAGGCAATCACGAAAACTATGATGCTCTGAATACCTATCCCGTCGTCATGTGGAACAAAGGTCCGGTCCATAAGATCCGGGAACATGTCCTGCATCTTATGAACGGGCAGATCTATGAGATCGCTGGCAAATCCTTCTTTGTGATGGGTGGTGCTACTTCTGTGGATAAAATGTTCCGTATCGAACATGAGACCTGGTGGAGCGAAGAAGAGCCTTCAGAGGAAGAGTTCAAAACTGCCTGGGATAATCTGGGCGCCAGAGGCAATAAAGTAGACTATATCATTACCCATACGGTACCGGAAACTGTTCGAAAGACTGCATTCAAGCCTATGAAGGATTTTCTTGAGTATGAGAGCAGAGTGGAACGTTTTCTGGATATCGTCATCAGGGAAGTACAGTATGAAAAATGGTTTGCCGGCCATATTCATATTGACAGGGAAATACCGGATTATAATCTTCGGATCATTTATAACAGTATTCTCGTGATTTAAACAAATAAAAAAGCTGCATCCTTCATGATGCAGCTTTTTTACGCAGCTCGTACGAGAATTGAACTCGTGATTCCGCCTTGAGAGGGCGGCGTCTTGACCACTTGACCAACGAGCCATATTTAACATGCTGTCACATTATACATGAATGATCCTGTAAATGCAAGTCATTACTTATAAAAAATCAAGAGAATCTTAAAAGATCCTTCTTTGTGCATTTATTACGAAAAAACCATGTCGTTTTCCAAGGAATTGTAAGTTGTAGAGTCTTTTATATGGTATTAAACTGATAATGATAAAACATGATTCAATCAGATTAGGAAAGAGGAAGCCATGAAACTATTCGGAGGAGTCATTCCTGTAACTGGAATTTCATTTTTGTTATTTGCAGTATTTGCCGTAGCTTTTGTAGGATATCTGCTTGGCAGGATCACGATCAAAGGCGTGAATCTAGGAACAGCCGGCGTATTTATTATTGCCCTTGTATTCGGTGCGATCTTTTATACCCCGTTGGGCAATACGGTTACACAGGCAGGACCGGATGGCCCCATTAATATTGCATCCAGTGCGCTGAAGATCATTGAAACCATTGGGTTGATCCTGTTTGTCAGCGCGGTTGGTCTGATTGCAGGACCTAATTTTTTCAGTAATTTCAAAAAGAACTTTAAATCCTATATTTCTCTTGGATTTATCATTATCCTTACTGGCGCCCTGACGACAGTCGTATGTTTTCTGATCGCCAGGGGAAGCAGCGAACTGACTGATTCGGAACTGATCTCCATGCTTTCGGGAATCATGGCAGGATCGCTGACTTCCACACCTGCTTTTTCAGCTGCAAAGGCTTCTGTTGCTACAGAAACGCTGCAGGATATTGTCTCAGTTGGATACGGAATCTCCTATATCTTCGGTGTTGTAGGCGTTGTACTGTTTGTCCAGCTGATGCCTAAGATCACCAGATCAAACATGGAAGAGGAGCGCAATAAAATCCAGGCGATTGATACAGGCAACAGAAGAGCAGGATCGGATAAAGGCAAGATCAAATTGGATCCCTTTGGCTTTTGTGCATTTGCTTTTGTTGTGATCGTGGGAATACTTCTCGGCGCGATCAAGATCCCGCTGACATCTGCCGGGTTATCCGGAACTTCCTTTAGTCTGACCAATACCGGCGGCGTTCTGATCGCCGGCCTGATCTTCGGCCATCTGGGACATATCGGAAGAGTGAGCTTTCGCATTGATAAGAGAGTCCTGGAAACATTCCGTGAATTCGGCCTTGTCCTGTTCCTGACCGGTGCCGGTGTATCTGCAGGAGCAAAATTCATAGAATATTTCAAATGGGTCTATTTCATCTACGGAATCATCATCACCCTTGTTCCAATGATTATAGGTTTCCTGTTTGCAAAATATGTTCTTAAACTCGGTCTTCTGAATACTCTGGGCTCCATTACAGGCGGTATGACTTCCACACCGGCTCTAGGAACCCTGATCCAGACAGCCGGGACAGATGAAGTGGCAGCGGCTTATGCTTCCACTTATCCGATCGCCCTGATCGCCGTGGTTTTGAGTTCCCAGTTCCTGATCCTGATCTTCTCCTGATCACGATCCCGGAACCCCCCGAACACAATCTTGGAAATCCCCGATCACGATCCTGGAAATCCCCGATCACGATCTGGGAAATCCTCGATCATAACGATATTTACTGTGTAGAATATAGCAAACATAAAATAATCCCCCGGAAAATGAATAGTACTGAATTTTCCGGGGGATTATTCTATGTTTGCTTATTGTATTTAGTAAATATTATACGGGGATTTCCAGGATCGTGGCCATTCCCATTCCACCCGCAATACAAAGCGTTGCCAGTCCATACTTGAGATGTCTTCTTCTCATCTCATAGAGCAGGGTAACGATGATCCTGGATCCGGAACTTCCGATCGGATGTCCAAGAGCGATCGCGCCGCCGTTTACATTAATGTCATCCATTCTGTTTTCCAGACCAAGCTCACGAATACAGCCAAGAGACTGCGCTGCAAAAGCTTCATTTAACTCGATCAGCTGGATATCGTCTAATGTAAGTTCCGCAAGTTTTAATGCTTTCCTTGTGGCTGGAACAGGACCTAATCCCATATAACGGGGATCCACACCTGCGCTGGCAATGGAACGAATGTAAGCCAACGGCTTATAGCCAAGTTCTTTTGCTTTCTCTTCGGACATCAACAGAAGAGCAGAAGCGCCGTCATTTCTGCCGGAAGAGGAACCTGCAGTAACAGTACCTGTTTCCGGTTTAAAGCAGGGTTTCAGTTTCGCCAGCTTTTCCATGGATGTTTCACGAGGGAACTCGTCAGTATCAAATACGATCGGATCTTTTTTCCGGCCCTGTGGAACAGTCACCGGAATGATCTCTTCTTTAAATTTTCCTTCCGCAATGGCTTTGGCTGCTTTTAACTGGCTGTTCAGTGAAAATGCATCCTGATCTTCCCGGGAAATATGGTATTTTTCAGCCACATTATCAGCTGTCATTCCCATATTGAAATGTCCGTAGATGTCCTGAGGCTGGGAGCAGAATTGAGCTTCCGTCAGGGAGTCTTTCAGTCTGGCGTCTCCGGTACCCACACCATATCTGGCATTGCTCAGGTAAAAGATCGCATTGCTCATGGATTCCGTTCCGCCTGTCAAAACAACATCCGCATTGCCGGTCTGGATAGAAGCCATTCCATTAAAGGTAGCCATCATTCCGGAAGCACAGGCACACATAACCGTCGCAGCAGGTGATTCCTCGGGAATCCCGGCACGAAGAGCAGCAACTCTTGCAACGTTGGATGAATCAGAACTCTGCCTGCATTGTCCCATATACACCTGGTCGATCTCTTTCGGATCAATGCCGCTTCGATCTATGATCCCTCTCATGACATTTACTGCCAGATCCTCAGCGGAAAGGGGTTTTAATGATCCTCCCATACTTCCGACAGCTGTACGGCAAGCTTCAACAATAACAACTTTTTTCATTTCTTTCTCCATATTTCTTATACCGGATCGTCCAGGAATTTCTTTTCAAGGCGGAAGACTTCAAAGAGCTGTTTGTCTCTTTTTGTCTTCAGTTCATCCAGATCCATCCCGGAATAGTCATAAAAGCCTTTACCTGTCTTAATTCCAAGATCACCGTTATCAACAAGTTCTTTCAAAGCATTCGGCAGTTCATCGCCGTTTTCCGGCATTGTATAGCTCTTGTTGATATAGTTGTTGGCAGTCATGTCCACGCCGCCGAAATCGATTCTCTTACAGATACCGAGAACACAGGCACGGGGGATCCAGCTGGCCTTTGAAGCCAGGTCAATGGCCTGCGCATCGCAGTAACCATTATCGATCAGATTAAATACTTCTCTGTGAATGCACTGCTGAAGTCTGTTTACGATATAACCGCGGATGAATTTCTTCATCAGGACAGCCGTCTTTCCACATCCGTTTAACAGTTCAACTGCAATATCCGCATACTCCTGAGGTGCCTGTTCACTTTTGACGACTTCAACAAGAGGAATCATCTGGGGTGGAGCATACCAGTGGCAGATGATCTGCTGTGGAAGAAGGGATTCCGGAACGATCTCGAATATATTCAGAGCAGATGTATTGGAAGCAATGATCACTTCAGAAGAGACCAGTTTGGCAAGCTGTTCATAAAGATCTATCTTGGCTTCTTTCTTTTCTACAATCGTTTCCTGGATAAATTGCGCGCCTTCTACGGCTTCCTTGATCTCAGAAACAAAGGTGACTCTTTTAAAAGCTGCATCTGCCTGCTGCTGTGTCAGTTCGCCTTCTTCTACGAATGTGTCCAGACTCAGGGACAGAGAAGCTTTTGCCTTGTCACGTGTTGATTCGGAACGGGTCCAGACAGAAACTTTATAACCGCCCATGGCATAGACCTGCGCGATACCAGGACCCATTGTGCCTGCACCCAATACGGCAATCTTTTTAATATCTTTTAAATTCATAACTTCCTCCGGCTTTATTTATGCTTGGTAAGTCCAAGGATCTGACGAGCATCCTCTGCGGTAGCGATCTCTCTTCCGGCATCTTTCGCAAGTTTGATCGCTCTCTCAACAAGCTGTACATTGGTAGCCAGCACACCTTTGCTTAAATAAATATTGTCTTCCAAGCCAACTCTTAAACCATCGCAACCATTGGCAAGTCCCAGAAGCATACAGGCCATATGGCTGTGTCCGATACCGGTGATGGACCAGGTAGCGCCTTCGGGAAGTTTTGGAAGAAGATAATTCAGGGAATCCATGTTTCCGGGCATTCCACCGGATGCTCCAAGTACGAACTGATAGTGAACAGGAGTTTTCAGGAAGCCTTTTTTGACGTAGAAGTTGATATTGCCAAGAGTACCGCCGTCAAACACTTCACATTCCGGTTTGATATCAAGTTCCTGAGTAAGAGTTCCGAGAGATTCCAAAAACTGAGGCGTATTCAGGAATACATAAGAATTGGCCCAGTTCATGGTAGCCGGGTCATAAGAGCACATTTCGGGAAGCAGGATCGGAAGGTGAGCCTGGCGCATATCTTCCGGGAATTTGCCGCCGGAAGTAGTAAGATTCAATACGATATCCACGCCGGCTTTTGCCATTTTTTTCCTGGTCAGATCGATTACTTCCACCCATTTTTCCGTAACCATCGTATTGTTGCCTTCTTCATCCCTGACATGGATATGAGCAACAGCCGCACCTGCTTTTGCGACAGCGACCACTTCATCAGCGATCTCTTCCGGGGTAACCGGAACATATGGGGTCATGGATTTCTTGGTTCCTGCTCCGCAGAGCGCACAGGTAATGATCAGTTTATTCATGTGTTATCCTCCTATAGGTTTTATTATTTGTATAACAGAAAATGGACTTGTCATTTTCCTACAAGTCCATTTTCTTATATTTTTATATATTTTGCATCAGCAAATCTCCATAAATTGCACAAAACATTTCGTGCAAAATGAACGATAGAGATTTATACATTCTTTGGCTTACGGATCAGGCAGTTGATGATAATTCCTACGACGATCAGTCCAAGAACGATATAAATAATAGCATTATAAGAATTGGTTGCGTCTTTTACCGCACCTGCAAGCGTGGAACTGAAAGAAGCAAACAACAGGTTCAGATTCACGATTGGAAGGTTAACAGCATAGTTTTCAGGGCCAAAGAACTGCATGGCGAAAGAGGAGTTCGTCGGTGTTACGCAGCCATAAGCGATACCGGTCATGATGTAAGCCAGAACAAGAACAAACATGGAATGGCTGGACAAAGCGATCAGGATAAGTACCAGACTGATGATAAAGCAGATGCCGCCGATCAGCATTTCCAGGAAACGGCCGATCTTATCGAACAGGAATCCGAAGATGACTCGTCCAATTGCGTTAAATATAGAGGTAAGTCCTACGATCGTAGCAACCGTTCCAAGCTGTGCCGCTGTAGGATCTGCCCACTGCAGAGTATCCAGAGCGATCGGACGACCCTGGGAAATGATCATTAGTCCTGCGCCGGACATAAATAAGGTCCAGATAAAATACAGCCAGAAATTACGGGTTTTCAGCATATCAAGCGGTTTTACCTGAGCATAGAACTGCACATCTTTCGGAGCTTTTTTCGGAGCCGGTGCATTCCAGCCTGCCGGAGGATTTACTGTGAAAAAGCTTCCCAGGACCATGATGACCAGTAAAATAATACCGAAGATCAGGAAAATTGTTCTCCACTGATCAGATCCGTCTGAAGGCGTGATAGCAGTATACAGTTTTCCGATCAGAAAAGAACCAATACCGAATCCCATCAGAAGAATACCGGAGCAAAGTCCCTTCTTATCCGGGAACCAGCGTGATACGCAGCTCATGACGATATTATAGGAAAGACCGGAGCCAAGTCCGCCAAAAACGCCAAAGCCGATATACAGCATGCCCGGAGACTGCGCCCAGCTTGTCATGAGAAAACCGAGAAGGAGAAGAACACCGCTGATCCACATGACTACATAGGGTTTCATCTTTTTCTGTAAGATTCCTCCCAGAAGACCACCGATGCAGAAGCCGCTCATTACGATGGTAAATGTAAGAGAAATCTGAGCTTCCGACCATTCCGGAAAACGAGCCTGAATAGGAGCTGCCAGCGTTGTCCAGGCATATACAAGCCCGGAAAAGATCAGAATAAATGTTCCGATGATAATATAAGCCCAACGGTTCAATGTTTTTTTCATAATCAATTCCTTTCAAAAAAGCAAATACATTTAACTAAATAATGCTAGCATCTGAACCACATTAAGTCAAATGTTTTCAGGCACTGTCCAAAAATCGAGTAGGAGGAAATTCCTCTTCTGAGTGAGGAATTTCCGACCTCTCACACCACCGTACGTACCGTTCGGTATACGGCGGTTCAACCAATTTAACAAACGACACACCTCTCGGTGTAGTAGTCGACCATTGAGACTAA
>JAFWOB010000015.1 GCA_017510065.1 Parasporobacterium sp.
ATGCAGGTCCCTTTACGGATTTCATCAAGGACCATGAGTTTGGCGTTTTGGTTATGACTCATTTTTTCCTCCTATCTGTTACCCTAAAGGGAATCAGTGGAAGAAAAAGTGTTACCTTTTTGGGGTTCAGATCACTTTGTAGTCTCAAATATGGAAAAACTTCATTTTGAGAACTCCTGCTGTTCTCAAATCGAACAAATGGCAAAATCAAGAACTGCACAGTGCCTTTCAGATCAGACCATCTTTTTCGCCCAGGCGGTAATCCTGCTCCCGGACTCCTGCGCCTGTGCTCCCTGCACTGCCAGTCCTTTTCCGAAGGATGCGCCGGAGCAGGTTTTCTTCAGATCTTTCTCGCCCAGTCCCAGTCCGCTGCCTTCATGGGTCATCAGCGCCATGACCTTTTTCCCTTTCCAGTTAAGCCGCTCCAACTGGGTAAAGACTGCCATCGGGAAGGTTCCCCACCAGCAAGGCCCGCAGACAAATACATGGGTGTAAGAATCGATGGAATCCAGCGCTTCCTTAAGTTCCGGCCGGGCTTTTTTCTGCAGTTCCTCCTTGGCGATGTCCGTACAGGCGTAATAATCCGCCGGATACTCTGCCACCGTCTCGATCCGGAACAGATCTCCCCCCACTGCTTTTTGGATATATTCCGCGCAGATCTGCGTGTTTCCCTTTTCCAGCGACTGTATCTTCCCGTTTACGTAATTCTCTCCCGCACGGGAATAATACAGGATCAGTATCTTTGCCATTTTTCTTCCTCCGATCAGTTGTTTCCGGACATCATATTGTCATGGATTACAGCAGGTGCAGCAGCTTCTCCCGAACACCGTCCATTCTCTTATCGGACAGGCCGAAATCCATTTCCTTATAACTCCAGGCTGCGCGTCCGATCCCGTATGTCTCAAAAGCATCATGGATCATCCCGTACCAGGAGATCGTCTCCTCCGGGGACGCCAGGTCAATAACCCCGTACTCCCCGCAGTACAGCCGCACACCTCGTTCTTCAGCGATGCGAACCGCCTCTTCAAACAAGATTTTGAAAAATGCGCTGCTCAGCCGCTCTTCCGGTGGGAACAGCCCGTATCCTTGCCATCCCGGAAAGACCATCCGGCCTGTCGCTTCCTCCAACTCCCCGATGGTGCTTCCCAGACTGATCCGAAAGTCCGGCTTCATATCCGGGATCCAGTAAGCTCCCTGATGGGTAAAAGCGATCGGCTCATAGCAGTGGAAATTATAGACAATATGCTCGTCCGGCGGCAGCAGCAGATCTTTGACAGCCTCTACACTGTTATTATGATATCCTCCTACCAGGATATCAATGGTCGGTGCGATGGCCCGGATCCTTCCAATACAGGTCCCGGCGATCCGGTTCCATCTGTCGCAGTACGCCTGGTCCGTCACTTCATTTAATAGCTCGAATGCCAGCCGGTCGTGATACATGCCGAATCGCTTCGCGAATTCTTCCCACAGCCGGTAGAACCGTTCCTGATATGCCTCTTCTTCAAAAAACCCGCTCTCCGCTTCTCCTGCGTCAAAGGAAAATCCTGCTGTCTTGTGAAGATCCAGGATCATGTTGAGCCCGTAACGGCCCGCCCAGTCCAGGGCGTTCTGTATGTGGCCGAAGCCTGCTTCCCGGTATCCGCCCTCTGTATCTTCCACCAGGTCATAATCCACCGGCACCCGGATATGGTCGATTCCCCATCCTGCCAGGGTCCGGATATCTTCTTCCTTGATGAATGTGCTGTATCTTTCCTCCGTGTGATCACACTGGGACAGCCAGCCCCCGAGATTCACGCCACTTGTGTATCCTTCAAACCGCTTCATCATGTCTCCTTTGCAAGCCCATATTTCATCTTTACTGATGCTGCGCAGACACATTTCTTCTGCCGGTCCAATTGTATCCGATTTCCCGCAGGAATGGCAATGGGATGGTACACGGTTTTTGTTGATTTCATGCGAAAATGGAAGAATTCATTTTTCACATGAGTTTTTTCGCGGAAATTTCATGCGAAATCTGGATTTTTTATTTTTCGCATGATAATCACAACCGATTTTTCATGCGAAAATGAAATTTTTTAATTTACGCATGAAAATAACTGGAATTTTATCATGCGAAATCGAAGTTTTTTCTTTTTTGCATGAAACTGGCCCCAAAATAATCATGCGAAAAAATAATTTCTGCCAATCCGCAATCGAGTAGGAGGAAATTCCTCTTCTGAGTGAGGAATTTCCGACCTCTCACACCACCGTACGTACCGTTCGGTATACGGCGGTTCAACCAATTTAACAAACGACACACCTCTCGGTGTAGTAGTCGACCATTGAGACTA
>JAFWOB010000114.1 GCA_017510065.1 Parasporobacterium sp.
CGATGATCAAAGAACAGCAGATACGATATCAAAACTGAAATCAAGATATATTTCAGTTTATAGATTTGTTCGGTATAACGAATTTTATCATAATTAATTCAGCTTTACCATTGACATTCATAGCAACGTCTCCAGGCATGTGGAGACCGTATGTTTGATGTCTAAGAAAAGTGAACAAGACACCTGAAAAGGCTTGTCCGAAAAACACAGATGCTTACTATTTCAATACAACAAGCCAGACAGTTTATCCTCGTTAAACAAGGATTGATCGGTTCATATCGTTTTATTGGGAAAAATGGGGCGTACAAGTATGTGCGTCAGGCCGGATGTATTCAGTTTGATCCGGTTGACGTGTGTGGAAAAAATGCCGAATTAACTTTGCAGTCACGGGTTAAAGGGTTCAGGAAAGCCATGCTTCAGGAACTTCTTTATAAAGATCGCAAACTGGTAGATTATGCGGATAAAGAGCTGTCTATTTGGCCGACGGAAGACTGGCCGTATTTCTCTTCTTACAGAGATCGCAGCAAAGAACTTGGCAGATCCTTTGACGGGCTGGAAGAATTGAAGGCTAAGGCAATCGCTTATATAGAGGAGAACGGTCCGGTCTGCAGTGATAAGATTCCCATTGAAGGAGAGATTTTCTGGCATTCTTCTATGCATTGGAGCGGGAACTGGCATAAAAAGTCGCAAGCCGCAAGGTCAACTTTAGAACAGTTGTATACAGACGGAGAATTGATCATCCATCATAAAAATGGAAGCCGTAAATATTATGACATTGCTGCAAAGTATTTGCCAGTGTCTGTTCTTACGGCACAGAATCCCTGCAGGAATGAAGATGAGTTCAATGAATGGCGGGTTTACAGGCGAATAGGAGCGGTAGGACTGCTCTGGGATAAAAACAGCCCGGCGTTTCTGGGTATAAATCTTAATGCAGAAAAACGTAAGAGGGTTCTTTCCAAGCTGGAGAATGAAGGGAAAATCTATCCGGTAACAGTGGAAGGAATAAAGAATTTATTTTATTTTTTATCTGAGGATACTGAACTGATGCAAAAGATAACTGACGGTCAGGCAGATCTGAAACCCCGAATGTCATTCATAGCTCCGCTTGATCCATTGTTATGGGATAAGGCGCTTATTCATACTTTATGGGATTTTCAGTATTCGTGGGAAATATATACGCCTGCTGCAAAGCGTAAATATGGATACTACACACTGCCGATCCTTTATGGAGAAAGGTTTGTTGGGCGAATTGAAGCTGTTCCGGATCGCAAAAAAGGTATTCTTTCTGTAAGGGGACTATGGTTAGAACCAGGCATACGACAAACAAAAAGACTAAACTCAGCACTTGATAAAACTATAATGAATTTTGGAAAATTCAATGACTGCGAATTTGTTGATATGATGTATAACAAAAGTAGCAAAAAAGCAACCAATGTCTGAATAAACTATACTGCTTAAGGAGGAATCATTAGTGAAGCTGCTTCATGTAACAATCCAAACAGACAAGTTTGAGGAAGAACTGGATTTTTATCAGAATATTGTAGGCCTTATCATTATCACAGATATGCGTCCTTTGGGACGGAATATGGTTTTTCTTGCTGATGCAAAGGGTGATACGGAGATTGAAATCATTGATAATCCAGAAGCAAATGACGCAGGAAATCAGAATCTGTCGATAGGATTCAGGACAGAGGATGTGCAAAAGAAGTTTGAGGATCTAAAAGCACAGGGTTTAGAAATATCTCCTATGATTCGGCCAGTACCAAATGTTGCATTCTTTTTTGTAAAGGATCCGGCAGGGGTAACCGTGCAGTTTATGTAAGATAGCAAAGCTGCATTTGTAGTAAAACAAGGATCAGGAGGCAGGCAGCATGAAGGATATAGGCGTTTGTGTATATATTTCATATGATTCCATAGAAACAGCGAGGATTATCAGACTTCTTGAGTCAGCTGGGATTCCTGCATACATAAAAGAAGATGGACCAGGTGAGTTATTTCGACTATATTCCGGTCATTCTTATTCTCCTACCAGGATCTTTGTTCCGGAGTCCGCACAAGAGGACGCACGGATATTACTTGAGGAATTAGAATAGTAATATAATATTTATTAATGTTATTAAACACGATAAAAAGGATTCTGATTATGGATATCTGAATGCTTTAAAAAGAATTTTTGTTATCGAGGACTCCCCGGCATGGAGTCCTAACCTGCGTTCAAAGACAGCGATCCGCACATCAGATACAAGATATTTTGTTGACCCTTCGGTTGCGGCGGCAGCGCTTGGAATTGGCCCCGTGGATCTGGTCAATGACTTGGAACTTATGGGATTGATGTTTGAAAACCTGTGCGTCAGGGATCTCAGAATATATGCAGATGCGTTGGATGGCAGTGTATATCACTACAGAGATAAAACAGGTCTTGAGTGTGATGCCATAATTCATTTGAGAAACGGCAGATATGGATTGATTGAAGTGAAACTGGGGGGAGACAAGCTGATCAACGAGGGTGCTGAGAGCCTTAAGAAACTGGCAGATAAAATTGATACAGGAAAAATGCGTGAACCGGCATTTATGATGGTTTTATGCGGAGTGGCTCCATTTGCCTATAAACGAGAAGATGGAGTCTATGTTGTTCCAGTTACATGTCTGAAAGACTGAAAGGGTTGTATCCGAAAGCAACGATAAGGATAGAGATATCCGGAAATAATTCAATGGAGAAAATGGTAAAAACAATTGAAATCGTCAGTCTCTCAAGCGGGACCATCGGCGAATCGTTCGTAGCGCATGAACTTCAGATCGGTGTCGAGCGCTTAAAAGCCATGGGACTTCAGGTGAAATTTTCCGGGCATGCCCTTAAGGGAATCGATTATATAAAAAATCACCCGAAGGACAGAGCTTCGGATCTGCTGGAGGCATATGCAGATCCTGAGGTGGATATGATCTTATGCGCGATCGGCGGTGATGATACCTATCGTCTGCTACCGTATCTGTTTGATCATGATGAATTGAAAAAAGTTATGAATGATAAAGTGTTTCTTGGTTTTTCCGATACTACCATGAATCATTTTATGCTTCATAAACTGGGCGTACGAACATTTTACGGGCAGTCTTTTCTTGCGGATGTTTGCGAGCTTGAGAAGGATATGCTTCCCTACAGCAGGAAGTACTTTGAAGAATTGATCTCTACGGGAACTATAAGGGAAATCCGCCCAAGCGATGTCTGGTATGAGGAACGGAAGGCGTTTGATGAGAGTCAGATCGGCGTTCCAAGGATATCCCACAAAAATAACGGCTTCAGTTTGCTTCAGGGATCTCCTGTATTTTACGGCAGGATACTTGGAGGCTGTATCGATTCAATCTATGATATCTTCAACAATGAACGCTATAAGGATAGTGTCGACCTTTGTGAAAAACATGGTCTATTCCCCTCATTAGACGATTGGCAGGGACGTATCTTGCTTCTTGAGACGAGCGAGGAAAAACCAACCCCTGAAGAATATGAGAAAATGCTTCGCGTGTTAATGGAATATGGACTTTTTGAAGTGATATCCGGAGTACTGGTAGGAAAGCCGATGGATGAAACATATTCTGATGAATACCAGAAGCTCCTTGTCAGTGTTATCGACAGGCCGGAACTTCCGATCCTGTATAATATCAATGTCGGACATGCTGCTCCCCGCTGCATTATTCCCTTTGGAATAAATGCGCGGGTCGATGCTGAAAAACAGGTCATATCGTTTGAATGATCAGTGGTAATAATAAGAAAACTTCATCTCAATACCCTATAGACCGAAAGATGCTGAACTTAACAGGAGGTATTCTGTATGGAAATGGATTATCAGAAATTCAAATTGTTTTATGACAGGCCTGAAGCCAGTAAATGCCTGTTATGCTACGATCCGGAATGCATAAAAGCATGTCCGCAGAATGCAAAAGTAGGAGATATCCTCAGAACGAGGGAGCAGACCTGGTCAATTGTTTGAATGCTTTTTGTCCTGGGCGATGAATGCACGAACCTGCTGCAGCCGCTCTACGTCATTCCTGCCCATGATCCTCTGAAGCAATCGAGATGATTTCCAACTCACAAAACAAGAAGTTGATTAGAATTGAATAGCCTTTTTATGAATGGTACAATCAAGATACTCCATAAAAATATGTAGTTTTGTAGACGCATAATTGAAAAAACAGGGGGTATTATGAAGGACGTTTTCCTTTATCTGATGATATTCGCCGGCAGTGCGCTGATGGCTTACAATATATACGGCTATCTGTGTTTTTCCAGAGACGTCCGGAAACACGGAAACTGGGATCGGGAACAAAGGCTTTTTCAGATTCCTATCCTGCTGCTGATCCTGTTTTTTATTGGATATCTGATCGTCGGTTTTTTCGGGAAACCGGATCTCATCATGGCGGGCATCCTTTTTGGGGGAAGCGTTTTCGTATTTGTCATGCTTCTTCTCATCCGCCGTACATTTGACAGGATTCAGGAAAATGAGCAACTTGAAGTGAGGCTGTCTGCCGCGGAAGAGGCCAGTAAAGCGAAAACATTCTTCCTGTCCAATATGTCCCATGACATTCGTACACCGTTGAATGCCATAATCGGATATACCACGCTGGCCAATCAGGAGGGTGTTTCCTATGAGGACAAAAGCGAGTATATCGACAAAATCGAAACGGCTGGCCGTCAGCTTCTGGAAATTGTGAACGATGTGCTGGACATGAGCCGCATTGAAAGCGGGAAATTCAGCCTCGAACGAACCTGTGTGAATCTGGAAAACTGTGTACAGGAAGTGTCCGATCTGGTCAGGATTCAGCTGGAAGCAAAAAAGATCGACCTATCCGTATCCTGTGATGTTTCCCATGAATGGGTGCTGTGTGATAAGGCTATGCTGGATCGCGCTTTAATGAATCTACTATGTAATGCCGGAAAGTTTACGGAAGAAAACGGCAGTGTATCCCTGCAGCTGAAGGAGCTTGCCGGAAGTAATGAGAGCGGCAGTTATGAAATCCGCATAAAAGATACAGGCATCGGTATGAGCCCGGAATTTGCCGAGCGTCTGTTCGTTCCCTTTGAACGTGAACGAACCTCGACGGTCAGCAGGACCCAGGGAACGGGGCTTGGATTGGCGATCACAAAAAGTATTGTTGATATGATGGGCGGCAATATAACTGTCTGGACTGAGAAAGGCAAAGGAACGGAGTTTACGATTACCGTCGACTTTCCCCTGGCGGAACCACAGGAAGAAATCTGCTCCAATGAGGAAGAGGAGCTCTCATTTGACGGAATGCGCGCACTGCTGGTCGAAGACAATATGATCAACATGGAAATTGCGCAGATGCTGCTTGAGCAGGCGGGATTTTTAATCGAAACGGCGGAGAATGGTAAAATTGCCCTGGAGATGACAGCAGCGTCCGAGCCGGGTTACTATGATGTGATCCTGATGGATATACAAATGCCGGTTATGGATGGATATATGGCTGCGCAGGCAATCCGCAGCCTTCCTGACACAAGACTCGCCGGTATTCCGATCATCGCCATGACGGCCAATGCGTTTCAGGAGGATATCAAGAAAGCCGAGGATGCCGGGATGAACGGGCATATCGCAAAGCCTTTGGATGTCCCAAATATGAAAGCGACTTTGCAGAAGGTACTGAAGAACGCATCAAGATAGACATTGAGTTTTCTATGTCCTTTATATATAATAATCAGGTAAAATCTGTATGTATTGATATTCCCTTTTAGTTTTCTGCATGGAGGAATTGTTGAAATGAGCCGACTGAAGACATCATGGATCGTCATCGCGAATGTAGCCCTGATGTGCGCCATCCTGGCTTTCGTTGTGCTGTATTCCAACTTTGAGAGAAAAGAAAACTACCAGCATCAGGTGGAACATTTTGTCAACTCCACGATTGCAATGGAACGGGTGACGGGAAACTACCTGGAGGGGGAACAGGGAATCTGCGACAACTGGGCACAGTACATTAACAGCCAGGATATGACGCTGAAAGAAGCGGCAGAATATGTCAGGGCAACTCATGCGAAGGGCACTACGTCTGCCCACCTGATCGATATGGAAACCCTGACAGGTTATTCGTCGCGGCCGAAGCCGAACACCGAGGATGATTATGATGTTTCCTATACGCGGATGGATCTGATCGGGGACGGATCCTGGATCGCGGATCTCGGCGAGGCGATCAATATCACCCGGACATTTACAAATCCCCTCAACGGGGAACAATCTCTGGCTTTCTGTAACCGGATCACGGTACGGGATCCGGAAAACGGAAATAAAAGGCAGGCTTATCTGCTGCGCATTGTTCCTACTTCCAAACTGGAGGAAAAGTGGGTTTTCCCCCAGGAAGAGTATGAAAACGAAGATTTTTCCATTATCGACACGGACAGCAACTATGTCATCCGTGGACGGTCTTTTAAAAACGCCAGCTTTTTCGAATTCTATAAATCCTATAATCAGCCGGGGATCTCGGCACAGCAGCTGCTGTTTGAAGACATTCTGTCTGAAACAGGCTCTTTTACCATGATGGATTCAAAGGGCAGGGAATGCGTTGTAGCATATACTCCCCTTACTTCCACGAAAGGATGGGTGCTGCTGAGTTCCACACTGGTCAGTGATCTGAACGCGGACACGCAGAACTGGATGTTGATCGGGGTCATAACCTTCGGATTGCTGCTTCTGCTGGTGATGGATTTTCTGTATATGAATTCCATCAATAAAAGGCTCCGGGTCATGGCAAGAGAAGCGGAAGCTGCCAACAAGGCAAAAACCGATTTTCTCTCTACGATGTCTCACGATATCCGTACCCCGATGAATGCGATCATTGGCTTAACCGCTATTGCTGAAAAAAAACTGGATGACCGGGAAGCCATAGCAGAAAACCTGAGAAAGATCAGTCTCGCCGGCAACCATTTGCTGACGCTGATCAATGATATTCTGGATATTTCCAAGGTGGAGAGCGGAAAACTCAACCTGAGTCCGCTGACTTTCTCCATTGTAGAAACCGTGCAGAACCTGATGAACCTGTCTCAGCCCATGGTCAAGGAGAAAAACATTGATTTCAGTTTCCGTATTAACCGGATGGAAAAGGAATATTTATATGCAGATCAGCTGCGGCTGAATCAGATCTACATCAATATTCTTTCCAACGCCATTAAATATACGATGCCGGGCGGAAGCGTGTCCGTGGATCTGCGGGAGGAAGAAAGTGAAAGGGAAGGATGCATTAAGCTGATCTATTGTGTTGCGGATACCGGCATCGGAATGAGTCCTGAATTTCTGGAAAAGATGTATCAGCCTTTTTCCCGGCAGACAGACAGCCGGGTCAACAGCATTCAGGGAACAGGGCTTGGACTTGCGATCACCAAGCAGATGGTAGAACTGATGGACGGGACGATCGAATGCCAGAGCGAGCTGGGAAAAGGAACAACTTTCACCATTACGCTGGATCTTCCCATTGCTGAAAAGCAGCTGGAGGAGATGCGGTTCGATGATGTTGATGTCCTGATCGCGGACGATGACCCGATCCTGCTGGAAACCGCAGTAGATACGCTGGAATCGATGGGAATCAACGCGGAACAGGCGCAGAGCGGAATGGAAGCGTTGGAAAAGACCCGACGTCGGCATGAAGCCGGAAAGGATTACAACGTGATCATTCTGGACTGGAGGATGCCGGATATGAATGGTATCGAGGCGATCAGGCACATCCGGGAAGAAGTCGATGTTCCAATCCCTATCCTGCTGACCTCCGCTTATGACTGGTCCGACATCGAAGATACAGCGAAAGAAGCAGGGGCGAACGGATTCATCAGCAAACCGCTGTTCCGTTCCAGACTGTATGAGAAGATCCATGAACTGCTCGGGACGGAAGCAAAGACTTTGGAGCCGGAGGATGACTATTCCGATCTGGCCGGAATGAATATCCTGATCGCGGAAGACAACGACATTAACTGGGAGATCATCTCCACCATGCTGGAAATGTTCGGCATCACGTCAGAACGGGCTGAAAACGGACGGATCTGTGTAGATAAAATGGCACAGGCCAAGGAAGGACTTTATGATCTGATCTTTATGGATATTCAGATGCCGGAAATGAACGGCCTGGATGCAACGCGGAATATACGTAAACTGGAAAACAAATGGGCTGCCACCATTCCCATCATCGCCATGACCGCTGATGCTTTCTCTGAAAACGTGGCGGAATGTCTGGAGACGGGCATGAACGGACATATACCAAAACCAGTTGACATGAAACTTGTCATTAAAGAAATTCGCAGAATCAAGGAGGAAAAGAAAAAATGAAAAAAATGCTTTGCATTATCCTGGCTGCCATGCTCGCCGTGGCATCGATGGCCTGCATTACCCAGGCTCAGGAGGGATCCGGCAGCGCATTTGAGCCGATGCTGGATACAGAAACCAGCTGCCAGATCACAGTGGTCGGAAGCTATTCCAACTTTGAAGCGCTGGAAGCTGAATTTGACAGCTTCAATGAGTTTTATCCTGATGTTGAGCTAAGTTATGTGAAACCGGATGACTACAACAATCTGTTGGGAACGATACTGGAGAGCAGTGACGCGCCGAATATTTTCTTTTCCAATACATGGATGATCGGAAATGAACAATACCAGGCAGTCATTGATCATATGGAAGATCTTTCCGATCCCGAGCTTGGGCTGGACCTGGAATGCATCCGTCCCAGCCTGCTGAACTATAGCGATGGCGGACAATTGCTGATGGTGCCGGTTTTCGCCAGAAACTACGGTATGCTGGTAAACAATGATCTGTTTGAGAAGGAAGGACTTGAGGTCCCGGCCACCTGGGAAGAACTGCTGGCTGTGTGTGAAGCGTTTCGCAGTAAGGGATATGTAAGCCCTATGATGGGCTACAGCGCGGATTCTTCGGGCTGCCTGATGAACATACTAGTGTATCCGGAAGTCCTGGCTGCGCTTGCCGGCGACCCGGAACTGCTTCAGGCTGCGAATGAGATGGACCCTTCCGCAGGCGAATGCATGCGCCATGGTCTCGAGGCAATGATGCAGCTGATCGAAAATGGTGATATCAATCTGGAAAAATGCGATGAGATCGCTGACAACTATTCAGAGGTCATTCTTCGCTTCTTTGAAGGGGATGTCCCCATGATGATCTGTGCAGGAGATACCGTATCCGGAACAGGCAAACGCGAAAGCCAGTCCGAAGCGTTTACGAATGCGCCTTTTACCTATTCTTTCTATCCTGTTCCGCTGTCAGAAGCCGGTGGCTATTTTGTTGACAGCCCATCGATCGAATTCTCAGTCAATAAAACCTGCGAGAATCTGGACATGACAAATGAGTTTATGCGTTTCCTGATCTCCCGTGAAGAACTGAACAATATGGCTTCCATGAAACGTCTGGTTACGCCGACGACAGATCTGTCCTTTGACGCGGTGTATGAGCCTTTCGGTCAGATACCCGCTGAACGGGTACTGTCTCCGGAAGTGATCGGGATCACGGATCCCCTTGCTATACAGGTGAGAAATGCATCTTATCTGGTCGGAACAGGTGCGATCTCTATTGATGAAGCAGTCAGCCAGTACGGATCATTTGAGTAATACGGCTGCCTCTTTAAAATATTTCGGCTCAGATTAAAGGGATTCCACGAAAATGACCAGAGAATGGCATTTTCACAGAATCCCTTTTTATTGGTTGAGAGTTTCTGGAAAAGGACCATTATCAATCTGAAAATAATACGGGAATTTTTATAAGGAACTGATAATATCAGAAGACTGAGAGGAATAACGGCATGATTTTTAACGATGATATTAAAGCAGTATTAAATTCCATGCATGAAGGGATACTTATTGTGGACAGCGACAGCAGAATTGTGTTTGGAAATGAGGCTTATCTAAGATTCATCAGTTCCGACAGCAATATTCATCCATCTCAGGTCAGAGGAAAGAAACTGAGAGATCTTCGCCCCGGAGCCATGCTTCCGGAAGTTGTCCGGACTGGTGTTCCGATGCTCAGGCAGCGCAGAAGAGAAGCGGAAGATTTTTATTATGTGAATATGTACCCGGTTTTTTCCGGCAATCAGATTATCGGTGGACTTTCCGTTGTCACATTTATGGACGATGCCGCGGCTTTCAGGGAAGAACTGAAAGCAATGGAAGAAAGAAACAGTCAGGTAATGTCCAGAATGGGTGCGTTTTCCGCACGAGATACGTTTAGTAATATTATCGCAAAAGGGAAAAAGTCAGCAGCATGCAAGGCATCTGCCATGAGGCTTGCAGAAACTGAATTTCCTATCCTGATGACCAGCGAAAATGGAGCGGGAATGAGCATGTATGCACAGGCGATCCATAACGCAAGTCCAAGGCATGAAGGCCCTTATATCAAAGTAAACTGTCAGGAAATGAAAGATGGAATCGACACAGAGCTGTTTGGCGTGGAGGGCATAAGGAACAGTATCGGAAATATAGGACTGCTTGAAGCTGCCAAAGGAGGCACGCTGTTCATTGACGAAATTACCGATATGCCTCCGGATGTTCAGGCAAAACTGTATAATACACTTCAGACGAAAAGCTTTTACCGTATCGGTGCAGATTACCTGATCCCGCTTGAAACCAGGGTAATCGTAGGTAGCAATACAGATATTGAAAGGAGAGTTGCTGATAACAGGTTCAATGCTGAACTGTATTATCTCTTCCGGACATTTAGTTTCAATATTCCTGCACTCAGGGAGAGAATGGACGATCTTCCTTTGATCGTTCGTCAGGAACTGGCCAGACTGGGAACTGTCCGAAAAAAGAAGTTTGATATTACAAATGATGCGATAGACAGGCTAATGCATCACACATGGCCGGGAAATGTAAGAGAACTGCAGCATGTGATTGAATTATCATCGTATCTGGCTAAGGATGGAATGATCACAGTGGATATCCTCCCGGAATACATTGGTCAGGATATTTCGGAAAATGAGAAAACGCTTCCGGAACGGGTCAGGGCATTTGAAAAAAATGAGATTCTCAAGATGATGGAGTTCTATGGAAGTGATCTTCAGGCCAAAAAACTGATTGCTGAAAAACTTGGTATATCTCTTGCGAGTTTGTATGCAAAACTGAAATAGCAGTTCATAGTTATATACGGATTCCAGAATATTGGAATTGTATTCCAATATTCTGGAATCTTTATTACCATTATAAATTCAAGAGGTAACATCATTCGTCTTTACAATTATTCCAGAATTCTGGAAATTGACAAAGTTGAAGGACGATATAGCGTCTCCTATACTTATAATAGACACAAAGTGTTCACATTTTATAGTTTAGGAGGATCACAAAATGTTAGCTGCACTAGGTTTTATAACTGTAGTTGCGATGCTGGTACTGATCATGACCAAGAAGGCTTCTCCTCTGGTTGCATTGATCGGAGTACCGGTCATCACTGGCATCATCGCATGCTTCTTCTTTGTAACTGATCCTGAAGGTGCTCCGGGAGTTATTGATTTTGGGAAAAATTTCCTGTCACTGGGTAAAATGATCACCGGATCATCTGGTATCGGTTCGGTAGCTGCAACTGGTGTCATGTTTATTTTCTCAATTCTGTTTTTCGGTGTCCTCACAGATGCAGGAACATTCAGACCTATCATCAGGGTTATTATCAGAATTGTAGGCACTGATCCTGTTAAGATCGCAATCGGAACCGCAATTCTTGCCATGGTTGTCCACCTTGATGGTTCCGGCGCTGTTACTTTCCTGATCTGTATACCGGCACTTCTTCCTTTGTATGACGCGCTTAAAATGAAGAGAACAACGCTGGCGACCATTGTTGCTCTTTCCGCAGGTACGATGAATATTCTTCCCTGGGGCGGACCAACGATCCGTGCTGCGACAGCACTTGGCTTTGAAAATGTAACAGAGTTCTTTATGCCTGTTCTTGTTCCTGTGCTTGTTGGTCTCGCAGCAGTTATTGCAATTGCTGTTTTCCTGGGAATGAGAGAGAAAAAGCGGCTTGGTCCGGCTCTTACCATGAATCACAAGTATGAGGCACCGCCACTTACGGAAGAAGAGAAAGCTCTCGAAAGACCGAAGCTTTTCTGGGTTAATATTATCCTAATTCTGGCAGCAATTGCGAGCCTGCTTTTCAGCGGATTTGCTCCTGCAGTCGTATTTATGGTATTTTATGTAATAGCAACAATGATCAACTATCCGGTTGTCAAGGACTCCAAGGCGAGGGTTGACGCTCATGCCAAGAGCTGTCTGATGATGTGTTCTGTTCTTTTTGCAGCAGGATGTTTCACAGGCATTATGAAGGGAACAGGAATGATCACTGCAATGTCTCAGGCACTTGTTTCAATTATTCCTGCCGGAGCAGCTCCGTTCTTCCCGCTTATTATCGGTATTATTGCAATGCCTGCTTCTTTGCTTTTCGATCCGGATTCCTTCTACTATGGAGTACTTCCTGTTCTTGCAGAAACAGCGGCAGGATTCGGTATTGCTTCAGCAAGTATCGGACATGCAGCAATTCTTGGTCAGATGACCACAGGCTTCCCTGTATCTCCTCTTACTGCTTCAACATTCCTTCTTGTCGGACTCGCCGGAATCGATCTTGGTGAGCATCAGAGAAAGACAATCCCCTGGGCATGGGGTGTATCTATTGTGATGGTTATTATTGCAATCATTACAGGCGGAGTTACGATTGGTTGATCACAGGTTATAGAAAGGATTGATATTATGAGAACAATTCGTATCGGATCCGGCGCCGGATATGCCGGAGATCGTATTGAGCCCTCGCTGGAATTAATTGAAAAAGGGAATCTTGATTATATAAGCTATGAATGCCTTGCTGAAAGAACGATCGCCATAGGTCAGCAGGCGAAGCTCCAGAATCCCCAAAAGGGATATAACGGACTTCTTGAGGCACGTATGGAAAAAGCGCTTCCTCTTATCTGGGAACACAAGGTAAAAATGATCACCAATATGGGATCAGCCAACCCCATCGCTGCTGCGGAAAAAACTGTGGAAATTGCTCAGAAACATGGGCTTACAGGAATGAAAGTCGTATGTGTAATCGGCGATGATATTCTTCCGATGATCGATAAATATCAGGATACGGAAGTCTGGGAGACCCATGAGCCTCTTTCCAGACTGGACGGACAGATCATTTCCGCCAATGCTTATCTTGGTGTGGAAGGAATTATCAAGGCACTGGACGCCGGCGCGGATGTCGTCATTACAGGCCGTGTTGCAGATCCGGCAATCTTTATGGCTCCTGCGATCTATGAGTTTGGATGGAGTATGGAAGACTGGGATCTTCTTGGCAAAGGTACCTGTATGGGACATCTGCTTGAATGCGGAGGTCAGGCAACAGGCGGATATTTTGCAGAGCCAGGCAAGAAAGATGTGCCGGGATTTGGCCATATTGGATTTCCGATTGCGGAAATTTCCGAGGATGGAACACTGGTTATCACCAAGGTTGAAGAAGCCGGCGGTATGGTGACGCCTGAAACTCTATCCGAACAGATCTGCTACGAAATCCATGATCCGGAAAACTATATTACGCCGGATGTCATTGCTGACTTTAAACAGATCACATTTACTCAGATTGCAAAGGACAGAGTGCAGGTTACTGGCATTACAGGAAAACCTAAGACAGACACGTTCAAATGCTCAATCGGATATAAAGACTGCTATATTGGTGACGGAGAAATCTCCTATGGCGGTCCCGGTGCGCTTAACAGAGCGAAGCTGGCTCTGGAAGTGATTAAGGAAAGACTGGAGCTGGTGGCTCCGGGTCAGTTCGAGGAAATGAAATATGATCTGATCGGATGCAACAGTCTCTACTGGAATCCTGATTTCAAATATCAGGAACCTTCTGAAGTGCGTGTAAGAGTAGCAGGACGGGCAAAAACCAAAGCCATTGCTGACCTTGTTCCCAACGAGATTGAAGCTCTCTATACCAACGGACCAGCAGGCGGTTGTGGGGCTGTGAAACGAACAAGGGATATTGTTTCAGTTGCATCTATTCTTATCAACAGGAATGATGTAAAGCCTGAAATCGTTGTTTATACAGTTTAAGGAGGTACAGAAATGAAATTATATGAATTAGCGCATTCACGTACCGGTGATAAAGGTAATATTTCCAACGTTTCTCTGATTGCCTACAATCCTGCTGATTATGAAATGCTGAAAGAAAAGGTCACAGCAGAGAAAGTAAAAGAACATTTTAAGGGAATTGTCAAAGGCAAAGTTATCAGATATGAGTTAGAGAATATATATGCCCTGAACTTTGTAATGTACGAAGCTCTGGGAGGAGGCGTTACGCGTTCATTGTCAGTGGATATGCATGGAAAGGGTCTGTCCAGTTATCTGCTTGACATGGAAATCTGACAGGTACTATTCGTCCCATAAGCTGCCGCATGCTGGATACAGTATGCGGCAGTTTTTCAAAACAAAATAGACCGCTTGATATTATTGCCTGAAAAGCAGATAATATTCAAAAATCAGAATATTGAAGAAGACAAAAAAAGGAAATAAAGAAGATGAGTAACAAAACCAGAATCAGATCCATCCGCATTAAGCCATATGCAATTGTTATTGGAATCCTGTATGCTATCCTGCAGCACGCGGTTTATCTCCTGGGGCATGCTCTTGCCGATTGGATCGGTTTTGAGGCGTTTTTGCCTAAGATCCCTCTGGATGATCTGATCCCGATTGTTTCGATTTTTATTATCCCTTATGTATGGGCTTACCTTTTTTGGGCGATGGGACCAATGGCTGTTTCCTTATGCGAGAAGCAGCACTTTAAAGATTACATGGCGTCGTGCCTTTTTTCCTGTGTAGCTGGTATATTGCTCCTTGCTTTTTTACCAACCTATATGGACAGGGTTGCCGAAGGTCTTTACGAGGTAGTGGAGAATCCGACCATTTTTGATAAGCTGCGACAGTTCTGGTATTCATTGGATGGATCTGAAATGGCCTATAACCTTTTGCCCAGCTTCCACTGTATCAACAGTACACTATGTTATCTGGGAGTTGCCGGACGCAGGGAGATTCCCAGGTGGTTCAGAATATATTCGCTTATCACTATGCTGCTGATCTTTGCTTCTACCGTGTACGTCAAGCAGCATTATTTCCTGGATATTGTGACAGGTGCAGCACTGGCAGGAATCGTATTTTTCCTTTGCAAAAAGTTTCATTGGGGAAGAATATTCAATCCGGTTGAACGGCTTTTTACCCATTGACACAGTAGGCAGGTAGACTGTAAAATAAATCGACTATATTTATTACAGCAGCCTGGAGAGATTACATGTTTCATATTAACGATGATTCCGTCCGTTCCCATCTTCTGAAAGGAAACTTTGGCCTGGAAAAAGAAAGCCTGAGGGTCACAGCTGAAGGCTCTTTTGCTTTGACCATGCATCCTTTTCCGGACAACAAGAACATTGTCTATGATTTCTGTGAAAATCAGACGGAGATCAATACCGATATTGCCGCGTCCGCAGAAGAAGCTGAAAGACATCTGCTATTTTACACTTCCCAGATCCAAAAAAAGCTTGCCGAAATGGATGAGCCGGAATATCTCTGGCCATTTTCCAATCCTCCGTATATTCAAAATGAGCGTGACATTCCCATTGCGTGTGATGCTAAAAAAGTGGGATATTCCAAGAGCTACCGGGAGTATCTTGCTGACCGGTACGGAAGATACAAGATGTCACTCAGTGGGATCCATGTAAACTTTTCTTTTTCAGATGCGCTTTTACAGGCTGATTATGCGATGAGCGAAACAGACGATTTTAAAGAATATAAAAACAAAGTATATCTGGATCTTGCAGCAGGACTTGTTATATATGGCTGGATCGTCACGGCTCTGACAGCTGCGAGCCCGCTTCTGGATGGAAGCTATTTTGAACGGGACAAGAAGGGAATCACGGTCTTTAACGGCCTTGCAAGCACAAGGTGCAGTGAGCTGGGCTATTGGAACTATTTTGTGCCGGTATTCGACTACTCAAATATCCATACATATGCTGCGAGCATAAGACAATATGTGGATGCCGGCCTCATTGTATCTCCGACGGAGCTGTACTATCCCGTCCGGATCAAATCCTATGGCAAGAACGATCTTGACAGACTCGAGGCAAAAGGAGTAAGCCATATAGAATTAAGAACGGTTGACCTGAATCCTTATGAACTATCCGGAATTCATCTGAATGATCTGAAATTTATGCAGCTTCTTTTTGTCTGGATCGCCTCAAATCCGGAAAAAAACCTTTCTCTCAGAGATCAGGTACAGGCAGTCCAGAATTTTAAAAATGCTGCGCATTATGATCTTAAGACTGTCAAGATCGTGGTCCCAAGCGGCCAGTCACGTTCTGTTGTGAAGACCGGACTTGACATCATAGAGAAATTGAAACAGTTCTACTGTGATTTTCCGGATGACGTAAAGGAAATATTAGCGTTTGAGGAAGAGAAGCTTCTGATCCCTGAAAAAAGATACGCCTGGATGATCCGGGAACAGTTTGGGGATGACTTTGCAGGCAAGGGACTGGAACTTGCCAGAAATCTTCAGGAAAAGATATTGCGAAATGTGTGAGTTGTTTGGCCTGACAGGACCTGATGAATTAACTGTAAATGAATATCTGAAAACTTTTTTCCACCACAGTACAGAACACCCAAACGGATGGGGGCTCGCCATCTTCAGGGGAAATGAAGTCAACATTGAAAAAGAACCGGTTCCTGCGTTTCGGAGTAAATATCTCAAGGAACGCCTCAAGAGTCCGATCCGTTCCGGGACGCTGATGGGTCATATAAGATTTGCAACCCGCGGCCATATGGAATATGACAACTGTCATCCATTCATGAAAAAGGATATCAGCGGAAGGTCCTGGACGTTTATGCACAATGGCACGATCTTCGACTGCCCGCTGTTGGACAGATACTTCTATACGCAGCTTGGTCAGACAGACAGCGAGCGGATCCTGCTTTGTATGATCGACCGGATCAATGAGGAAACGTTACAGCAAGGCCATGCATTAACAGACAGGGAACGCTTTGATGTGATCAACCGTACAGTTCTTGATATCACTGCTCATAACAAAGTGAATTTTATGTTATATGACGGAGATCTGTTTTATATTCACAAAAACATGAAAAACAGTATGTTTGTAAAATGTCTCGGTCAGTCATTGCTGTTTGCGACGAGCCCGCTGGATGATCAGAACTGGGAACCTGTTCCGCTCTGTCAGCTTCTGGCTTATAAAAATGGCAGGCATATCCTGACCGGAACGATCCACCCGAATGAATATATAGCTGATCCAAAAGACATGAAGCTGATCTTTCTGGACTATGCCACATTATGATCGTATAAACAGGAAGATAATTATGTGTGAAATAACCATTGAACAGCTCTCGGACCTTCCTGAGAGTACCTACATGTTATGCGATATACGAGACAGCATCTCCTATTCCTACGGTACGATCCCCGGGGCGGAAAATAGATCGGACCTTATAGAGCAGGCTGAAAAAGGGCTGCTGCCGGCAGATAAGAAGATCATTTTGTTTTGTATGCATGGAACAAAAAGCATTGATCCATGTGAAGAACTGCGGGACCTCGGATATGAAGCCTACAGTTTATCCGGTGGCTATGCTTCCTGGCTGAAAAAGCAGCTTATCAAAACAGACCGCTCTTTCGAAATAGAAGAATCACTTCAGAATAAAAGAAAATTCAAGGAAAAACTTTTCAGTCCCTTCGCCAGGGCGATCGTACAGTATAAACTCGTTGAACCGGGAGATAGGATCGCCGTCTGCATATCCGGCGGTAAGGATTCCATGCTGATGGCAAAATTGTTCCAACAACTGCAGCGTCACAGGAAA
Organism: Parasporobacterium sp.; assembly: GCA_017510065.1. Taxonomy (GTDB): domain Bacteria; phylum Bacillota; class Clostridia; order Lachnospirales; family Lachnospiraceae; genus RGIG5612. The sequence goes on from JAFWOB010000114.1 coordinate 17,861, forward strand.
TTTCCGTTCGAACTGGTGTTTCTGGTGATGGATCCGGGATATAACGAACTGAACCGAAAGCTGATCGAGAATAATGCTGAAATGTTAGGCGTGTCGATTCAGATCTTTGAATCCTCTATTTTCGATGCGGTGTACACCATAGATAAATCGCCGTGCTATCTGTGTGCGCGAATGCGGCGCGGACATCTTTACAGTAAGGCCAAAGAACTCGGCTGCAATAAGATCGCCTTAGGACATCATTTTGACGACGTGATCGAAACAACCCTGATGGGAATGCTGTGGGGCGGACAGATACAGGGCATGATGCCTAAATTGCGCAGCACGAATTTTGAAGGTATGGAACTGATCCGGCCGATGTATTTCGTGCGTGAAGATGATATCAAAGCGTGGCGTGATTATCATGGCCTTCATTTTATCCAATGCGCCTGCCACTTCACGGATACATGCAGCTCGTGCCGCGAGGACGGTGCAGCAGTTTCAAAACGCATGGAAACAAAGCTGCTGATACGGCATCTGAAAGAAACAAATCCGAATGTTGAGATCAATATCTTTAACAGCATCAATAATGTCTGTCTTGATACACTGATCGCATATAAACACAAGGGTAAAACACATCATTTTCTGGATACATATAAGGATTGAACATCAATATAATTGTATAGCTCTTTTGCGAGTGATACAATTATATTATCTTTTTGTTATGCGTATTTTGGAAAATGGAGGAATGAATGATGTCTGAACATACTGAACAAACAAAGCAAAAAGTTGCGAATGCAGGACCGCTTGGGCTTCTGGGATTTGGAATGACAACTGTTTTGTTAAATCTTCATAACGCCGGGGTGATCGAAATGTCTGTGATGATCCTGGCCATGGGCATTGCCATGGGAGGACTGGCCCAGTTTATCGCCGGACTGATGGAGTTCAAAGCAGGCAACACCTTTGGCGCTACCGCATTTACGGCTTACGGTCTGTTCTGGTGGTCGCTGGTACTGATCTTAGTGAATCCGGATTGGCTGCATGCGGAAGCAGCAGAGGGCAGGGGATTAGGTTTTTATATGCTTTTGTGGTGTATCTTTACCGTGTTTATGTTCATCGGGACCTTGAAGGCCAATCATGCAACACAGATCGTATTTGGCAGCCTTGCCTTACTCTTTCTTCTGCTGGCAATTGAAAACTTCACCGGCAGTCATGTGGTCGGTGTGATAGCAGGGATTGAAGGAATCATTTGCGGATGCTCCGCGATCTATACTGCAGTGGCAGGAATTATCGATGGAGAATTTCACAGACCTGTCATGCCGGTCTGAACGCTGTATAAGGATTTGTTCCTTAAGATTCTGCCTGAAGCAATGAAAGCTGCACAGGAAGAAACCGAAAGATTCAACAGTCAGGAAACTATAGTACGTTACATAGAACCATCATTTTGAACAAGAGATTAGTATTATGCTGACAGTAAAACAGAACCTGGCAGAAGTTATGAAAAAAGATGGTCATCCGGATCGATTTGTGAAAGGATGGGAGTTTCTGAATGTGTTGTTTCCTGCCGGATATTATATGGGCGATCGACCGCATACTCCGGGGAAAAAGGGATATGATATGTACGGTGTATTCTGGGATTACCCGGAGGGGCAGATGGGTGCCTTCCCGGTTCATGATAATGAACATCTGGTAGTAAAAGACATCTGCAGCTGGCGGGAAACCGTAAAAAGACCGGTGCTTCCGGAGGATCCCGGATATTGGAAAATGCTTACTGATCTGGCAGCAGGAACCGACCGGGAAAATCAGTATATCTGTGTGATGCATCCGCAGGGCGTTTTTGAACGGCTTCACGATCTTCTTGGCATGGAAGAAGCCATGGTTTCCTTCTATGAGGAACCGGAAGAGATGCATGCCCTGATTGATTTCATTGTGGACGTGGAGATGGAATTTGCCAAAGCGATGGTGGAGAAAGAAGTGGAACGAGCCTGTTTAAGAGGCGGAAAGCATTACTTTATCCCGTCTCTCTCTGCCGGGGCACCGGGTTCTTATTATCCGGGTGTTATGGAAGCCGTAGATGCACAGATCGAGAAAATGAGTGCCAGAATGTTCCAATGATAAAAGCAGTCATTTTTGATATCGATAATACTTTGCTCAGTTTCGATGCGTATGTGAAATACGCCATGAAGAACGGATTTGAAGAATTCGGGATCGGTCCCTATCAGGAATCGATGTATCCGGTTTTTCATCGGATCAATCTGGGGCTGTGGGAAGCCATTGAACGAAATGAGATCACCTTTGAAGAACTGGAGAAAGTACGATGGAATAAAGTGTTTCAGGCACTGGGGATCTCTGCGGACGGACCGGCGTTTGAAACGTATTTCAGAGACTGCCTGTTTGAAAATGCGATTCCGGTAGAGGGGGCGGCAGATCTGCTTCAGTATCTGCAGGGAAAGTATCTGCTGTTTGCAGCCAGCAACGGACCGTATCATCAACAGGTAAACCGGCTGCGAATTGCCGGTATGCTGCCGTTCTTTTCACAGCTTTTTATTTCAGAAGAAATGGGATGCTCCAAGCCATCGGAACAGTTTTTTCAGATGTGTCTGCTTCGTATCAATCAAAAGGCAGGAGACTTGATCAGGCCGGAAGAGATCATGGTCATCGGCGATTCCATAACGGCAGATATAAATGGCGGGAAACAAGCCGGTATGAAGACCTGTCTTTATAATCCTGAAAAGCGGACCGTCCCATTCGATCAGAAACCGAATCATGAAGTGATGAGCCTGGAGGAGGTTCAAACGTTTTTATAATCAGAAAACTGGCACAAGATACGGGAATGTTGTATCTCGTACAGAAAAGGTGGATCATGAAGCGTACTTTTTTTCTTGCATTTGTATTATGCTTTTGCTTTATTGTTCAGGTCTTTGGTAAGGATGTACTTCCCGGTACATCAGAGAATGCTTCCCTGCAGGTGACAGCCCGGCCTTCCTCGAGCGGACAGCTTTCGGTGAAGCAGGGAATCCTGACCAACGAAAAGGGAGATCCGGCCGTTCTTCATGGTGTCAGTACCCATGGTATCAACTGGTATCCGGACTATATCAACGAACCATTATTTCAGGATCTTTCCTCAAACTGGAACTGTAATCTGATCAGGCTTGCCATGTATTCCGAGGACTATCTCAAATATCCGAAAGAGAATCTGGCGATTCTTCATAAGGGCATAGAAGCAGCCATTGCGTCAGACATGTACGTGATCGTTGACTGGCATATCCTGGAAGATCGCGATCCCAATCAGCATATGCAGGAAGCGGAACAGTTTTTCGCCGGCATTGCTGAAGAATATGCCGGGGTTCCCAATGTTCTGTATGAAATCTGCAATGAACCTAACGGTCCTGTAACCTGGGAAGATATCTGCCGATACTCGAATGAACTGATCCCGCTGATCCGCAGTTACAGTCCGGAGGCTGTTATTTTTGTCGGCACCCCGGACTATGACAGGGATCTGACTAGTCCGAAGGAAAATCCGCTTCCTTTTGAGAATGTCATGTACAGCTTTCATTTTTATACCGCATCACATCATGAGGAAATGCTGCAGATACTCTCAGATGCTGTGGATGCGGATCTGCCGGTTTTTATTACCGAGTGCGGTATCACCGAAGAAAACGGTGACGGCAGGATCGATTATGAATATGCGGAGAAATGGTATACCTATCTGGCAGAGCATCAGCTTGGTTTTGTGGTCTGGAATCTGTCAAATAAACAGGAATCGTCTTCTTTTATAAAAGCCACATCCACTGCCTGTTTTGCTTTGCGTGATGAAGATCTGACCGATACCGGCAAATGGGTACGCTCCCTGCTCCAGGAAACACCTCCAGACCAGATTCCCCGCGGTGCTGTTTATCCAGAGTATTCTTTCTGGGACTTTTTCCGGATCCAGTTCGCATCTCTTGGACGGGACAGCAGGTCTGCAGTGAAGAACTGGCCCTTTATCGCACTGGGAAGTATCCTGGTGCTGGCGGCTGCCTTCCTGATCCTGAAAAACCTGAACCGCAAAAGCGGAAAGAAACTTTATACCTATGACACTTATGTAAACGCCTGTTCCCCGGACATCTCCGTAACGAAACAGAAAAGTGTCGGAAAGCAGCTGCGGCAGATCCTGATCATTGTGCTTTTGTTCCTCTCCTTGATCTATCTGTGTTGGCGTGTTGCGTACTCTATAAACGTAAAAGCCGGATGGCTGCCCATTGTCTGTAATATACTTCTTCTCATGGTGGAACTTCTGGGTTTTCTGGAGTCCTGTGTTCATTATGCCAATATGATGAGCCAGGATGAACGGCCGCTGCCGGTAATTTCAGATGAGGAATTCCCGGACGTGGATATCTTTATCGCAACCTATAATGAGCCGGAAGAACTGCTTCAAAAAACCATCAACGGATGCAAGCATCTCAAATATCCCGACGCTTCCAAAGTACATATCTGGATCTGCGATGATAACCGCCGCAGCAGCATGAAGGAACTCGCCCTTTCCATGGGGGTAGGATATTTTGACCGTCCTGACAATCAGGGGGCAAAAGCAGGAAATCTCAATCACGCGATGGGACTTACCAGCGCTCCCTATATTGTAACGCTGGATGCAGATATGATCGTACGAAGCGATTTCCTGCTGAAAACCATTCCTTATTTTGTACATGTGGAAAAATGCGGTACCGGGCTGCCGGAAGAAGAGAGGAAGCATCTTGGGCTTTTGCAGACCCCTCAATGCTTCTACGATCCGGATGTTTTTCAGTTTGCGCTTTATTCCGAGCGGGCTGTTCCTAATGAACAGGACTTTTTCTACCGGGCGATCGAGGTTGGAAAAACCTCTACTAACAGCGTCATTTATGGAGGCTCCAATACTGTTCTTTCCAGAAAAGCTCTGGAAGATATCGGAGGGTTTTATACGGGCTCCATTACGGAGGATTTCGCTACAGGCATGCTGATCGAATCCGCCGGCTATCTGTCCCTGGCTACGCCGGAACCCCTGGCCAGCGGCATGACGCCGAATACTTTTGAAGACCATATCAAACAGCGGACCCGCTGGGGAAGAGGGGTGATCAATACAGCAAAAGCCCTGCATCTTGTAAGGAGAAAAGGTCTGTCTTTTCTGCAGAAGCTCAGTTATCTGAGTTCTGTCGTATATTGGTATTCTCCGCTGAAAAATCTGATCTATCTCCTGGCACCGATCATGTTTGCTGTGTTTAATATTCCTGTATTCCGCTGCAGCTGGCTGGAACTTCTGGTTTTCTGGCTGCCTATGTTTATCCTGCAGGATTTGACCTTACGGATCATCGGCAGGAACAAGATCTCACTGAAATGGAGCAGCATATACGAAACCTGTGTCATGCCTTTTCTTCTGGTTCCGGTTATCAAGGAGACGCTTGGCATTACCCTGTCCACATTTGTTGTGACAGATAAATCGGGAAAAACAATAAAGAAAAGATCCAGGCTTCCTTATATGTTCCCGTTTCTGCTCCTGACTGCATTGTCGGTATTCGGGATCATCCGGGTCAACCTGATCGCAAATCTGCCGAATCTGTTCGGAATGTTCATTATTTTATTCTGGCTGATACGAAATCTGTACAGTATCGTCATGGCATTGTTCTTAATCTCCGGAAGAGATACGGAAGACGATACGGAATCTGTTTATGTGAAAGACGGTGAACTGGCGGCATTGAAGCGTTCATCAGACGAAAGAGTTTTTGAAGGGATCACTACCGGAATGACCGAGCATAATATGCTGATCCTCCTGGACGAAAGCGGAATGAAAACCGGCGATCTGACACAGATCGGTATCGATACGTTGGACTATCATGTTACCATGAAGGGGATCATCACCCATGTCAGATATCTGCGCTTATCGGAACGCTGTATCGTGACTGTGGAGATCCTGGATTATTTCGATCAGCGGGACGAGTATCTCCAGATCCTGTATGATCGGATTCCATCCCTTCCGCAGTCCCTGACGCATGATCTTGGCCTCTTTGGACTGCTGTGGCGTAATATTGGCTATCGACTGATAAAAACAGTAAGATGATGAAACCATACAACAGATCAAATTCTAAAAAAACCCAATTCTCAACAGTCCGGATCATCATGCTGACATTTCTTGTCGTTATTCTGATCGGAACTTTCCTGCTGGTTCTTCCGGTCTCTACGGCTTCCGGAGAGTGGTGTCCGTTTCTTACCGCACTGTTTACAGCAACAACCAGTGTCTGCGTGACCGGACTGGTTGTTGTTGATACCTATTCTTACTGGAGCATATTCGGCAAGGTGATCATTCTGCTCCTGATCCAGGTCGGTGGTCTCAGCGTAGTGATTCTATGGGCAAGGATGATGATGATGCTCCGCAAACGCTTCAGCCTGCGTTTTCAGATGCTGATAAGGGACTATTATGATCTGGACACTCTGCAGGGGATCCTGAGATTTATGAAGAAGGTTGTCAAGGGAACGCTGATCGTTGAAGGCACAGGTGCTTTTTTGTACAGCCTGATCCTTATCCCAAAATCCGGTTTCCTGAAAGGTCTCTGGCTTTCGGTGTTTACCTCTGTGTCCGCATTCTGTAACGCCGGAATCGATGTTTTCGGACCGGACAGTCTGATCCCTTACCAGAGTAATCTGCCCATGAATCTCATCACCATGCTGCTGATCATTCTGGGCGGTCTGGGATTTTTTGTCTGGTTTGACATGCTGCGGACATTCGGTGAATGCCGGAAAATGAAGATCGGATTCCGAAGCTTTTTTGGAAGGCTGCATGAACATACGAAACTGGTGCTTGCAGTCACGCTGACCCTGATCGTTTCCGGAACGATCATTGTTTATATAGGGGAATTTCGCAATCCTGCAACCATTGGAAATATGAACTTCGGAGAGAAGGTGCTGGCCAGCTTTTTTCAATCCGTCACCTTCAGAACGGCCGGTTTTTCCACCATTCCGCAGCAGGAGCTTACCCCGTTTACCTGCATTGCCGGACTGTTCTATATGTTGATCGGCGGATCGCCTACGGGTACAGCCGGCGGGATCAAAACGGTTACGGCGGCGGTATTGATCATGAATGCTTTATCCTATATCCGTCAGGAAAATAAGACCGTTATGTTTGGAAGAACGATCCCTCATCAGATGGTCTCCAGAGCGGTGGCCATCATTACCATAAGTATCTCCATGACGGTTCTTTTCATTGAACTTCTTCTGCTGACCAATGATGTGCCGGTTTTGTCAGCTGTTTATGAGATCTTCAGCGCAACAGGAACGGTTGGCTTATCAAGGGCCTTGACTGCGTCGCTGAATCCGATCGGAAAAGGGATCGTGATGGTAGCCATGTATGTCGGCAGGATCGCTCCGATCTCGATGGTGCTGTTTTTTATTACTGGCAATAGACCTAAAAATATGATCCACTATCCGGATGGGAAGTTCCTGATGGGATGACAGAACAGAAAGGAATCAAGAAATGAAAACGAAAACTTTTGCAGTACTCGGACTTGGACGTTTTGGCATGGGCGTAGCGGATGAACTGATGGACAGAGGCGCTGAAGTGCTGGTGGTTGACAGAGATGAACGGCTGATCGAAGAGAATGCACGAAAATATACGCAGGCGGTTATAGCGGATCTTACAGATGCGGACGAGATACGGCAGCTCGGCCTGGGAAGTATGGACGCTGTTATTGTCGCTATGTCGGAGAATCTGGAAGCCAGCATTATGTGTGTGATGCTGGCCAAGGAAAGCGGCGTGCACCGGGTGATCGCCAAGGCGGGGAACAAGAGGAAAGGAGAGATACTGAAAAAAGTCGGAGCGGATCAGATCGTCTTTCCGGAGCAGGAAAGCGGCATTCGTGCTGCATTTCAATTGATGTTCGATGATGTTCTGCGCTTTTTCGATCTGACGAGCAATCTGGTTATCGTGGAAATGGAACCTCACAGGGAATGGTATGGAAAGACTCTTTTTGAGCTGAATCTGAGAAAACGATATGGGATCAATGTGATCGCATTCCGAAAGGAAGATAAGGTGTTTGATGTCAGCAGCGAGAATCCGATCATCCAGAAAGGAGAAACGATGCTGATCGTGACAACAAAAGAGAACCTGGATAAACTTGAAGAGTGAGACGAGGTATGTATTGAAAGACCGGATGTGAGGATCTGATGGATCATGTTTTCAGAAATCTCTTATAAAAAGGTATTGTCTCTTATATTGATCATAGTACTGGCTTTATGTCTCGTATCATCAATTAACGCATCTGTTCCTGAAACAACTGTAAATAAAGCAGTTACAGAAGATTTCCATATGCAAGGAGTATGGTTTTCTTACGATGATTATATGACCCTTGGGTTATCCATTTCCGACAGTGAACAGAATTATCGGGATAAGGTGGATAGAATCATGGAAGAAGTTCAGAAATACCGGATCAATACTGTATTTCTGCATGCAAGGGTATCTGATGATGCCTTCTGGCGAAGCGAGACGTTTCATGCTTCCGAATATGTGGGAGCAGATACTTCTTTATCAGCTGCACAAGCCTATGAAGTGTTTGATCCTTTTGGAGTATTTCTGGAGGAAGCGCATCGATATGGTATGAAAGTTCATGCCTGGATTAATCCTTATCGTATCAGTGAAGAATATTATTACGATCCGGGAGATGACGGAACGATAGAAAGAGTGCTGGCTGCGGTAAGGGAATTACTTTCCCTGGAGAGCAATGGAGAGAAGGTCGATGGTATTCATATCGATGATTATTTTTATCATGGGAAAACCTATTATACCGTGGACAATCCTTCTTTTCAGTATGACATCGTCGGAGCATGGGAAGACATCCCATGGGATAGAGAATATCATGTTGTAACTCCTGAGGAAAAAAGGGAGCATGTCAATCGAATGGTAAAAGAAATCCACAGGATTGTTTCCGAAGCCGGCCTCACCTTCGGGATCAGCCCGCAGGGAAACTATGACAATGAAATGAAATCAGGAGCGGATATAGATACCTGGCTCTCGGAGGATGGATATATTGATTACATCATTCCTCAACTATACTGGACGAATCAATGGGGTGATGACGGAAAAACAACCATGTTTTCCGACCGGCTGCATCTTTTTCTTGAAAAGAAAAAGAACCATGCACAGTTTTATGCGGGACTCGGGTTGTACAAAACGGGGAAAGTAAAGCCCAGCAATGATCCCGGATGGAAAGATAAGAGAACCAATCTTGCAGAACAGATTGCCGAACTTGACAGCATAGGAATATTGGGATATGCATTCTTCTCAGCACAGTATTTCTTCGATGACAGTGCTGAGGAAGAATTGGCAAATGTAAAGAACCATCTGGATCAGGAATAACATTCTTCATCCATAAACGGATGATCTGCTACAGATGGAAGTCTCTGCCTCAAAAGGTCGAGCTCTTTTTCTGTCAGAGGATGTTCCAGTACTTCATCGATATGCTCGACGGCAAAGCGGAAATGATCAAAATTGCCCGGCGGTACCAGGGTGTCGATCCCGAGAGAAAAGGCATATCGCATCGCAGCAAGCAGCATTTCCGGTTCTTCATCTTCTCATTTTCAGATAATCGTGGAAATGAGCTGCAGGATCTTCGGAAAAGTAATCCAAAGTTACCGTGAGGAGGAAGAGATCCGCAGCCTGTTTCCTTTTTCAAAAGAACTGGAAGAACTGATCCTTCTTCCTGCGCCGTATACAGGCGTGCTTCCCATTGCCAGACTGGATCTGTTTTACAATGAAGATACGGGCGATTTCAAGTTCTGTGAGATCAATACAGACGGAACCGCAGCCATGTTCAGGGACCTGGAACTTCGAAAAGCCCTGGTGCACAATCCCGCTCATGAGGCGGTCTCTGCGTTGTATGACCTGCAGCCGTTTGAACTGTTTGACTCCTGGGTGAAAACATTCCTGGGATTATATGGCACATACAACAAAAGAGTAGAAACTCCTCATGTTGCGATCGTGGATTTTCTGGAGAACGCTACGTATCCGGAATTTGAGATTTTTGCAGAAGCCTTCCGAAAAGCCGGCATATCCTGCGAGATCTGTGATGTGCGGTCCCTACGGTACGAAGGCGGCAGGCTTCTGACTGAAAACGGTACCTGGATCAACGCCATTTACCGCCGGGCGGTAACCGCAGATGTCATGACGCACTATGATGAGGTCGGTCCGTTTCTTCGCGCTGTGTCTGAGGATGCCGTCTTTCTGGCAGGCGCTTTCGAGACCCAGCTCATCCATACAAAATGGCTGTTCTATGTACTGCACCATCCGGTTATGCGTAGATACCTGACACAGGAAGAGCAGGACTTTGTGGATGCGCATGTACCGAAAACAGTGGAATTTTCATCAGACTATATCACTCTCGAAGAAGTTCAGAAACATAAGGATAGTTATATTCTCAAACCGATGGATGCCTATGCCTCGAAAGGCATTTATGCTGCGGGACGGGAATATGAACAGCAGGCCTGGCAGGAGCTGTGCGCTGATCTTTATGGAAAAGGAATGATCTGTCAGCAGTACTGTACCCAGTACCTGACGCCGAATATTGATTATGCCTGGGGAGACGGAGAATGGCATCCTTACATGAATATGCCCGGATTATATGCTTACAATGGAAAGTTTGCGGGAATACTGATGCGGATGGCCTGCGAAGAGAAGATCATCGTAGCGCATGAGAACGAACGTACTGCACCGGTTTTCGTTGTGAAAAGTCGAAAGGAAGGATGATTTTTGTGAATATGTCAGAGTTGATCCGCAGAAGGAGAAGCGTCAGGACATTTGACGGGACTCCGCTGCGTGAGGAAGATGCGGATCGCATCATGGAATTTGCTTCCAAAGTTGAGAATCCATTTGATATTCCTATTGAATGGAAATTGTTAGACAGGGAAAAGGATCAGCTGTCCTCACCTGTTATTACGGGAGCAGATTCATTTATCGCAGGAAAAATGCAGCGCATTCCCAGGGCGGAAGAAGCATTTGGCTATACGTTTGAGAAGATCGTTCTTTTTGCGGAATCACTGGGCATCGGAACGACATGGATCGCCGGCACGATGGATCGAAAAGCCTTTGAGCATGCTATGGGCGTATCGGACAATGAAGTTATGCCATGCGTCAGTCCCCTGGGGTATCCTGCCGTGAAAATGTCACTTCGGGAAACGCTTATGCGAAAGGGCGTCAAGGCTGACAGCCGGTTTGATTTTGAAAAGCTGTTCTTTGACGGGACATTTGAAAAACCGTTGTCTGAGCAAAATGCGGGAGATTACAAGCTTCCGCTTGAAATGGTACGGCTTGGCCCTTCTGCTACGAACAGCCAGCCATGGCGGATCGTGCTGTGCGAAGATCAAATACATCTTTATGAGAAACACAGCAGAGGATATGGCAGTAATGCATGGGATGTCCAGAAAATTGACATGGGGATCGCAATGTGTCACTTTGAACTGGGAGCCGTCGAATGCGGGCTCCATCCTGTTTTTCATGTGGAGGATCCCTGTATCCCCGGTGCAGAAGGGCTTACCTATATTGCATCATTTTTGATGGAATGATCAAAATACCATGCTTTGTTCTCTTTTTTGACTTTTTTGCGATTCAAGAACACGGAGTATTCTTTATTTTAGATTTTTTGAAACATAAGAATACAAAGTGTTCTTTTTTTCAGCCTTTTTCATATTTGAGAACAGGCCATGTATTCTTAAATTCCGGTAAATGCTCAGATGAGAATATTTTATATTCTTTAATAAGGCAAATATAAAAATAGAGAATACTTGACTTGTTCTCTAAAAATGAAAAATGGCTAATCAAGAACACTTTGTAGTCTCAAATATGGGAAAACTCCAATTGAAGAACACCTGATGTTCTCAAATCTGGCAAATGGCTAAATCAAGAACGCCGGGTGTTCATGCAAACCATACATATGGACCAGGGGGATTGATTGTCCCGGGGTGATCTCCTATAATAAAATTCAATTATATACAGGATACCAATAACGAAAACTGTTTTACACTTTACTGATCAATCACCACCATGCAGAAAATCACTGGATTCATCGGCAGATATATGTCCCTGATCGTGCTGGCAGTAGCTTTGCTGGCTTTATTTGTGCCGTCTTCCTGCATCTGGATCCGGACGTCCTGGGTTGAGTATCTGCTGATGGTCATCATGTTCGGAATGGGACTGACGCTGAAGCCGGCAGATTTCCTGATCGTCTTTCGAAGACCGAAAGATATCCTGATCGGATGTATTGCCCAGTTTACGATCATGCCTTTGCTGGCATTCCTGCTGGGGAAACTCTTTTCCCTGGACACAGCCCTCCTGGCCGGAGTCGTTCTGGTGGGGGCATGCCCTGGCGGAACTTCCAGCAATGTTATGACCTACCTGAGCGGCGGCGATGTGGCACTGTCTGTCGGAATGACCAGCGTCAATACATTGCTGGCGCCGTTTCTCACGCCTGCGATCTCCTATCTGCTGTTAAGTACAAAAGTATCCGTCAATGTCCTCAGCATGTTTTTGTCCATCATAAAAGTCGTGATCGTTCCTATCGTGCTGGGGTTTATCCTGAATTACTTTCTGAAAAAACAGACACAGAAGATATCAGGACTTCTGCCTGTGGTCTCCGTGATTGCGATCGCCATGATCGAAGCTGCCGTTGTGTCCCACAATTCTGCGCAGATCCTTTCAACGGGTGTTTTGATCTTTGTTGTTGTGATCCTGCATAACCTGCTGGGCTACGCAGCAGGTTATCTGCTTGCGGTTCTGTTCCACATGCCATTGTCCCGGAAGAAAGCATTATCGATTGAAATCGGGATGCAAAACTCAGGACTGGCGACATCGCTTGCAGGCAGTGCGTTCCCGGATCTTTCCATGGCTACCGTTCCGGGAGCTGTGTTTTCGGTATGGCATAATATCTCCGGAGCGATCCTGGCGAATATTTACCGCCGGATTAAGCAGTGAACGTTTTCAGCGTTGAATATATAGGAAAGGTGTAATGAAAGATGAAACCGATGATTGGCGTCATGCCGTTGTGGGATGAAACGAAAGACAGTATCTGGATGCTTCCCGGATATTTTGAAGGAATCGAAAAAGCCGGAGGGATCCCTGTTATGTTTCCGCTTACGGACGATGAAGCAGACGTTGATCAGCTGGTCGATGTATGTGACGGCTTTTTATTTACCGGCGGCCATGACGTATCACCCGAAATCTATCATGAAGATACCTTGCCGGGAACAATCCCCTGTATTCAGCGGGATCGTTTGGAAACTCTTTTGCTCAGGAAAGCGATCGAAACTGATAAACCGGTTCTGGGTATCTGCCGCGGGATCCAGTTTATGAATGCAGCTCTTGGTGGCTCTTTGTATCAGGATATTCCAACGCAGTGTCCGTCAGCGACAGAGCACCATCAGAAAGCTCCTTATGATATTCCATGTCATACTGTCCGGATCAAAAAGGAATCTCCGTTATATGAATGTTTAAAGACAGAAGTATTACCTGTAAACAGCTGCCATCATCAGGCTGTCAGGACATTGGCTTTCGGACTGGAGGAGATGGCTTGCGCTGAAGATGGCCTGATCGAAGCTTTGTATATGCCGTCCAGGAGATTCCTATGGGCGGTTCAGTGGCATCCTGAGTTTTCCTATAAGAGTGATGAAAACAGTATGGAGATATTCCGCGCCTTTATCAAGGCATGCTCAGAAAAATAGGAACGTGCTGTTTATTCTTCCAGATCAAGACGCATGAGCACCAGTTCCTGCCATCCGGTCAGCCGGGAGCGAAAACCTTTCGGGTTCCTGCCGTATTCGGTAAATCCCAGGCTTTTATAAAGAGCAATGGCTTTGTTGTTCTCCGATACCACTTCCAGTTCCAACTGGCGATATCCTGCTGATTTCGCGCATTTGATGCAGGCATTGGTCAGTGCACGTCCGATACCGAGACCCCAATAGGCTTTGTCCACGCTGATCCCAAATTCGGCCCGGTGTTTTGTCTTGTCTTTTTTGCCGATACATCCGATCCCGGCGGAACCGACAACGGTACCGTCCACCTCTGCCAAGATCTCGATCTCGTTCCGGCTCAGGACTTTTTCCTTTAAAAACTGTGCTTCCTGCTCAACAGTCATAGTTGCTTCATCCGGATAAGAAAGCAGATAGTCTGTCTGGGCATGGGTCAGGATAAAGATATCCAGTAGAGCCTGTCCGTCCTTTTCTGTCCCATTTCGGAGGATACAGGTTCTTTTGTCTTTCAGTGTGATCGTTTCGTTATATTCCATAAAGTCCCTTTCATGCTAAATTTCATTTCGTTTTTGTCTGTTATAGTAACATGGTGGTGATTTGTCAATTCCGGGTATACGGCAGCATAAACCTCACATGCATCTTGCAACAAAAAAGTAAGTGGGGTATTCTGAAAAGCAATGAAGAGCATAGGAGATCATGTCTGATGCAGTTTGGAATGCCAACCCTTATCGAGAACCGGACGTTAGAAGATAACGTGGATCTTTGCCGCAGTCTGGGGCTTCAGTTTATAGAACTGAATATGAATTTTCCGGAGTATCAGGCAGAACAGCTGGAACAGACAGAGCATTTGCTGGATCTTGCCCGGAAAGCCGGGATCTATTACACCATTCATCTGGATGAGAATCTGAATATTGCGGATTTCAACCCGCTGGTATCAGAGGCGTATCTGGAAACGGTCAGACGGTCGATTATAGTAATGAAAAAGCTTCTATGCCTGTGCGATCAGTACGGCGATGTCACGCAGCCGCTGACTCTTAACATGCATATGAACCATGGGATCTATATCACTTTGCCTGAGCGGAAAGTTCAGATGTACGACCGCGATTTAGACACCTATATGCAATCTATTGTGGTATTTCGTGAAAAGTGTGAGGAATGGATCGGAGAAGCTGATGTGATGATCGCTGTTGAAAATACAGATGGGTTCAGGGAGTATGAAAAAAGAGCGATCGAATATCTCCTGGAAAGCCGGGCGTTCGGACTGACCATAGGATGATGGGGATAAATGTATGAGGATCAGAAAGACAACAGAAGCAGATTTTGACCGGATTACAGAGATTTATGCGCATGCCAGGGATTTCATGGCAAAAACGGGAAACCCGAATCAATGGGGACCGACGAACTGGCCGCCGGAGACTTTGCTCCATAATGACATCCGGGAAGGGAACAGCTATGTGTGTATGGATGATAACGGAGCAGTGGTCGGTGTTTTTTTCTTCCTGCAGGGACAGGATATCGAACCGACTTATCGAGAAATAACCGACGGGGCATGGATCGGTGACGATACCTACGGAGTGGTTCACAGGATCGCTTCCGACGGTTCTGAGAAAGGGATCGGACAATTCTGCATTAACTGGGCTTTTGAACAGTGCGGTCATTTAAGGATGGATACCCATACGGATAATGTGATCATGCAGCATGTTCTGAACAAACTGGGCTTTACAAAATGCGGGATCATCTATGTCGTCGAGGACCATTATCCGAGATATGCCTACGAAAAGATCAAATAGGAGGTAATACCAATGACGCAAAGAATAAAACGTATTTCTGGAATGATCGTTATCATCTGCATGATGGTTTGTTTGTTCGCCGGATTATCTTCTGCCGAAGAAATGAAGGCAGGATCGCTGGAACGGATTAAAGAAGAGGGGCTGCTCCGTGTAGGAACAACCGGAGATTATCAGCCCATGTCCTTTCTGGATCCGGAAACAAATGAATATGTAGGTTTTGATGTATCGATCGTGGAAGATCTGGCGGAATCGCTGGGGGTTCAGATCGAGTATGTGGAAACGACATGGCCTTCTCTGATGGAAGATACGCTTGCCGGAAAATTCGATCTGGCCATCTGCGGGATCACGATCACTGAAGCAAGAAAAGAGCAGGCCCTGATGTCAGAAGGCTATCTGGTTAACGGAAAAACTGTTCTGTGCCGAAGTGAGGATGCGGAAAAATACGTGTCCCTGGGTGCGATCAATTCACCGGATGTCAGGGTGATGGAAAACCCGGGAGGGCTGAATGAAAAATTTGCCCGGGAAAATCTGCCGGATGCGGAACTGATCATTCACGATGTCAACCAGGAGATCCCAGGCCTGATCGCGGAAGGCGCAGCAGATGTCATGATCACGGAGATCATGGAAGCAGGATATTATGTGGGCCGGGACAGCCGTCTGGCGGCTCCATTGATCCATGATCCCTTTACGCAAGGCCAGCTGGGGGTATTGATGCCCAATGGAGCAGAAGAACTCCTGTCCTATGTAAATGACTTTTTAGAACAGGAAAAAGAAAGCGGACGGATTGATGAACTGGCAGAACTTTATATCTATCAGGATGCAGATGAACCGGCAGAGATTGCCGCATAGAATAAAGAAAGAGAGAAATAAATGGAAATGATGAATCTGAAAAAACGGAACAAAAAAGTTGCGGCAGTTATGATCATACTGGTACTGACTGCAATGTTGCTGGGCATTACCGGCTGCGGCACTTCAAAGAAACCTGCAGCTTTATCACAGTACTGGGCTGCAGATTCCACGGTCGCACAGAGCCTGAGGGATTATGTGGCAAAGGTGACGGATCCGAAGGATAAAGATCATTTTATCCCTGTTAAGGACCGGATCGCAGTATTTGATATGGACGGGACACTGACCTGTGAACAATTTTTTACTTACTACGATACGATGATGTTTATCGAGTATTGTCTGCATGATCATCCCGAACGTGTCTCGGAGGAACTGAAGGAAGTCGCGGCATCCATCAAGCCGGGTTACATCGCGGATGAAGCACTTGCCAGAAATTTTGCCAAAGCATATGCAGGGATGACAGTAGAGGAATTCTATGATTATGCTGTTCAATTCGGTCAGAAGTTTACGTCAAGTTTTGAAAACATGCATTACAACGATTGCTGCTATTTGCCGATGGCGGAACTGGTGCAGTATCTTTATGAAAACGAGTTTACGATCTATGTGATCAGTGGGACTGAACGTACGACTTCCCGTGCGATCATAGCGAATACCCCGCTGAAGGAGTATGTCACGCTGAATCACGTGATCGGTACGGATTTTGAGGTAAAACAAAAAGGATATGAGACAGAATCGTCGAACATGAACTACAAGTATGAAAACGGAGATGAGCTCATCCTGACAGGCGGTTTTATCCAGAAGAATCTCAACGGAAATAAATCCATTTACATTCAAAGAGAGATCGGACAGCGTCCTGTGCTCGCATTCGGAAATACTAAAAGCGATACCAGTATGATGAATTATACGATCGACAGTCGTAATCAGTATCCGGCCCAGGCTTATATGGTGGTTGCAGATGATGCCGTAAGGGAATGGGGAAAACAGGACTGGGAAGAGAAGTCTTCGGAGTACATGGAAATGGGATATATTCCGGTTTCCATGCGGACCGATTTCGCACAGATCTATCCGGAAGGCATTATGCCTGCGGCTGAACAGTACCAGGAAGCTGAATGGACAGATGCCCGGCCGGAAAGTGAAACGGAAGAAGAAACGTTGAAAGATGCAGCGTGACAGAAGCGAAAAAACTGACGAATACGAGGATTTCACAAATGAAAATAGCAGTGATCAATGCAACAAAAGTTTCCATTGACCCGGTAGATCAGGCAGCTGAAGCGTATCCGGGTCTTGAGATCTTTCATCTTATGGATGAAGGAATGTCCTGGCTGGGAAAAAAGGAAGGCAGGATCTCCGGGAAAAATCTTGCCAGGATGATCAGTCTGATCCATAGTGCTGAAGAACTCGGCGTTGACGGAATTCTACTGTCCTGTACGATCTTTTCTCCTTTTATCGATCAGCTGAGAATGTGTACAGATCTTCCTTTGGTTGCAGCAGACATCGGCGTATTTGAAAAAGCTGCTCAGTTATATCAGAAAATAGGAACGATCGTGTCTTTCGCACCTACACTGGAAAGTGTTGCCTGGGTGGTGGACAGGTGCAAAAAATATGTGAAAAAGGATTTTGATGCGGAGATCCGATATGCGGAAGGAGCATTTGAAGCAGCCGCTGCCGGAAAAGATGACGAGCATAACCGCATCATATATAGAACTGCAGCGCAGTTTAAAGAGAAAGAGGCCATCGTACTGTCCCAGATGTCTCAGGTCCGTGCACTGCCTTTGTTTAAGGACTATCCGATCCCTGTGCTGTCGTCCCCCTCGGTAAGTCTGGAACTGCTGATCGAAAAGATCAGGAAGGAAAAATAAGATAGATCAAAAATGTTTTATGGAAATGGAGAGTGAATACAATGAAAATAGCGGTTACTCATGATAACGGTGAAGTGTTTCAGCATTTTGGACATACCGAAGAGTTCAAAGTGTATCATGTTGAAGACGGCGTGGTAACAGATACGGAACTGGTCGGTTCGAATGGAAGCGGTCATGGAGCTTTAGCGGAACTGTTAAGCAATCATGCGGTGGATGTTCTGATCTGCGGCGGCATCGGAGGCGGTGCCCAGGCAGCATTGACAGAACATGGGATAGAACTGTGCGCAGGTGCTTCCGGCAGCGCAGACGAAGCAGTTAAGGCTTATCTTAGAGGAGAGCTGATCAATACAGGGGCAAACTGTACCCATCATGAAGAAGGGCATTCCTGTAGCGATCATGAAGGACATCAATGCGGCGGCTGCCATGCCGGTTCAAAGATAGAAGGTAAAAATGTCGGCAAGACCTGCAGAACTCATTACAGAGGAACCTTCAATGACGGCAGTCAGTTTGATTCTTCCTATGACAGAGGAGAACCTCTGGAATTTGTATGCGGCGCCGGAATGATGATCAAAGGGTTTGATCAGGCGGTAGCAGACATGGAAGTCGGTGAAACGGTGCAGATCCATCTGATGCCATCGGAAGCTTATGGAGAGCCGGATCCGAGTGCCATTCTTACGGTAGCGCTTTCCCAGATGCCGGGGGCGGAAAACCTGAATGTAGGTGACCAGGTATACCTGCAGAATACGTACGGGCAGACTTTTCCTGTGAAAGTGACCGATAAAAACGAGGAAACGATAACATTTGATGCGAACCATGAAATGGCGGGAAAAGAATTGAATTTCACGATAGAACTTGTGGAAGTACTGGACTAAAGAGGGAAGAGCATGAGAACGATCACGGTCGGCGACATGATGCACGTATATGGATGCTTCGGCGCCGGTGTGGATTATACTGTCCGCCTGACAGCATGTCTGACCCAGACGGTAGATCCCCAGACGCTGCGAAAAGCGATCGATCAGACAGCCAGGCGTTATCCCTATCTTTGTGTAAGGCTTTGTAAAGGGGAGAATACATTTTATTACGAGGAAAACCCTCTTCCGATTGCTCTTTTGCTGACCGATGAAAGGATAAGCCTTAACTGTGATGCGGTGAATTACCATGTCTGGGCTGTATGCTGCGCAGAGGACAGGATCCATCTGGATTTTTTCCATGGGATAACAGATGGGACGGGAATGTACTCGGTGCTGGCAACACTTCTTTACTATTACGGAGAAGTACAGTACAAAATCACAGAACCTGGTAATATCCAGACTGCAGACACTTCTGCATCAGAAGAAGAACTGGATGATCCGCAGGAACATCTCTCTGTTGCCATGCGTTCTGACGGAATGCAGCAGGATCCTCCTGTGTTTGAGAAAGCCTTTCACCTGAAGAAGGACGGAAAACTGACCGTAGGGGAACCGACACTATGGGATATTAAGATTCCGGAAAAGGCGTTTCTGCGATTTACTTCCGCGCATGACGCAAGCCCCGGAACCATGATTTCTCTATTCCTGGCAAGAGCGATCGACAGTCTGTATCCTGTCAGAGACAAAAAGATCATCAGTGCATATGTGATCAATGCCCGGCCGATGTTGGGGGCAGTGAAGACCTTCCATAATTGTCTGAGTATGGCGCTGCTTTCCTATTCTGACAGGGTGAAGACTTTGCCTTTTTCTACACAATGCACCGTATATCGCGGAATGACATTTCTGCAAAGTGATGCTGACAGGATCGTACCGGCTATAGCGGAAAATGCCCGCATCATAAAGGATGCTGCCCGGAAAGCAAAATCGATAGAAGAAAAGAAAAACTTGTTCGGGCAGATGTTCAATGCAGGGGAAGATGTGATCACGTTTCTGGTCAGCTATGTCGGTAAATGGAGCTATCCTGCAGTGGCGGAAACGATCCGCGAGATCTGGGCGCATCCCTCTGATACGTTCGGCTTGATGGCTGAGATCGGAGCAGTGGGCGGCAGTATCTGCATTACGCTTCAGCAGCATTTCAATGAGGACACTGTACGGGAAGCCTTTTTACATCAACTGGATGAAAATGGCATTCCATACGATGTCGTGCGTAAATCCGGTATCGATAATGCTCTTTTTCCGGAACCGGAAATCTCCTGATCTTGTGGATTAACTAATGAAAATAGGACACAGATCAGCATGAATATTATGTATATAATGTATTTTTTGCCGTACATTCAGACATGCTTCCTTTTGGCTTATATCGTGGAACATGTCTGTTTTTTTGAAAAATGTGGGGGCGATTATGATCAAATTGGACAAAAATAACCTCAAACAAGACAAGTTTAGGGGCATATTTTGTCCTTCTTATTTGGTATAATATTCACAACTTGAAATCTGATGTAACATAAATTCCCGTCATATCATGAAAGGAAGACTTATGGAGCGTTCAAAGGCAAGGAAACTGGCAGAGGAACTGGTAAACCGGATGACCGTGGAAGAGCGGGCCGGACAGCTTCGCTTTGACGCGCCGGCGATCGAACGGCTCGGCATTCCTGCCTACAATTGGTGGAATGAAGGACTTCATGGTCTTGCACGGGGAGGTACCGCCACAAGTTTTCCACAGGCAATCGGCCTGGCAGCTATGTTCGATCCGGAATTACTGGAGAGAATCGCCGAAGCAATCTCTACGGAAACCAGGGCAAAATACAATGCACTTTCTTCAGAGGAAGACCGTGACATCTATCACGGATTGACCCTCTGGTCTCCCAATATCAATATTTTCCGTGATCCCAGGTGGGGACGCGGCCAGGA
Organism: Parasporobacterium sp.; assembly: GCA_017510065.1. Classification (GTDB taxonomy): domain Bacteria; phylum Bacillota; class Clostridia; order Lachnospirales; family Lachnospiraceae; genus RGIG5612. Next base: position 38,888 of record JAFWOB010000114.1, read on the forward strand.
AACCTATGGGGAAGATCCCTTCCTCACCTCTGTTTTAGGTACGGCTTTTGTGCAGGGACTGCAGGGAGAAGGAAATACCCTGAAAACGGCTGCCTGTGCCAAGCATTTTGCTGTTCACAGCGGTCCGGAGGCTCTCCGGCACAGCTTTGACGCCCAGGCTTCCCTGAAGGATATGGAAGAAACCTACCTGCCTGCTTTCCGGACATTGGTGGAAGAGGCCGGCGTAGAGACTGTTATGGGAGCTTACAACCGTACGAACGGCGAGCCCTGCTGTGCCAGTGATTTTCTGATGGAAAAACTGCGCGGAGAGTGGGGATTTGAAGGACACTTTGTCTCTGACTGCTGGGCAATCCGCGATTTTCATGAAAATCACCACATCACCGAAGGACCGGTGGATTCGGTCACCAAGGCACTGAAGGCCGGATGTGATCTCAACTGTGGCTGTACTTATGAGCATGTCATGCATGCTTTTGAATTGGGAAGGATCAGTGAGGAGGATATTACCCGCTCCTGTGTGAGATTGTTTACTACCCGGTTCCTGCTGGGCACTCTGGGAGAAGAGGGAAGCGAATATGATTCGATCCCGTACTCTGTGATCGAGTGTCCGAAACACCTGGAACTGTCGCATAAAGCAGCGTTGGAAGCCTGTGTACTGCTCAAAAATGATGGCTTGCTGCCGCTGGATCCCGGATCATGCGGAACCATCGGAGTGATCGGACCAAATTCGAACAGCCGCGCTTCTCTGATCGGCAATTATCATGGCACTGCTTCCAGATATACCACCGTGTTGGAAGGTATCCAGGACATGGTCGAAGGAAAGTGCCGTGTGCTGTATTCCGAAGGCTGCGCATTGGGCAAAGACCGGGTAGAACCGCTTGCTCAGGCAGGGGATCGTCTTGCGGAAGCAGCTGTAACCGCAAGGAACAGTGATACGGTGATCCTGGTGCTGGGATTGGATGAGACTCTTGAGGGAGAAGAGGGAGATACCGGAAACAGCTACTACTCCGGAGATAAAGAAGACCTTCTGCTGCCAAAGTCACAGCGCCTGCTGCTTAATCGGGTGCTGGCTGAAGGAAAGCCGACGGTCATTATACTGATGGCGGGAAGTTCGATCGATCCGGATGGGGCACAGGACAGGGCAAACGCTTTACTTCTTTCCTGGTATCCCGGAGCATATGGTGGTAAGGCTGTTGCTGAGATTCTGTTCGGAAAGGCATCACCTTCTGGGAAGCTGCCGGTGACGTTCTACCATAACAGCGCTCTTTCCGAAATGCCGGATTTTACGGATTATTCCCTGAACAACAGGACCTACAGGTACTATTCAGGAAGTCCGCTGTATCCTTTTGGATATGGACTTACCTACGGAAACTGTTGTGTGGAAGCTGTCAGTGGAGGCAGGAACAGCGTACAGGTTGTCGCAGTCAATAAAGGTGATATGGATACGGAAGATGTTCTGGAACTTTATCTTCACGATGAAGGTTCCGAACTGGCTCCCCCGAATCCGGTGCTTTGCGGCTTCTGCCGTGTAAAACTGGCGGCAGGACAGAAGCGGACATTTGAAATAAAGATCGACCCGAACGCATTTACGGTTGTTACAGAAGAGGGAAAACGAATACCGGGGAACGGTCCCTGGACTTTATATGCCGGTTTCGGCGGGCCGGATCTGAGGACCCGGGAACTGACCGGAAACGGCTCAGCTTCACTTTACATTGCGGAAGAAAAGTGAGATATATTATTTTGTAAGATTTTGGCTCTGCGGTCTCTGCCTGCTGCCCTGGATCATCTGCGGGCGGACGCTGCAGTCCTGATCCGATAAACACAGGTACATTTTTCATGTAAAAACAGGAGGATAAGAGTATGAAAAAGATTTTAGCAATGGTTATTGCGGCTCTGATGGTGACCTCTATTATCGCCGTCCCTGTCCATGCAGATGATCCCGTAACACTGACAATGTGGTGTATCGCAACAGAAAGTGATGCGAACCGCCCCGCTTATGAGCAGGCAATCGCTGCGTTCGAGGAAGCTCATCCCGACATCAAGATCGAATGGGAAGCTTTTGAAAACCAGTCCTACAAGACCAAGATCAAAGCGGCTATGAGTGATCCGGAGACCTTACCTGATATCTTCTTTACCTGGGCAGGCGCGTTCCTGGGCGATTTCGTGGCTGCAGGCAATGTATACTGCCTGGATGACACCTATGCGAATTTCCAGGAGCAGCTTCCGGAGGTAATGCTGCAGAACGCATCTTATGATGGAGGACATTATGGTGTTCCGCTGACCATGAACATTGTTACCCTGTTTGCCAATATGGATCTTCTGGCAGAAGCCGGATGGGATCATGTTCCGGAGACTTATGAAGATCTGACCGCATGCTGCGACGCTCTGGTTGAGAAAGGTATCATTCCGTTCGGCTGCGCTGGCAAAGAGACCTGGTGTGTAACGGAATATCTGGAGCCCATTATCGAAAAGACCATTGGCTATGAAGCCCTGAACGAAGTATTTGCAGGCCGCGCAACCTGGAACAATCCCGGTATCGCTGAATCTGTTTCTACTTTCCAGGATATGATCAACAAGGGATATTTTGATCCCAGCGGCATGGCTCTTGGTAATGACGAAGTCAAGGCTAACTTCATCGCCGGCAAATATGCTTTCTATCAGAATGGTTCCTGGAACTGCGGCGAAGTAAACGATGCAGAAGGAAACTTCCAGGTAGCTCTGTTCCCGGTTATGAATGCTGAAAATGCAACTTATGGCCAGGTTATCGGCGGACCGTCCGATACTCTTGCTGTAGCTGCTTCCTCCAAGAATCCGGAAATCGCTGCCAACGCTGCTTTCGAACTGGGACGTGACATCTGCCACTATGGCTATCTGGCTGGATCCGGACTGCCCGCATGGACACCGGATTATGATACCAGCGAAGTGAAGGCTCTGGTTGCTGATGTAGCTGAAATAGTAGCTGCTGCTGACGGCATGACTTTGTTCGGTGACACCGCTATGAGCGCTGATCCCGCCAACACCTATCTGGACTATGTGTCCCTGGTCTATGGCACTGAAATCGATGGACAGGGCTTTATCGAAGGCCTGGCTGAAGAACTTCAGTAATCGCTGATCGGTTAATGATCCGGGTGCGGAATTTTCTATTCCGCACCCGGAACTGCTGGCAGAGATGACCTCTTCAGAGTTTCCAGGGGTTCTTAAGAGGCCATCTCCCAATGACCGGGAAGGGAATTTGCCATGAAAAAATTATATAGTAATAAAGGTCATATTCTACTTTTCCTGATACCTGCGATCATCCTTTTCTGCGGGATCCTGATTGCTCCCATTGTCATGTCCGGCTACTATAGTTTCTTTGACTGGGATGGACTCGGAGAAAAGACATTTATCGGTTTTTCCAATTATATTGATCTGTTTACCAGCAACAGGATCGGCTTTATGAAGGCGTTGGGCAATTCACTGGTACTTGCCCTTCTGTCGGTAGGACTGCAGCTCCCGCTTGCTTTGGGACTTGCTCTGGTCCTGGGAAAGGGAATCAAAGGAGAAAGAATCTTTCTTTCTATCTTTTTTATGCCTGTCCTTATATCTACCGTCGTTATCGGCCAGCTGTGGCTGAAGATCTATAATCCGGATTATGGTATTTTAAACGTACTGCTAAGAAGCCTCGGCCTGGAGAGCTGGACAAGGATGTGGCTGGGATTGAGAGAAACTGCTCTGGGGGCGGTCTTCATACCGACTCTATGGCAGTATGTGGGCTACCATATGCTGCTTCTGTATGCCGGTGTAAAGAGTGTTCCGAAAGAACTTCGGGAAGCTGCCATGTTGGATGGAGCCAAAGATAGTCAGATCAACCGGTATATCGTACTTCCTTATATTAAACCGATCATTCGAATCAGTGTGATTTTTGCTGTTACCGGTTCTCTGAAATCGTTCGACCTGATCTACGTTCTGACAAACGGCGGACCGTTCCACTCCACGGAAGTGCCAAGCACATTGATGATCGATATGCTGTTCCTCAGAAACAGGTATGGCATGGGAAGCGCGATCGCGGTTCTGCTGATCATTCTGTGTTTCGCTTTTGCACTGATTATCAACAGGGTATTCAAGGAGGAAGAATAACGTGAAACTGACAGATAAAATCCCGAGAATGTTAATCTATATCGGTCTTGTGTTCTGGGCTGTGATCAATCTGTTTCCGGTCTACTGGATGTTCACCTTCTCTTTGAAGAACAACGATGAGATCTTCGGCGAAAATGTGGCAGGTCTTCCGCAAAACTGGATCTGGTCCAACTATACAGAGGCACTTAAGACCGGCAATATGGGAAAGTACTTCCTGAACAGCGGTATCGTGGCAGTAGCCACCATTCTGATCACTTTGGCAGTAGCTCTGATGGCTACCTTTGCGCTGACCCGGCTGATCTGGAAGAGAAGAAAAACGCTGAACAAATTCTTCATGCTCGGACTTACAATCCCAATTCATGCATCGATTGTGCCCATTTATGTCACGCTGTCCAGACTGCATCTTCTGAATACCTACCTGGCCCTGATCATCCCCTACGCGGCGTTCTCCCTATCCATGGCGATCCTGGTGTGTACCGGATTCATGAATGCGATACCCCGGGAACTGGACGAGGCGGCCTGCATAGATGGATGCGGTGTTTGGGGTATTTTCTTACGTGTCATCGTACCGCTGATGAAACCAGCGGTTGCCACCGTAGGCATATATACATTCCTGCAATGCTGGAACGAGCTGATGTTTGCCAACATCTTCATCAGTAAAACCGCGCTGAAGACCTTGCCGGTAGGCATTCAGGCGCTCTCCGGCCAGTATACCACGGCCTGGGGGCCGATCGGAGCAGCGTTGGTCGTAGCGACCTTCCCCACATTGTTTATCTATGTATTCCTGAGCAAGCGTATTCAGGACAGTTTTGTCGCAGGTGCGGTCAAAGGCTGATAAAAGGTTGACTGATCATTAAGGATTGTTGTATCTATTGCAGCAATCCTTTTTTTATGGATGAAAAGTTGTCTGCAGCTTGTTTTTTTGTTATTCTTTCAGGAATAGATTAGAATGCAGAACTGTTCAGGAACTGATACCATGGAAAAAAGAGTAAAGCTGTGTTTTGCCATATTGGCGGCAATAGGAGCATGCTGCAGTGAGGCAGCATACTGGATCTTTCCGGAGAACCCCGGGATAAGAACGATATGCAAGGCAGTTACCGCTGTCTGTATTCTTGCCTGCGCATTTTCAGGAGGGAACCGGAAAGGACGGGAATTCTGGTGGACGATGTCTGCACTGGCAGCGGCCTGCGCCGCGGATGTGATCATTGTATCTTCGTTTCCTGTCGGAGCAGGTTTGTTTGCTCTTGCCCATATATGCCTGGTCATTCTGTTTTATAAACAAAGGCCCCTTACCCGAAGAAGGTGGCTTATCTGGGGCGGGATCAGCGCATGCCTTGTGGCTGTGATCCTGGCCCTCGGATCAGGAATGGGAATCTATGCCTATGGAGCAGCGGTATATGCACCGATCCTGATCCTGATGGTGTTCACCGCGATCAATCAGAAGGGGATCCGCAGGATCGCTGCATTTATATTTCTGGCCTCAGACCTTTTGCTTGCACTATATCAGTGGAAGCACATTCACCTGGCTCTGCATGTGATCTATATGGGATTATTCTATGCGGCAATGCTGATGTTTGCGTGGAGAAAAAAACCTGAGTCCTGAAATCTATTCAATAGATGCCTTTGCAGAGAGGAGTATAGGTGAAACTGGAAGAAAAGCGGTATCCGATACCGGATAAGATAGAGATACGGGGAGCCCGGGTTCATAACCTGAAGAATCTGGATGTGGATATCCCGCTCCATAGAATCGTTGGGATCGCCGGTGTGTCCGGCTCCGGGAAATCATCACTGGCCCTTGGCGTATTGTATGCAGAGGGGTCCAGACGGTATCTGGAATCCCTGTCCACTTATACCAGGCGCAGAATGACGCAGGCATCCAATGCTGCGGTTGATGAGGTACGGTATGTTCCTGCAGCTCTTGCTCTGCATCAAAGACCGGGGGTGCCGGGGATCAGGAGTACATTTGGGACCATGACAGAACTGCTGAACAGTCTGCGACTGATGTTTTCCAGACTGTCTCACTATACGTGTCCCAACGGACATACGGTCGAACCTACCATGGATTTTGCCGCGGAAAAGGAAGTGCGTTGTCCGGTCTGTGGGGAGATCGTACCGGTTATTGGAGCGGAGGATCTGGCTTTTAACAGTGCAGGAGCCTGCAAATGCTGCGGTGGAACAGGAATGGTAAGGACGGTAGACCGCAGCACGTTGATCCCGGATGAAAGCCTCACGATCGATGAAGGTGCTGTGGCACCGTGGAACAGTCTGATGTGGTCGCTGATGACGGATGTCTGCCGCGCAATGGGTGTCAGGACAGATGTGCCGTTCAGGGAACTGACGGAGGAAGAAAAAGAAATTGTCTATGATGGTCCCATGGTAAAGAAACATATCTTCTACCGGGCAAAGAACAAAGAGAGCGTCAGTGCGGGAGAAATGGATTTTACCTATTACAGCGCGACAGCAACCGTACTGAATGCCCTGAATAAGGTAAAAGACGAATCCGGCATGAAACGTGTCGATAAATTTCTGAAAGAGGATATCTGTCCGGAATGCGGCGGCACAAGGCTTTCAGAACGAGCCAGATCTTTAAAACTTCAGGGGGTTTCCCTGGACAGGGTATGTACTTTTACATTGTCTGATCTGATCGAATGGGTGAAGAAAGTACCGATGTCTCTGCCGGAAGAAATGCGTCCGATGGCACAAAGCATCTGTGATTCTTTCCAGCATACCGCAAGGAGGTTGGTGGATCTGGGACTTTCTTACCTGTCCCTGGATCGTGCGGCTTCCACGCTGTCCACCGGAGAACGCCAGAGAACTCAGCTGGCCCGTGCGGTGCGGAACAGGACAACCGGCGTTCTTTATGTTCTGGATGAGCCATCGATCGGTCTGCATCCTTCCAACCTGGAAGGGCTGACCGGTGTGATGGATGATCTGGTTGCAGACGGCAATTCTATTGTTCTCGTGGATCACGATACGCAGGTGTTGTCACATGCGGACTGGCTGATCGAACTGGGACCCGAGGCAGGAGCGCAGGGAGGAACGATCATTGCACAGGGAAGCATCAGTGATCTGGTGGAAAATGAGGATTCTATGATCGGACCGTTCCTGCTTCCCAAAAACCATAAAGAACTGAGGATGAGAACGAAAAAAGACAGACTCTTTGATCTTGGTGAGATCCGGATGGAAACAGATGAGATCCATACTGTAAAACCACTCACAGTATCATTTCCAAAGGGCAGGCTCAGTGTTGTGACAGGTGTGTCAGGTTCAGGAAAGACGACGATGATATTGGAGAGCCTGGTCCCGGCGTTGGAAGCGCAGCTTGAAAAAAGAACGATGCCGACGCACGTGAATTCCATTACAGCAGAAGGGATCAGCCATGTGAAACTGATCGATGCCACCCCGATCGGGATCAATATCCGCTCCACAGTGGCTACATATGCCAATGTGCATGATGAACTGCGCAAAGTATATGCCAGGTGTAAAGATGCTAAGGAAAAAGGATATAAAGCAGGAGATTTCTCCTATAATACCGGAAAGCTGCGCTGTCCGGTCTGTGATGGGACGGGTTCTATCAGTTTGGACGTCCAGTTCCTGCCGGATGTGGATATTCCCTGTCCGGAATGCTCCGGTTCAAGGTATGCAAAAGAAGCTTACGGCATAAAGAGAGTCCGAAAAGATGGGAAGGAAATATCTCTTCCACAGATGATGGAACGCAGTATCGATGAAGCACTGCCTCTGTGCGATGATCTGAAAAATGTCAGCGGCCGTTTAGAAGTGCTGCATGACCTGGGATTGGGCTATCTGACGCTGGGAGAAGAAACGCCGAGTCTTTCCGGCGGCGAAGCACAGCGTCTGAAACTGGCAAGTGAAATGGGAAAAGGACAGTCTGACTCCGTCTTTGTGTTTGATGAACCGACCATCGGTCTGCATCCGCTGGATGTGAAAACTCTTGTCAATGTATTTCAGCATCTCATCAGTCAGGGAGCGACAGTGATCGTGATCGAGCATGATCTGGATGTGATCCGCAGTGCCGATTATATTGTGGATATGGGACCTGGCGGAGGCATGGAGGGAGGACAGATTGTTGCTGTTGGTACGCCGGAAGAGATAAAGAAAAACGAAAAGAGCATTACGGGACGATATCTGTAGAATTGACGAATAAACGATGACTATTACTGCTTGCTGTTATAAGAAAAATCAAATATAATCCAATCGTAAAACTGCATAATGAAGCTTCCGAGCTAGAGAGGAACGGCCTGAATTTTGAGAGAAAGCGCAAAACCAGGCCGTTTTTTATTTCGGTTATTATGTATGGTAAAGGGGAGGGTAGCAAATTGAAAACAAGAAGAGATGTTAATCAGTTGCCGGATGGCAACAAGAATTCGGTCGTTCATTTTGGACCGGGGTGGTTTACGATCATTTACTGCCTGCTGATGTTCTGGTTTTATGTGGGTATGTGCAACGACGGCTCCAATGCTTCGGTTCCTGCCATTGCGGCAAACCTGCGTGTGGAAAACAGCACGCTTCTGACCATGAATTCCATTGCGGGTCTTGTCGGAGTCGTGTTCTTTATTTTCCTGGGACAGGCGAACCGGAAGATCGGAGCCAGGTGGCTTTCCGGAATCTTATGCATCATTGCAGGAGCATCTTATATCGGATTGGGCAATTCCTCCAGCGTAGGAATGTATCTGGTCTGCATGTGCCTTGTGACAGGTTCCATTATGTCTGCAGGGTATATCTGCGGCGGCGCGCTGGTAGCGCAGTGGTTTCCAAAGAAAAAGGGCGTCGTGATGGGATATACTACCATGGGACATAATCTGGCATCTGCATTTTATGTTCTTCTCCTGTCTGCCCTGATCAGCAGCTTCTATATTACCGGAGGCGTGATCCCTGTCGGGATCGGCTGTATCATCCTCGGCATCCTGGGAATGATCTTTGTCAGAAATACTCCGCAGGAACGGAAGATCAATCCGGATAATGTGTCGGATAAAGTGTTTAAAGAAGAATATATCGTAAATGAAGATGATGAAGACGGCGGTTGGACAGTGAAAAAGCTCCTGACCAGAAAAATGACCTGGATGGTTGCGATCACTACCGGATTGTTCCAGATCTGCTCCGTAGGCGTTATGAGCCAGCTGGTCCTCAGAAATGAGGAACTCGGGTTCTCAGCCAATACAGCGATGATCATCATGATGATCCTTGCACTGGTAGGCGTCGCCGGATCTTTTGTGATCGGCGTTCTGGATGATAAGCTGGGAACCAAAAAGACCATGATCATGTTCGGCATCTGGTATGCAATTGCACTGGTGCTGAATTTCACCAACATCATGCCTTTGGTATATGTTTCTTTGTTTATGATCGCAATTGGTATCGGAGGCTCCGCAAACTTTACCACATCTCTTCCCACTTCTGTATTCGGACGGCAGGGATTCAGTAAAGTAAACAGTGTTATCTTCCCAATCCAGGGGGCTGTTACAGCGCTGCAGTTTCTGATCAACGCCATTGTGCAGCGCATTACCGGAGGACAGATCCGATATGCTTATCTGATCTTCGTGTTCGTCGCTGCGATCAATGTCGTACTTGTCACACGGGTAAATGAGCACAAATACAACAGAGATTACCTGAAACAAAATGGAATGGATAAAGAACTGCAGGAAGTGGAAGCATTTCTGTCGGGAAATGGCAGTAGTGAAGAGCATGCAGAAAAGGCCTGATATATAAGACAGGAGATTGGAGAAAACAATGAAAAAAATAATCAAAAGCGTTTTACTGATCACAGCCGCAATTCTGTTGATTGCAGGACCTGTATCCTATGGGGAAGAAACGGCTCCTGCTGATGACGGCCTTATCGTGAGAGTCGGATTTGTTTATCCGAAGACAGGGGACTTGGCTTCTTTCGGCGAATTTACAGAAGAATGGACGAAATATGCGATAGACCAGGCGAACAGCAAAGGTATTACCATCGATGGCCAGCCGGCTACGATCAGTCTGATCACAGCTGATTCCCAGTCGGATCCGAAAGAAGCGCGAAAAGCGGCAAAACAGCTGATCGAAGAGAAAAATATCGATATCATGATCACATCCAAGACAGCAGACACAACAGTTCCGGTGTCTGAAATCTGTGAAAACAAAGGAATCGTCTGCCTGTCTGTGGATACTCCGGATGAAGCCTGGGCTGTAAAGCCGCATAAGTACTCCTTCCATGCGGGGTTTGATATCGCTTCCGAACTGAATTGTTTTATGGACGCCTGGAATGAGATGGAAACGAACGGACGCGTGGGTGTGATGCATCCGAATGACTCGGAAGGTTCCACGATGATTAACGTTCTTCCGAACTATGTAAAGGACCAGGGATATACGGCTTATGATCCCGGTGCTTATCTGGCTGGACAGAAGAATTTCACCAATATTATCCGGAACCTGAGAACCCAGAAAGTGGAAATCCTTGCCGGAGTTATGACAAATGCTGATTTTGAAACTTTCTATGCGCAGCTGAAAGAGGAAGGCTACCTGGAAAACATCAAGGTGATCACCATTGCGAAAACCGCATTGTTTAAGAAAGATATTGAAAGACTGGATGTGGAAGGCCTGTGCACGGAAATCTGGTGGGACAGCTCTTTCCCGACGGTTTCGTCCATTGATGGATCCACCAGTGCGGAACTGAATGAACAATTCACCAAGCTCACCGGACAGGAGCATGCGCCTGCTGCAGTCGGATATGATTATGCGAACATAGAGATCCTGTATGCTGTGCTGAACAGCGCCGGCTCCCTGAGCCCTGCAAAACTGATCGAGGCAGCCAAAAATCTGGATCTGGATACAGTGATCGGAAAAGTGAAATATAACGAACGTAATTATTCGGTACAGCCTCTGGCAGAAGGACAGTGGGTCACCGGTTCTACAGGTGACTGGGAGAGGATCATCATCTCTGCGGGGTCCGTAGAAGGACTGGAACCTACCGGAACGATCAGACCGCTGCAGTAACATAAGGGCAGGAGTAACACAGAAACATTCGAAAACATTCGACCCGGTTCAGAGAGATCTCAGGACCGGGTTTTCGCTTTCTTTCCGTATTTATTAAAATATGGTATATTAATCCTGCTCTTCGGTATATAATACTTTCAGATAATCGAGAGAATCATGTGTTTTTGTAAAGGAGCTATATGTTTAATTTAGACCATTTCATATCTCAGTATGTTATAAAGCGGCCTTCTTCCATGTTTGAAGCGGATATTGAAAAGAACAGGGAAAAACTGTCAGAGAAAATAGCCGGAAAATCTGTTCTGGTCATCGGCGGAGCCGGTTCCATAGGATCTTCATTTATCAAAGCAATACTGCCGTTCAAGCCGTCTGCCCTGGTGGTGGCGGATATCAATGAAAACGCTTTGGCTGAACTGACCCGTGATCTTCGTTCCACAAAAGGAATGTTCGTACCGGATGATTATATCACGTACCCGATGGATTTCGATTCTTCTGTATTCAGGAAAATGTTCCGGGCACGGGGTGGATTTGACATTGTCGGAAATTTCTCGGCACATAAACATGTCAGATCCGAAAAAGATATCTATTCTGTGGAAGCACTGATCCAGAACAATGTACTGCATGCCAGAAAACTGCTTGATCTGTTAACGGAATACCCCCCGGAGGAGTATTTCTGTGTATCAACGGACAAGGCTGCAAATCCCGTTAATATCATGGGAGCCAGTAAAAGGATCATGGAAGATGTGATCTTTTCCTATTCTGACCGTTTTCCGGTAAAAACGGCCAGATTTGCCAATGTGGCATTTTCCAACGGATCACTTCCTCTCGGGTTTCTTACCCGGATCCAGAAACTGCAGCCATTGTCAGCACCCTCTGATGTGACCAGGTATTTTGTCTCTCCGGAGGAATCCGGTCAGATCTGTATGCTTTCCTGTATTTTAGGAGAGAACAGGGAGATCTTTTTCCCGAAACTCAGTGAAGCCCAGATGATGACGTTCGATGGGATTGCCAGGGAACTGCTGAAGGTTTTTGATTATGAGGTACTGGAATGCGGTTCGGATGCGGAAGCAATAGAGCGGGCAGAAGATCTGAAAAAGGGCAGCCGTAAGTACCCGGTTCATTTTTCTGTTTCCGATACCTCGGGAGAAAAAGAATACGAGGAATTTGTAACGAATACGGAGACGGCGGATCGGGAACGGTTTATGTCCCTGGGAGTCATCACCGGCAAAGAGGTTCCGGATTTAGAAAAACTGGATCGGTTATTTGAAGACCTTTATAAAGTGTTCGATCAGGAAAAACCGGCCAAGGAAGAGGTCGTCAAGGTCATGCAGGCATATCTTCCGAATTTTGCCCATATTGAAACAGGAAAATCTTTAGACAGTAAAATGTAAATACCATAAAAAGAAAAGGAACGCGCAATGGATCGTTTTATACCGCTTTCGATCCCGAATTTTGAGGGGAATGAAAAAAAATATGTGAATGATGCCCTGGATCAGGGATGGGTCTCCACAGGCGGGGCCTATATTACAAAGCTGGAGCAGGAACTGGCGAAGTTTCTCCATACGGACAATGTGGCTGCCTGCCAGAGCGGAACGTCTGCTCTGCATTTAAGCCTCGTGGAAGCTGGCGTAAAACCGGGTGACGTCGTGCTTGTGCCGCCGCTTACCTTTATTGCTGCCGTTAACCCCGTCAGATATCAGTTTGCTACGCCTGTGTTTATAGACTGTGATGACAGCTTCTGTATGGATCCGCAAAAGTTAAGATCATTCTGTGAACAGGAATGCGTATGGGACGGTACAGTTCTCAAACACAGGGAACGTCCTGTCAAAGCTGTTGTGGTGGTTCATGTATTTGGAAACATGGCAGACATGGAAGCGATCATGGATCTGGCAGAACGGTATCATCTGAAGGTGATCGAAGACGCAACAGAGGCGCTCGGAACGAAATATACCGATGGAAAACTGAAAGGGAAATACGCCGGCACCATTGGCCATTTCGGAGCTTTCAGCTTTAATGGCAATAAGATCATTACGACCGGTGGCGGCGGGGCAGTGACTGCTAATGATCCGGCAGTTGTTGACCATATCCGGTATTTGTCAACACAGGCGAAAAATGATCCGCATTATTATATTCATGATGAAATAGGGTATAACTATAGGATGACCAATCTTCAGGCCGCCCTGGGGGTGGCACAGATGGAGGAGCTGCCTGCGTTCATCAGACGGAAACAGGAAAACTTTGAACGATATCAGGAAGCATTTGCAGGATTTGAACTGGCCGAACTGATGTCCTTCCGGGATGGTACGGATTCCAATAAGTGGTTCTACAGTCTCAGAATCGACCGCCGCAGGATCAGCGCTTCCATGCGGGAGATCATTACGGCGTTGGAGAAGAAAGGGATCCAGACCCGGGCGATCTGGGGACTGATCAATGTGCAGAGGCCATACGAAAACGAGGAAACTTATCAACTGGAGAAAGCGCCGTATTACGCCGAGCGTATCCTGAATATCCCCTGCAGTACGCAGATTACCGAAGAAGAGATCAGATATGTGGCAGATGAGATAAAACAGCTTTTGGAGGCACTCGCAAATGGATGATAATAAGATCAGCAATCTGACCGGAAAGCAGACCCTGACGGTTGTGGAAGCCATGCAGAAGATTGACAGAAACACCTGCGGGATCCTGTTTCTGGTTGATGATGAAGAAAAGCTGACCGGCTGTATTACAGATGGGGATATCAGACGTTTTCTACTGTCGGGAGGAAATATGTCCGCCCCGGCACTTGACGCTGCCAATAAACATCCGAAAGTCGCCAAAAATGAAACGGAGGCAAAAGCTCTTTTTCACAAAAAGAATTTCATCATTATCCCCATCGTTGATGAGGAGAATAAAGTCATTGCCTTCTATGGCGGCGAGGGACGGGAACTTAGGAAGAGAAATGCCCTGAATATTCCGGTTGTGATCAATGCCGGAGGGAAAGGTACCAGATTGGATCCTTTTACAAGGGTCCTTCCAAAACCCTTGATCCCGGTAGGTGATCTTCCCATCATAGAACACATCATGAAAGAGTATCAGTCGTACAGCTGTGATGAGTTCCATATTATTGTAAATTATAAAAAGGACCTGATGAAAGCATATTTTGCCGACAATGAGGAGCATTATAATATTACATGGTACGACGAAGAAAAACCTCTGGGTACCGGCGGAGGATTAACCCTTTTACGGGGAAAACTTGACGGTACTTTTTTCTTCGCGAATTGTGATGCGCTGCTGACGGCCAATTATGAAAGTATGCTGTCATTCCATAAAGAGAACGGCAACGTGATAACCATGATCTGTGCCTACAGGACCCTGGATATCCCCTATGGCGTGGTGGATATGGGAACGAACGGAGCAATCACGGGAATGAGGGAAAAGCCTTCGGTATCCTTCCTGACCAATACCGGTATTTATATTGTGGAACCGCAAGTTATTGATGATATGCAGGATGGTGTTTCCATCGGATTCCCCGACATCGTCGCTATGGAAAAGAACAAAGGGAGAAAAGTAGCGGCTTATCCGGTAAGCGAGAATGATTGGATGGACATGGGCCAGCTTCCGGAATTGGAAAAAATGAGAAAAAAATTATATGGAGAATGAGAATTCATTATGCTGAAAGATATTGTGATCCTGGGTACCGGAGGCGTGGCGGAAGGTATTATCTGGGTAATCGAGATGATCAATTCGATCGAAGAAACGTGGAATATACTGGGATATATAGATAACGAGAAAGAAAGCCACAGCATGATATGCGGATACCCGGTTATCGGAAATGATGACTGGCTGCTTCAGTATGACAAACCCATATATGCTGCCTGTGCCATAGGTTTTCCGGGGATCAGAAAAAAAGTGATCAAAAAGTTCCGATCCAAAGACAATATCATATTTCCTCAGCTGATCTCTCCGAAAGCAGTAATCTCGGATCGGGCGGAAATCGGCGAGGGATGCGTCATCTATCCGGGAACGATCCTTGCTCCCAATGTGAAAGTGAACGATCATGTCCTGATCAACTATAATTGTACTTTCGGACATGATGTCGAAATAGGTTCCTACACCTGTATCAATCCTGCTGCAAATGTATCAGGCTGTGTCTCGATCGGGAACGCCTGTTTGATCGGATCCAATTCTTCCATAAAACAGCAGCTGGTCATCGGAGATAATAGTACGGTCGGATTAGGCGCAGTGGTTTTGTCGTCTGTAGACAGTAATACCACTGTGGTAGGAAATCCTGCAAGAGTTTTAAAAAAATAATGAATTGAAGTGATTATTACAGAAAGACTGGAAAAAAGGATGAAAAAAATACTTATCATTGCAGAAGCCGGTGTAAATCATAACGGAAAACTTGATATGGCACTGGAAATGGTCCGGGTTGCCGCTGAGGCAGGAGCAGATATCATAAAGTTTCAGACATCAAATCCCGGATTGGTGTATTCCAAAAATGCATTTAAGGCTGATTATCAGAAGGAAAATACGGATAAAAATGAAAGCGCCATCGAGATGTCCAGAGGGTTTCATCTCGAATATGATGATTTCAGGATCATTAAACAAAAATGTGAAGAGACAGGAATCTGCTTTTTATCAACGCCGTTTGATCTGGACAGTATAGCTTTTCTGGATTCTATCGACATCCCGTTCTGGAAGATCCCTTCAGGGGAGATCACAAACTATCCTTATCTGGTGAAGATTGCGAAAACCGGTAAGGATATCGTTCTTTCCACCGGCATGAGCACGTTGGAAGAGATACATGACGCTGTCGATGTACTGAACGAAAACGGCGCCGGTAAGATCACGATCATGCACTGTACTACACAGTACCCTGCACCTTATGAAGAAGTCAATTTAAGGGCGATCGATTTCCTGAGGGATGAATTCGGATACGATATCGGATATTCGGATCATACGAAAGGGATCGAGGTTTCCCTGGCTGCAGCAGCCAGGGGGGCCGCCGTGATCGAAAAGCATTTTACACTGGACAGAAACCTGCCCGGACCGGACCATAAGGCAAGTCTGGAACCGCAGGAATTAAAAGCGCTGGTAGATGGAATCAGACATATCGAATCTGCGTTGGGAACATATGGCAAAAATCCCAGTCCATCAGAACTCAAAAATAAAGACGTTGCGAGGAAAAGCCTTGTAGCGGCTCAAAAGATCCGGAAAGGGGAACTGTTTACGGAACAGAATCTTACCACAAAAAGACCGGGAACAGGGCTGTCTCCCATGTTATGGAACACAGTGATCGGACAGATTTCACCGAGAGATTTTGAAGAGGATGATTTGATAGAATTATGAAATTAGCAATTGTTACAGCAACCAGAGCCGAATATGGCCTGTTAACCCCGCTTATCAAGCTGGCAGTGGATGATCCGGACATTGATCTGGATCTCATTGTAACGGGAACGCATTTAGCAGAAAAACACGGTCATACCATAGATTTTATTCTGCAGGATGGATTTCCGATCAAACATGAGATTCCGATCCTGGAAGAAGGAAATGATCCATACGATATTTCCATGACGATGGCAAATGCCATCTCCCGTTTCGCAGCCTGTTTTCGGGATGACCGTCCGGATGCCGTTGTCCTGCTGGGTGACAGAACCGAAATGCTTGCCATCGCATGTGCTGCTATGAATGAGAGAATTCCGATCGTGCATCTGATGGGGGGTTCTGTTACGGAAGGTGCCGTGGATGAGTGTGTGCGGCATGCTTTAACGAAAATGAGTTATCTGCATTTTACGAGCACCGAAGTGTACAGACGCAGGGTCATACAGCTGGGCGAGTCTCCGGACAGAGTCTTTTTCTCAGGGGCTTTAAGTTCGGACAATGTCCTGAATGTTCCGCTTTACGGCGAGGAGGAGATCCGCACCATGCTTGGGATACCGGAAGGGATCCCTTATATTGTAGCAACGTTTCATCCTGTGACCCTTGAAAATTCCGCAGAAGAACAGATCGAGGAACTGCTTCATGCCATTACAGAAAGAAACGGATTTTATTATCTGTTTACCATGGCGAACGCGGACACAGGAGGTGATCTGATCAATCAAAGGATCAGACAGTATTCGGATTGCTGTAAAAATGTCATGCTGGTATCCAATCTGGGGATGAAAAAATACCTGAGTGCTGTGAAACATGCGGCAATGGTTCTGGGCAATTCTTCCAGCGGTCTTATGGAGGCTCCTGTTCTGGGCACTCCGACGGTTAATATTGGTGACAGGCAGAAGGGGAGGATTATGGCGGAATCTGTCGTTAACTGCCTTCCTTACTGTGACGAGATCGTTTCGGCAATGGACAAGGCGCTTAAGATCCCTCGCAAGCCTTCGCTGCTGTTTGGAAACGGACATGCAGCCGAGACGATTCTTACAACCATTAAAAAGTTTTTCTGCTCCGGCCAGATTGACCTGAAAAAGAAATTTTATGATATAGATCTGAGGTTACAATGATGAAAAATATAGCGATCATTCCTGCCAGAAGCGGTTCCAAGGGTGTTCCGGATAAAAATATCAGGGATCTGTGCGGGAAACCCTTGATGGCATATGCAATTGAAGCTGCCAGAGATTCCGGCATGTTCGAAGAGATCATGGTTTCCACCGATTCCGAACATTACGCGGCAATCGCAAAAGAATACGGTGCACAGGTTCCTTTTTTAAGAAGCGAAGCAACTTCAAGTGACACCGCTTCTTCCTGGGATATGGTAGAAGAAGTGTTAAACGGATACCGAAGCCTGGGACGTGAATTTGATACCTTTTGTCTTCTTCAGCCGACTTCTCCCCTGCGTTCCGCTGAGGATATAAAGAAGGCATATCAGCTGTACTATGACAGGGCTGAGTTTGCAGTCGTATCGGTATGCGAAGCAGAGCACTCTCCGCTTTGGGCAGGACATCTTCCCGAGGATGGAGAATTCATTGATTTTGTGAACAGAAACCGGCCTTCAAGGCGGCAGGCAGGAAAAAAGTTCTACAGGCTCAATGGTGCAATCTACATTGCCAATATTAACCGGTTTGAACAGGACCGGTTCCTGTATCAGAAAGGAAGCTATGCCTATATCATGGATCAGGAGAGCAGTGTCGATATCGATTCGGAGCTGGATTTTAAATTTGCTGCATTTTTAATGCAGGAAGGATCAGGATTGAACTGATCCTTTTTTAATCTGATTTAAGTTTCATGATCTAACATTAGCCTCAGAAACAACAGGAGGTTAATGAAATGAAAAAGTTTCTAGTAATGATCATGGCACTTATCGTATCGTTCTGTATGGCTATTCCTGCAGCGGCAGAGGAGCCGGCAGCAGACAGTCAGGGACAGGAATCAGCCGGGGAATCGGCAGGAGAATCCGCAGAAGGTGAAAGCCAGGGCGAACATGGCGGACCTCGCGGTGACAGCAACGGAGGATCCGGCGGAATGCAGAATGATGAAACGGTCCAGGCCGCACTCGACGAAGTGGCAGGAACATTCATCCAGGAGACATTTACAGACCCCGATACAGGAGTTGAGTTGGAATACAGCCTTTTTATCCCTGTTGAGTACTCAGAAGACCAGAGCTATCCGATGATCATGTTCATTCCGGATGCGACAGGATCAGGAAAAAGCGCAGAAGATATTGTAAGCAGCTATTACGGCGCTGCAGTATGGGCAACGGAAGAAGAACAGGCAAAACATCCGTCCTTTGTATTTGTTCCTGCTTTTACGGAAACCGTTGTAGATGACAACTGGAATACTTCTGATCAGATCGAGACAGCAGTCAAAGCAATCCGGTATCTGACAGAGACTTACAGCATCGATACAGACAGGTTATATACAACGGGCCAGTCCATGGGATGTATGACATCGCTGTATCTGAACAGCAGATATCCGGACCTTTTTGCAGCTTCCATGTATGTATCGGGACAATGGGATATTTCTGTTCTTGGGAATATGACAGACCAGACGTTCTTTTATATCACTTCTGCAGGCGATAACAAAGCATCCGGCGGGCAGAGTGAGGTTATGGCAATGTTCGAGGAAGCAGGTGTATCATACACCTACGGAGAGTGGAATTGTCAGGAAGAGAACCAGTCAGAACTGGTCAGCGAGCTGATCGCGGAAGGACTCCCCGCCAATATGGTCCGGTTTGAAGCGCAATATACAGATGAGTCCGGAAACGAACAGACGCTCGGACATATGCAGTCTTTCAATTATGGATATAAACTGGAAGCCGTCAGGGACTGGCTGTTTGCACAGTCAAAATAAAGGTACCTGAGCAGCTTTACAGGATATGGATGCTGTTTTCATCGAAGACTACAAACGCTTTGTCTCCAACCTCATAGATTTTTTTATTCTTAGGATTGAAGACAGAGATCTTGATCACCGTGTCGCCGACCAGTACATGATAATTCTGGTAGCTTCCCATGAAACAGCTTAATATGACTTCACACGGGAGCTGTCCTGCATCGGCCAGGACAGCTCCTTCCGGCCTGAGAACTACCGTGCAGTCATCTCCTGTGAAAGAATACCCGTTATCGGGGATCTCCACGATATTATTGTCAATATTGATGAGATATTTATCGCCGGTTTTTCCGGCAACATGCCCTTTCAGGAAATTGGCTTCCCCGATAAAGTCTGCCACGAATTCGTTAACAGGCTGATAATAGATTTCCTGAGGCGTTCCTACCTGTGCCTTGACGCCTTTTTCCATAATGATGATCTGATCAGAGATCGCCATGGCTTCGCTCTGGTCATGGGTTACATAGATGGCCGTAATACCGGCTTCCTGCTGGATCCTCCTGATCTCGGTACGCATAGAGACTCTGAGTTTTGCATCCAGGTTGGACAAGGGTTCGTCAAACAGCAGAACGCCCGGTTCCAGAACCAATGCCCTGGCAAGAGCAACTCTTTGCTGCTGACCGCCCGATAACTGGTTGGTCATCCTGGCTTCGCTGCCTTCCAACCCTACCAGGGCGAGAATATCGGTTACTTTCCTGCGGATGGTTTCCTTGTCCAGTTTGCGCAGCTTTAAGCCGTAAGCGATATTGTCATATACATTATAGTGGGGAAGAAGGGCATAGCTTTGGAACACCATCGCCGTATCACGTTTGTTTGGAGTGATGGCATTGATGGCTTCGTCTCCCAGATAGATTTCCCCTTCATCCGGACTTTCAAAACCGGCTATCATACGAAGAATGGTGGTCTTGCCGCATCCGGAGGGACCAAGCAGGGTTACAAAACTGCCCGGTTCTATATCCAGGGACACATCATGCACCGCATAAAAATCTTTCCGGGTTTTGGGATCTTTGTAAATTTTTGATACATGTTCCAGACGAACTCCCTTTTTTTCTTTTGCCATTGTTGTCTCCATTCTATGATATCGGTTAATTGTTTACGATTTTCCTGCTGGTGCCGAAATGCCGGATGATAAAATTCATCAGGAGAACGGAACCGTAGGTGATAACGATCAGGATCGTTGCGAAAGCACATGCGATGCCGTAGGAGCCTTTTTCCGCAAATTCATTGATCTGTACCGTGATCAAGAGGAACTGCGGAGTGACCAGCAGTATGATAGCACTGATGGCCGTGATGCTGCGGACGAAGGCTGTGACAAGACCGCTCAGGAAACTGTCCTTGATCAGCGGCAAAGTAACGCTGGTAAACACTTTCAGGCTTCCTGCGCCCATGTCATAAGCCGATTCTTCAATGCTTTTATCTATCTGCCTTAGGGCAGAGATACCGCTCCTGGTTCCGGTGGGAAGGGAACGTACGATAAATACTATGACAAGGATCGCACCGGTTCCGTACAGTCCCTGCAGTATCCCGGTTCTGAAGATTCCTCCCGCAAAACCCCGGATATATCCAACGCCGAGAACCGTTCCGGGCACGGCCATGGCCAGCATGGAAACGGCTTCAATAAATCCTTTTGCCTTGAATTTCTTCTTTACGACCAGATACGAGATGATCATGGACAAAAGCGCGGTGATCGGGGCTGCGATCAGTGACAGGACAAAGGAGTCTTTAAATGCTTTAAGACCTTTGTAACGTACAAATACCTGCTCAAACCATCTGGTGGTCAGATGGAAATCATATCCCCATGTCCGGAATAATGCCCCGAAAGGAATACATACATACATCAGTATGACAAAGATCGCCAGAGCGGAGCACAGGATCGTCAATGGCCTGGTAACGCTCTTGTCCGTGATAAGCATTCTTTCACGGGAAGCCTTTCCGGAAAGGGTGGCAGTGCTTTTTCGTTCCAGATAGTATTTCTGGACCACAAACATGACAAGGGTAATGAAGAGCAGCACCACCGCCATGGCGGCCGCCCCGTTTTTGTCATAGGCGCCTGTGATCTGCAGATAGATAGTTGTTGCAAGGGTATCATAAGATCCGCCTATGATCATGGGGTTTGCAAAATCTGCGATCGATTCGATAAAGGTTACCAGAAATGCATTTCCGATACCCGGAAGGATCAAAGGGAGTGTGACCGTCATAAAGACCTTCCATCTGGAAGCCCCCATATCCCGGGCAGCTTCTTCCAGAGAAGGGTCAATGTTTTTTAAAAGACCTCTGAACATCATGTAACAGACAGGAAAGAAGGTCAGCGTCTGAACGATCGCGATACCCCAGAATCCATAAACACTGTTGTCATAGATGCCCAGAAGATATCTGGTAATGATCCCGGATTTTCCAAACAACATGATCAGGGAAAGAGACAGAACAAAGGGAGGGGATACAACAGGCAGCATGGAAACCACTTTGAAAATGCCGCCCATAAACCTGGTCCTCAGTTTGACATATACTTCAACATAGGCAAATAAAAGACCGATAAAAGAGGAAGCAATTCCAACCAGGAATCCTACTTTCAACGTATTGGTAATGGCAGTCTGGAAACTCTTCATCCCCAGGACCCGGCTGAATACGGAAAGTGAGATGCCGTCACCGGTGATCACACTGTCTACCAGAAGGATTGCCAGCGGATAGAGGATAAACAGAGTCAGAAAGGCAATTAAAACAACGATGGTAGTCACCATAACGGGATCTGCCATGAATTTTTTTCGGTCCAGGGACGCACTTTGGCTTTTAGTCATGATCGGGCTCCTGCTGTATTAGAATGCAGGGCGGAAAACCTGTTTCCGCCCTGCATGATTTCTGTGCTTCTTATTCTGTCTTGAAACGGTCGTCTCCGCCGCCTAATGCTGTCATAACTTCTTCAATGTATTTGCTGGTATTCTGCTTAGCATCTTCGAAGTCATAGTCCATTACGTTTTCAGGATCAAGACCGAACTCTGCAGCAATTTCAGGTTGCTGCGCATTGTCGATCGTAAGGAACTGGTAGGAGCCGTTCTTTGCAGCCAACTCTACGCATTCCGGACTGAGCGCATATTCGATCCACAGTTTTGCAGCATTCGGATGCTGGCAGCCTTTGAAGATCGCGGTAGCGCCGATCTCGAAGGAGGTTCCCGATGAAGGAATGATCAGCTGGATGTTTCCATAGCCATTATCCACGATCTGGGTGATGCCGTCATGCAGGAAGCCGATACCTACAACGCATTCTCCTGTACCGACGTTCTTGGACGGACCGGAGCCGGACTTGGTATAGATCTCAATGTTCTTGTCAAGATCCACAAGATACTGGATACCTTCATCATGGCCGAATTTCTGGATCATGGTATTGACAACCAGTTTTGCTGTTCCTGCTGTGTTGTAGTTGGACAGCCAGATCAGGCCTTCATATTTGGGATCCAGCAGATCTGTCCAATCCTGCGGTGCTTCGATTCCCATTCTGTCCAGTTCATCAGCATTAACCATAAAGCCGAGAATTCCCTTGTAGATACCATACCATGCACCCTCTGCATCACGGTATGCAGGGCTGATCAGATGGCTTGCGTTGATCGCTTCATAAGGCTCCAGGAGTCCGCCTGCTGCTGCCTCATTATAAGGATCCGTTGTTCCGCCGAACCAGACATCGCCGGAAGGATTGCCGTTTTCTTCCTCGATCTTGGCCTGGACTTCACCGGTGGAGAGACGCTGATACTGGACATCGATGCCGTAGAGCTCAGCAAAGTGATCACATGCTGCAGCAAGATAATCTTCCTCGCAGGAACCATAGACCACTAAAGTGCCTTCTTCCTGGGCTGCCGCGATCAGGTCTTCCGGAATAGCTGCTTCCTCGGCGAATGCAGTGGTTCCGAAAAGACCCAGGACCAATACTGCTGCCAACAATACTGTCAATAGTTTTTTCATGTTTTTACCTCCATCCTTAATAATGATCCGAAACATGCCCGTTCATCCCAAGGGCGTGTTCGTCTTGTTCATTATGCTATATCATATTTAAAAAAAATTCAATTCTTTGTGCATAATTTGCAATAGTAAAATATACCGGAATCTCATTATTTCCAAAAATGAATAGATATCCAAGGATAGATAATATATATTGATAAAGTAAAGCATTATCTTGGCACCATAGAAAGGAGACTTATCATGAAAGGTTGGGAATTTACTGGTACACATCAGCCTCTTAAGATCGTAGAAAAGCCGGATCCGAAGGCGAAACCGGGATATGTTGTTCTGAAGACACTGGCAGGGGGCCTTTGTCATTCAGATGTCAGTGCCCTGGACATCGAGTCCTGGATGGGAAGCTTCAACGTTCCGGTTATCATGGGACATGAGGTGTGCGGCGAGATCGTTGAGATCGGCGAAGGCGTAGAAGGATATGCGGTTGGTGATATCGTTGCTGTATGCCCGCTGTATGCGAAAGACGGAACAACCCCCGGATATACCCGTGACGGCGGATACGGAACCATGACGACAGCTCCGGTGGAACAGCTGGTCAAGGTGCCGGAAGGACTTGCTCCGGCAAAAGCTGCAGCTGCAACGGATGCAGGCGCAACTTCCTATCATGCTGTTTGTACAGTAGGTGGTGTAGGTGCCGGAACGAAGGTCGGTATCATCGGCGTCGGCGGACTCGGACAGTTTGCTGTGCGTATTGCCGTCCTGAAGGGAGCGGAAGTTTACGTGGCAACAAGAAAGCCATCCGCACAGGAACGCGCTCTCAGCCTCGGCGCAAAAGAGGTTAAGCCCAGCATTACTGATTTTGCAGATAAAAACCTGGATGTGATCATCGATTTCGCAGGAGCTGGCAAAACCACCGCAGACGCACTCAATACAGTAAAACAGTACGGCAAGGTTGTACTGGTCGGTATGGCAAGCGACAAATCCGAGATCTATACATACTCCATGATCTTCAAGGAACTGACATTTATGGGATCCCAGGGCAGTACAACAGAAGACCTCAGAGGATGTCTTGAACTCCTTGCAAGCGGAGAGCTTGATCCGAAGATCAATATCTGCACGTTTGATGAGATCGGAGAGGGAATCGACAGACTGCGCAGAGGCGAGATCGATGGACGACTTGTCTGCCTGTATGATTGATACCCGTATCGTATACGGCTTTCCCGGAGGGGGAAAAACCCATTATATAAGAGACTGTATCAGAAATGATTATTTTCACAAATACGGCTTTACATTGATCCTTTGCTTTGAGCGGGGAGAAGAAGAGTATGATGCAGAGGAACTCCGGGAGAAAAAAGCTTTCGCGGCATATTATGAAGACGGTACAGAGATAGGGGCATTCTGCATAGAACAGATCAGGATCCATCATCCTGACCGGATCTACGTGGAGATGAATGCAAAACTTCCGGATCTGAGAAGGGAATTTCCCGAGTCGATGAATGTGACATCTGCGGTGACGTGGATCGACTGGACGGCTCTGGAGTCTCATTTTGCAAATGACAGACAGATGATCAGTCAGATGGTTTCGGAATCTCTGCAGATCACATTTCGGAACTGTCCGTCCAAAGATCTTCTGGCACCTTACGGACAGGACTTTCAATTGATGAACCACAGGGCTTCCTATCTCAGGGAAGATCCGATGGGATATCACGAGAGAGCATTTGACCTGTTTGTCCCTTATTCACTGGATGAGGAAAAGATCACGATCCGTGCCGGAGATTACCTGGTATTCTGGCTTGATGCAGCAGAGCATCCGGAGCATTATGAGGATAAGCTGATCTGTTTTGCCGATCCACTGGAACTAAGGCATGTTTCAGATGACAGCAAATGGTCGGCAGGACGGGTCGTTATGACCTGCTGTATGGCGGATCTTCAGTTCATGTCCTTTGAACTGACAGACACAGGGCAGAAGGATCTTTCCGGCGGATGGATCACGATGGAAGCTCTTGGGAGACTGGCAAAGGATGAATACGGCAGAAAAATCCTGAAACTGGATCCAAAGCAGTTATCATCGGCAGCGGCTCCTAAGCGTGATCTGATCCTTCAGACAAAACGACTGAGAAGACCTGATCCGTCTCTGTCCATGACGATGTTCCGGCAGATGAGCGCAGCTCATAAGACAAATTAACAGGAGGGGATTTTTCCCCTCCTGTTGCGTTTCTGTTGACATTCATCTTTTATAAGAGAGTGTATCCTCCTCAAATCCGGCAGATGGCCAAAACAAGAAGGGTACACCCTCCTCAAATCCGGCAGATGGCCAAAACAAGAAGGGTACACCCTCCTCAAATCCGGCAGATGGCCAAAACAAGAAGGGCTCACCCTCCTCAAATCCGGCAGATGGCCAAAACAAGAAGGGCTCACCCTCCTCAAAATCGGCATATATCCAAAATAAGAAGGGTACACCCTCCTTAAATCCGGCAGATGGCCAAAACAAGAAGGGTACACCCTCCTCAAATCCGGCAGATGGCCAAAACAAGAAGGGCTCACCCTCCTCAAATCCGGCAGGCCACGGAAGTGTCAGAAGATCGGATCATCCGATCACGGCCAGCAGGACAAATCCGAGAATGGAAACCAGTGTACAGATCGATAATACCGATGAAACGTAGGTACGCTGATCAGCATCATCCGCAAATACAGGAAGTACGAACGGCGGAGGAAGCAGGAACATGACGATAACGGCAGCCGTCAGGTCGGTTTCCGGCCATAGAAGCTTTAATACTCCGATGAATGCCGCACCGAGGACGATCATGATCACCAGCCTTACCGCAACAGCACGCAGCGTATCTTTCCAGGGAATATCTGCGAACACCAGATCATATCCGATGGTCAGGAGAATGATCATACTGGTAGGCGCGGATACAAAATCCGTACAGGCGTCAAAGATCCGGCTGACGCCGGAAGGCTCAAGTACATGATACAGTCCTGTCGCACCGATCAGGACGCCGATGATGATCGCGATGATAATAGGAGATAGCAGCATTTCCTTCAGCAGTTTCCGGCCATCTGTTTTTTCTTTGCTGTCTCTGTCCAAAAGGATCTTGTAAACCGTGAATACAAACAGGACCTGCCCCAGATCGATAATGGCAAATTCGGCAGTCCTGGAACTTCCGTACAGCATTGTAAAAAGCGCGTATCCCAGCATCCCTGCTTCAAATCCGGTGGTCAGAAAAGGCACAAACCGGGAATTGAGATGAAGGATCCTTTTTGCGGTTCTTCCGAGAGCCCATGCTGCCAGACAGATGGCAAACATACAGATCGGGATAATGATGTCTTTAGGAGAATAGGATGTGGATGCGAACGCGCTAAGCAGTACTGCCGGCAGAGTGATATTGACGACAATGCTTTTCAGGGCATTGATCCCGCTCCTGTCAAGCAGATGTCTGCGCCGCAGGATCACGCCGATCGCCAGTACGATCACTACAGGTAATATCGTTTGAAGTATTTCCATGCCTCTGCTCATTTTCAACCTCTTCTTTGACAGCCCATAAATTGCGGCAGTATACTTTTGCAGATATCGCTTGCAATCTGTTATATGAAAGTGTAAAAACAAAAACAGAAGATGTCAATAAAGAACTTCTTGCCGAATGGGACGCCCATTGGTAAACTGTTTGCAAAGACAAAAAGGAGGGAGCAAATCATGACGATCACCAAGAAGCAGAATGGAACCACTCTGGAAATAGCCCTGGATGGCCGTCTGGACACCACGACATCTCCCGAACTGGAGAAGGAGCTGGATGGCGTACTGGATGGCGTGGAAGAACTGATCATGGATTTCAGCAACCTGGAATATATTTCTTCCGCCGGTCTGCGTGTCCTGCTGTCCGTTCACAAGGCGCTGCACAACAAGGGCAGAATGAAAGTTGTCAATCCCAATGAAATCGTTCGGGAAGTCTTTGAAGTAACAGGCTTCGATAACATCCTGACCATTGAATAAAGACGAGGAGGGCATGCTAAGATGAAATCAGATACGATCAAGATCGACAGCAAAGGAAACGGATTCGCAGATGCCATTATGGAAACACAGAAAGCCGCACAGTTTCGTGGTCTGAATCACAAAGACAGCGTACAGCTGCAGCTGCTCACCGAAGAAATGCTGAGCCTGGCCCGCAGTGTGACGGGGGAAATGGAAGCTTCTTTCTGGCTGGAAAGTGAGGGAAAAGCATTTGACCTGTGCATGACGACGACGACAGTAATGGATCAGGAAAAACGTTATCAGTTGATCTCGTCCTCCACTTCCAGAAAAAATGAAGCGGCAAACAGCTTCCTGGGAAAACTGAGGGATGCTTTTGAGCAGGCTATGCTGGCAGAAGCAGAGTCCATGAATGAGGTGCCGGACGATGCGATCAATGATGTATATAATCGTTTCATAGATGAAACGGAATGGGATCAGTATGAACAGTCAATCCTCAGTCGTCTGGCTGACAATGTAAAAATAGCTATCAAAGGAAAAACGGTCAAAATGACTGTAAGCAAACAGTTTGCCGAATAGGGCAAACTGTTACTTTATCGGTGTAAAGTACGAAATTGTGTACAAGCATATTGTGAAAAGTTTGTCAGTATTACACAGTAGTGTATTGTAAACGGATTATATATAATGAAGCCGGTAGTATCTGGGGAAAGGTTCCCCGGGAGTATATTTTAGAGGAGGTTGAAAGATGAAAAAACTACTTACTATTGTTTTGGCAGTTGTAATGATCTTCTCACTGTCCAGCGTTGTATTTGCAGGAGAAGCAGCTGACGGCGAAACAAAGACCGTTGGTATCGCAATGCCTACAAACTCACTTGAGCGTTGGAACCGTGACGGCCAGTATCTGAAAGAGCAGTTTGAAGCTGCTGGTTTCCAGGCAAGCCTCAAATTCTCTGACAATGATATCACTCAGCAGAACAATGATATCCAGACCATGATCGCTGACGGCGTTGATGTTCTGATCATTGCAGCTATTGATGGTGATTCCCTGACCCAGACATTGGAAGAAGCAAAGGAAAAAGGCATTCCGGTTATCGCTTATGACCGTCTGATCATGAACACGGATGCAGTTGCTTACTATGTATCCTTCGATAACTACACCGTTGGTGTCCTTCAGGGAACTTTCGTAAAAGAAGCGCTGGATCTTGACAATGCAGAAGGTCCGTTCACCATTGAGTTCACAGCCGGTGATCCTGCCGACAATAATGCTGGTTATTTCTTCAACGGTGCATTCGATACTCTGAAACCGTACATCGATGAAGGCAAGCTGATCATTCCGTCCGGAAAGACTACTTTCGAGCAGGTTGCTACCTTATCCTGGTCTACTGAAACAGCTATGGAAAACTTCCAGAATACACTGGCTTCCTACTATTCAGATGGAACCATCCTGGATGTTGCTCTTTGCTCCAATGACTCCACCGCACTTGGCGTAGCACAGGCTATCACGACTGACTATGCAGGCGGCAATACTCCGATCGTTACCGGACAGGACGGCGATATTGCTAACCTTGAAAATATCGTCAATGGCATTCAGACCATGACCGTTTACAAGAATGTATCTGATGAAGCAGGCGTTTCCTTTATCGTTGCACAGAAGCTCCTTGCAGGTGAGACTCCGGGTGAAGAACTTCTTGCAGAACTGGGCGTTGAAGCAGCATTTGATACCGAGTCCTATAACAATAACGTAGGTATTGTTCCGTCATACCTGCTTGTTCCGTGGACAGTTACCAAAGACAATCTGAATGATCTGGTAGATACCGGTCTTTATGCTTGGAATGGAGATTATCTGGTTGCTGCAAACTAATGGTCAGCTGATCGAATAATCGATATTCATTAATAAAGAACTATTGCATGGGGACGAAGAGCATCTCTTTCGTCCCCATTTGCTTTATTCGTCTGAAAAAACGAAGACGGGAGGTATTGGTTTTGGGTGAAAAAATACTGGAGATGAAAAGCATCACCAAAGAATTTCCTGGTGTTAAAGCACTCGACAATGTTAATCTGGAAGTGGAACGCGGCGAAATCCATGCACTCGTCGGAGAAAACGGAGCAGGAAAATCCACTCTGATGAACGTTCTGAGCGGTGAGTACCCGTATGGTTCCTATGAAGGCGAGATCCAATATAAAGGGGAACAGTGTAAGTTTAAGACTCTGCATGACTCAGAAGCCAAAGGGATCGTTATCATTCATCAGGAACTGGCATTGATACCGGAGCTTTCCATTGGGGAAAATATGTTCCTGGGAAATGAGAGAAAAGGAAAATTCGGAATCGACTGGGACCGCACCTATAACAATGCGGAAGAGCATATGCAGCAGGTCGGGCTGAAGGAAGATGCCAAGACCCTGATCAAGGATATCGGTACCGGCAAACAGCAGCTGGTGGAAATCGCAAAAGCACTCTCCAAGAATGTTGAGCTGCTGATCCTTGATGAGCCGACTTCGTCTCTGAATGAAGAAGATTCCAGGATGCTTCTTGATCTTCTGCTGGATTTCAAGAAGAAGGGATTAACATCGATCATCATTTCTCACAAACTGAATGAGATCTCTTATGTTGCGGACAAGATCACGATACTGAGAGACGGGTCGACCATCGAAACCATTGATAATTCTGCAAGGAATATTGATGAAGCCAGGATCATCCGCGGAATGGTAGGACGTGAACTGTCTGACCGGTATCCGTCCCGGGAACATCATATTCAGAATGAGATAGGAATGGAAGTGAGAAACTGGTCTGTCCATCATCCGATCTATCAGGATAAGCTGGTGGTCAAGGATGTTTCTTTTAATGTGCATAAAGGTGAGATCGTAGGCTTTTCAGGTCTCCAGGGAGCCGGCCGTACAGAACTTGCCATGTCTATCTTCGGACGGTCCTATGGTACAGGAATATCCGGAGAACTGGAGATCAACGGAAAAAAATGTAATCTTAGAACAGCCAAAGATGCAATCAGGGCAGGGCTGGCATATGTAACAGAAGACCGGAAAGGAAACGGACTGGTCCTTCCGGAGAGCATCGCTGTCAACACGACTATGGCACGTCTGGAGAAGGTCTGCCATGGCGGGATCATTGATGTGGATAAGGAAAACAAGGCGGCAGAAGAATATAAGGAAAGACTCCGGACGAAAACACCATCTGTGCGCCAGGCTGTTGGCAATCTGTCCGGCGGCAATCAGCAGAAGGTGCTGCTTTCCAAATGGATGTTTGCCGATCCCGATGTCCTGATCCTGGATGAGCCGACAAGAGGTATCGATGTCGGTGCAAAATATGAAATCTATTGTATTATGAATGACCTTGTTGCTTCCGGGCATTCGGTGATCATGATCTCGTCGGAAATGCCGGAACTTTTAGGTATGTGCGACCGGATCTACGTCATGAATGAGGGCAGCATGGTTGCTGAAATGTCTGCAGCAGAAGCAACACAGGAGAAGATCATGTCTGCGATCCTGATGTCAGAAAAGAAAGAAAGTGAGGGCTGATAAAACATGCAAGTAAAGGCATTATTAAAAAAATACACAATGGTCATCGCTCTGGTGGCAGTCTTTATCCTGTTCGCCATCCTGACCGGAGGACGTTTGTTATATCCCCAGAATCTTTCCAACCTGCTACTGCAGAACGCATATGTTCTTGTCATGGCCTGTGGTATGCTTCTGTGTATCCTGACAGGCGGTAACATCGATCTTTCCGTAGGTTCTACGGTATGTCTGGTCGGTGCGATCGCTGCACAGCTTCTGGCCGGAGGTATGGCAGCCATACCGGTCATCCTGATCGCACTTGCTATCGGTATCGTGATCGGCATCTATCAGGGGTTCTGGATCGGCTATATCCACATTCCGCCGTTTATCTGCACCTTGTCAGGTATGTTCCTGTTCCGTGGTCTTGCCCGTGTTCTGCTTCACTCCAAGACGGTTCCTATCAACAACCGGACTTTCCTGGATATTTTTGCTTCCTACATCAATATCCCGGGACTGGATGACGGTGAGGTAAAATGGTCCTGCTTTATCCTGGGCATTATCGTTGCCGTGATCATTCTGGTGGTCACGATATCCAACCGGGCGAAGAAAGCGATCAAGGGTTACAAGCAGACTTCTGCCATTGCGCAGTTTGCAAGAGTGATCATCATTGATGTTCTGATCCTGTTATATACCTGGACGATCGCTCACTACAAAGGTATTCCGGTTATGGCGATCTGGGTTCTGGCAGTTGTATTCATTTACACATTCATTACCTCCAAGACCGCAACGGGACGTTATTTCTACGCAGTCGGCGGTAATGAGAAAGCTACCAAGCTTTCCGGTATCGATACCAAGAAAGTTTATTTCCTGGCATATACTTCCATGTCACTGCTTGCCGGCCTGGGCGGACTTCTGATGGCAGCCCGTATCGGTTCCATCAATGGTGATACCGGTACTTCCTTCGAAATGGATGCCATCGGTTCCTGCTTCATCGGCGGTGCTTCTGCATACGGCGGATCAGGTACTGTCGGAGGCGTTATGGTCGGTGCTATCCTGCTGGGTGTTATCAACCAGGGTATGTCCATCATCGGTCTGGATAACAACTGGCAGTATATCGTCAAGGGTGCCGTACTTCTCGTAGCCGTTGTCTTTGACGTTGTATCCAACCATAAGACAGGTAAAGGCTGATACGCATGTTTAACAGGGAAGGCAAGTACAACCAGCAGAAGCTTAACAGAGCGATCACTTCGGTCACACTACGGATCGTTGTTGCGGGGTATATTGTATTTATTGCATTTAATGTGATCAGCGGGACCAGAAGCGAGACTTCATCGATCCCTGCCTGGGCAGGGTCATTGATCGGAGGCGTATTTATCGCAGCCGCAGCGGGTTTTATCATTTATTCCATTCTGACATTCCGAAAGGCATTGAGCAACGCCAGACTGGATGCAGAAGAAGTTCCGAAAGAAGAAAAACCGATGCCAAAGCCGGAAATGACAATTGCGGAAAAAGTCCGGGCTGCTGAGAAGATGATCGATAACGATGAAAAGTAAGGAATTGATTTGCAGGATATCTGCTCTATATGATGCTTATATCGAAAAAGTGAATGAACTGGAGCGTACCAAAAAGGTTACGGACGGACTGCTCGGCATCACAAAGGGACCGAAAGATGATCCCTGCCATGACCGGTTTGCAGAAGACCTGGAACAGCTCCTCAAAGAATTCGCTGCTGCAGAACCTTCATCTGAGGAAGTGTGTTCTTTGCTGGAATATATGTATACGGTTCCGCTGAACAATCGGGAGAATCACATGGTCTACTGGATGTTTATGGCGGTGCACACATTGGCGCTTGATCTGATCCACCGCCTTGACAAAGCAGATGCTGAAAAGCTGTATCAGCAGTATAGCAGCGACTATCCCCGATGGGAAAGACTTCCTGCCCAGAAAAAGACACTGAAAGAGCTGAAAGCGATACGATAAGATCAAAAAAGACAGGGACTTCGCTCCCTGTCTTTTGCAGATTCCACAGATAAGGAAAAATGATAAAACCAATCGTAACAGATATCCTGTTTTTAAAACAAAGATCAGAACCTGCTTCAGAAGCGGACATGCCTGTTGCGCAGGATCTGATGGACACATTGAAAGCCCACAGGGACGGCTGCGTGGGGATGGCTGCCAATATGATCGGATGCAGGAAGAATATCATTATCGTATCCATGGGACTGATGGATATGGTCATGTTTAACCCTGTAATCCTGAAAAAAACGCAGCCCTATGAGACGGAAGAAGGATGTCTTTCCCTGGTGGGAGTCAGAAAGACAACAAGGTATCAGAAGATCACCGTCCGTTACCTGGATATGTCATTTCAGGAACATACGCAAGAGTTTACTGGATGGATCGCCCAGATCATACAGCATGAATGCGACCATCTGGAAGGGATCATCATCTGAAGGTCTGATTCTGGACGGTCAGATATCCCGTTCCATGACATTAACCGGATGCCCGTCCTGGTTGGTGCTTTCCCGGGTTACAGAAAAACCCTGGTTTTCCCAGAAGGCAGCAGCTTCTGTGTTTTCCGGGAAACAAGCCAGTGATAGATGGTCATATCCCTGGGCTTTCATAGCAGCCCGGATATCGGCAAAAATGGAGGAGCCGATCCCCTGCCGGTGTTTCTGGGCGTCAACCATGAACCAGCCGATAAAGGCGTCATCTGCTTCCGGATAACTGGTAATCAGATCCAGAATAGCGATCAGGGACTCATCGTCATAGAATCCGACAAAGTGTTTGTTTTGCGGGCCTGTTCCTTCCGGCAGGTCCGTGATCACGTCCGTCAGCTCTCTCAGGGATGGCTTCTTTCCAATATAACGGTAATACCGTCGATTGTTTTTGCAGAGATTATAGACAGACGCAATATCTGCTTCTGTAATATTGCGCACATCATAATCAGAAGAGAGCATTTCCACATTAAATTGATCTTTCTGAGAGAAGGATTCCAGATCCAGTGCCGGACGGAACTGGGTTTCGTACAGCTGGGTATAGACGCCTCCGAGGCTGAGCAGGGATTCATGAGTTCCTGTTTCGCAGATCACGCCATCTTTCAGGACCATAATGCAGTCCGCCTGCAGTATAGTGGAAAGCCGGTGGGCGATCACAATGCTGGTTCTTCCTTCCATCAATGTTTCCATCGCATTCTGGATCGCATTTTCCGAAATGGAATCCAGTGCAGAAGTGGCTTCATCCAGGATCAGGATCTTCGGATCCTTTAAGATCACACGGGCAATGGAGATCCGCTGTTTTTCCCCACCGGAGAGCTTCAGCCCACGATTACCGACAACAGTGTTATAACCATCCGGCTGAGAGATGATGAAATCATGGATGTTAGCCGCACGGCAGGCTGCGTAGACTTCTTCCTCTGAAGCCTCTTCTCTGGCATACAGAAGGTTTTCCATGACAGAACCATTGAACAGGTAAGTATCCTGTGTAACCATTCCTACATTCTGCCGGAGGTATTCCAGATCAATCTCCCGTACATCTGTTCCGGCAATCCTGACAGAACCCGCATTGACGTCATACAGACGTGGAATCAGGTTGACCAGCGTGGATTTTCCGGAACCGGAGGGACCGACGACCGCATACATTTTTCCTCCGGGAACTTCGAAAGAGATATCCTTCAGGATCTGCGTTTCGGGATCGTAACCGAAGCTGACATGTTCAAAAGTCACCGGCTGATCCTGAAATTGAGGCTTTACGCCATTTTCCGGGCTTGTCAAGGTGTTCTCCCTGTCAAGATAGTCAAAGATCCTGGTGAAAAGCGCCAGAGATCTGGTAAGGTCCACATGAATGTTCAGAAGGGATTCCACCGGCCGGTACAGCCTGTTGACCAGGGCAACGGTAGCGGTAACGGTACCTACGGTAAGCGTTGGGTCCCAGTTCCGGATGATCAGAAGGCCTCCTGCAAAATAGATCAGCAAAGGACCGATCTGTGTAAAGATCCCCATGATGACCATAAACCATTTTCCACTGCGGGATTCTTTCAGGGACAGATCGGAAACTTCTTTATTCAGAGCCATAAACCGGCTGTATTCTTTCTTCTCACGGGTAAAAAGTTTTACCAGCATGGATCCGCTGACTGACAAGGTCTCATTGATCATCTGGTTCATTTCATCGTTTTTGGCCTGGCTTTTTGTCAGCAGGGAATAGCGGGTCTTTCCTGCCTGTCTGGTGGGAAGGATCAGAAGCGGAATGATGATGATCCCGACGATCGCCAGTTTCCAGCTCATGGTAAATAAAGCGACCAATGTCGTTACAACGGTGACTGCATTGCTGACCATGGAAGACAGAGTTCCGCTGATCACGGAACTTACCCCACTGATATCTGTATTCATACGTGTGATGATATCGCCCTGCTTTTCGGTGGTGAAGAAGGAATGAGGCATGTATTCCAGGTGAAGATACATTTCATTCTTCATATCATAAATGATCTTCTGAGAGATCCAGGACTGGATATAGCTTTCCAGCATGCCGATGAACTGGCTCCCAGTCAGAGCGATCAGCGCAAAGACCAGCAGTTTGATCAGGAGCGTCAGATCCTTACCGACAAGGGCTTCATCCACAATCTTTCCGGTGATGATTGATGGAAGGAGTCCTACAAGGGCAGAGGCAACGATGGTGGCAAAGACCAGAAGGAATTGAAGTTTGTAGGGCTTCAGATAGGAAAGGATCCTTTTCAGAAGATCCTTCGTGATCTTCGGGATATGTTCTTTTTCCTCTTCGGTGAGAAAGCCTCTGGGGCCTAATCCATGTGGAGCCGGCATAGCAAAAGTCCTTTCTGCTGTTTGAGTGATCAAGTAATTCCTTACACTTTATGATTGTAGTTTATGAAAGCGGGATTGACAACCGGTAACAGAGCTTATCTGTACAAATGACCGGAAAAATGATAAAACGAATATGTGTATAAATAAAATGCAGAAAAGGCGGAGACAGTTATGACAGATCAGTTTCAAAGAACCAAGCTGCTGATCGGCGAAGAAGCGCTTCGGAAGCTTTCCCGTTCCAGGGTTGCGGTTTTCGGAATCGGCGGAGTCGGAGGCTATGTATGCGAAGCGTTGGTAAGAAGCGGAGTCGGAGCTTTTGACCTGATCGACAGCGATACCGTAAACCTGACTAACCTGAACCGGCAGATCATTGCCACCTTGCAGACGATCGGCAGGTACAAGGTGGATGTCATGAAAGAACGAATGCTTCTGATCAATCCGGATGCGGATATCAGGGTGCACAATTGTTTCTTCCTGCCGGAGAACTCAAAGGAATTTCGCTTTGAAGAATATGATTACGTTGTAGATGCCATAGATACTGTAACAGCCAAGATTGAACTGATCCTGAAAGCAAAAGAGTTTGGTGTTCCGGTGATCAGTTCCATGGGAGCCGGAAACAAACTGGATCCCGGACAGTTCCGGATCGCCGATATTTATAAGACAAACGTCTGTCCACTGGCGAAAGTGATGCGAAGAGAACTGAAGAAAAGAGGGGTTTCCTCCCTTAAGGTGGTGTATTCGGAGGAAATACCGGTCAAGCCGGATGCAGAAGCTGCTGCTTGCATGGAAGCTCTGGATCCGGGAGAGGAACAGAGTAAAAGACGCAGTATTCCAGGCAGCATCGCATTCGTTCCTTCTGTGGCAGGTCTTATGATAGCAGGCGAGGTTGTGAAGGATCTTGCAGGATACAGCGTTGGTTAAAAGAGGTATTAAATGGAGCAATATGTAGTAACAGGAATGACCTGCGCCGCTTGTCAGGCCAGGGTGGAAAAAGCCGTCATGAAAGTCGACGGCGTTTCTTCCTGCAGTGTGAGCCTTCTGACCAATTCCATGGGAGTGGAGGGAACGGCATCTGCGCAGGCGATCATAGATGCGGTTGAACAGGCAGGATACGGAGCCTCCCTGAAAAATACCGGTGAACATACGGGCGGCGAGGAGCGTTCCGCAGGATCCTTTTCCGCCAGGCTGGCAGCCGAAGAGGATGCTCTGAAAGACCGGACAACACCGATGCTCAGGAAGAGACTGATCGCATCGATTGTCTTTCTTCTGATCCTGATGTATCTGTCTATGGGACATATGATGCTGGGATTTCCGCTGCCTTCTTTCTTTGATGACAATCATGTGGCCATGGGGCTGGCACAGCTGTTGCTGGCAGGTATCGTTATGGTCATCAACCAGAGATTTTTTATCAGTGGTTTTCGAAGTCTGTTTCACAGAGCTCCCAATATGGATACGCTTATCGCCTTGGGAAGTTCCGCAGCCTTCCTGTACAGTACAGCGGTTTTATTCCTTATGACAAGGGCTGTGACAGACGGGGATCCCGAGGCTGTCATGAATTATATGATGGAATTCTATTTCGAATCCGCAGCGATGATCCTGACCCTGATCACTGTTGGAAAGATGCTGGAATCCTATTCCAAGGGAAAAACAACCAGTGCCCTGAAAAGCCTGATGAAGATGGCTCCGCAGACAGCCACTTTGCTGCAGGGTGGACAGGAGATCACTGTGCCGGTAGACCAGGTTCGGGTAGATGATCTGTTTGTGGTGCGTCCCGGAGAAACGATCCCGGTGGATGGGATCGTTTTAGAGGGCAGCAGCGCTGTAAATGAATCGGCGCTAACGGGAGAGAGTATTCCGGCAGACAAGGAACCGGGAGATGAGGTATCTTCCGCCACGATCAATCTCTCCGGATTCTTGAAATGCCGGGCAGTCCGTGTGGGAGAGGATTCGTCTCTTGCCAGAATCATTTCCATGGTCAGTGACGCAGCGGCGACAAAGGCACCGGTAGCGAAGCTGGCAGACAGGATATCCGGGATTTTTGTTCCGGCGGTTATTGCCGTCGCGGCAGTAACGATCGTGATCTGGCTTCTGATCGGCAGGGAATTCGGCTTTTCTCTTGCCAGAGGGATCTGTGTGCTGGTGGTGAGCTGCCCTTGTGCACTGGGTCTTGCGACTCCGGTAGCGATCATGGTCGGCAATGGAATCGGCGCGAAGAACGGGATCTTGTTCAAGACAGCAGAAGCCCTGCAGGAAACCGGAAATATCCGTATCGCTGCATTGGATAAAACCGGAACGATTACTAATGGAGAGCCCGTCGTGACGGATCTTCTTCCGGTTGACAATGTAACGGAAGAGGAACTTCTGCAGTCAGCCTGTGCACTGGAGCAAAAGAGTGAACATCCTCTAGCGAAAGCGGTAATGGCATATGGAAGAGCAAAAGGTGTGACAGTCTCTGATACAGAGAAGTTCGAGATCTTTCCGGGGAACGGGCTTAAAGCAGCAGTACAAGGGACATATTTATATGGTGGGAATGATGAATTTATCCGTTCCTATGCGATAATACCGGAAACCATAAGAGATACTGCCCGGAATCTGGCAAAGCAGGGAAAAACGCCGTTGTATTTTGCGCAGGAGAACAGGATCCTTGGAATCATTGCGGTTGCGGATACGATCAAGCAGGACAGCGCGGAAGCAATCCGGGAACTTCGTAACATGGGTATTCATGTTGTGATGCTGACCGGAGACAATCAGCAGACGGCGGAAGCCATCGGAGCTCTGGCGGGAGTGGATGAGGTCGTTGCCGGTGTCCGGCCGGAAGGCAAAGAGGAAGTGATCCGGAAACTCAAAGAGTATGGCAAAGTAGCAATGGTGGGGGATGGGATCAACGATGCTCCTGCACTTACCAGGGCCGATATCGGGATCGCCATCGGCGCGGGAACTGATGTAGCCATTGACGCCGCGGATGTGGTCTTGATGAAGAGCAGCCTGAAAGATGCGGCAGCTGCCATCCGGCTGAGCCGCCAGACCTACCGGTGTATTATACAGAACCTTTTCTGGGCATTGATCTACAATACACTTCTGATTCCGATCGCAGCAGGCGCACTGGTTCCTTTGGGGATTACCATGGATCCCATGTTCGGCGCGGCAGCCATGAGTATTTCCAGCTTCTGCGTGGTCATGAATGCATTACGGCTGAATCTGTTTAAACTGTATGATACGTCACATGATAAAAAAAGAAACACACAGCTGCTGTCTGACGGCAGGAGAACACTCCTGGAACAAATAGACGTTTCAGAACAGGAAAAGAAAGGTGGAATTGAAATGACTAAAACGATCAAAATTGGCGGAATGATGTGCGAACATTGCGAAGCACGGGTAAAGAAGACGCTGGAAGCACTGGATTTCGTGGAGAGCGCCGTACCAAGCCATGTGGAAAATACGGCAGTTATCACCCTGTCCGGAGATTTTGATGAGGCGGCAGTAAAAAAGGCGATTGAAGACCAGGATTACTCCTATGAAGGAGAACTGTAATCAGTAATCCCTTGAATGGACTGTGATATAAACGGCGGTGGAGTGATGAGAAAAATTCAGCTATTGACCGATATCCTTCATGACAGACATTCTCTGTCTGAAAAAGAGTATGAACTACTGATCATGGAACATGATGAGGAAGATGCGGCGTATGCAGCATCTCTTGCTGATGCTGTAAGGCGGCAGCATTACGGTACTGATATTTATGTAAGAGGGCTCATCGAAGTCGGAAACATCTGCCGGAATGACTGCTATTATTGTGGGATCCGCCGGTCCAACAAAAAAGCGGACCGGTATGCCTTGACAAACGAGCAGATCCTTTTATGCGCGGAAGAGGGTTACCGGCTGGGCTATCGGACCTTCGTTATGCAGGGAGGAGAAGGATCTCTGCCGCTGGAGAGGATCCTTCAGAACGTGGAGACGATCAAACATCATTTTCCGGATGCTGCAGTTACCCTGTCCCTGGGAGAATACGAACGGGACGCATATCAGGCGATGTTTGACGCAGGCGCTGACCGTTATCTGCTGCGGCATGAAACGGCAGACCGGGAACATTATCAGAAGCTTCATCCTGACGGGATGTCTTTCGAACACCGGATGCGGTGTCTCCAGGATCTGAAAGAGATCGGATTTCAGACCGGATGCGGTTTTATGGTAGGATCACCGTACCAGACAGCCCATCATCTTGCAAAGGACCTGAAATTTATAGAAGAGTTTTCCCCACAGATGTGCGGGATCGGGCCTTTTATTCCTCACAAGGATACGATATTCCGGGATGAGCCTGCCGGATCGGTTTCGCTGACCATCTATCTGCTTTCCCTGATCCGGCTGATCAAACCGAATATCCTGCTTCCGGCTACTACCGCCCTTGGAACATTGGATCCTCTCGGGAGAGAAAAAGGAGTTCTGGCAGGGGCCAATGTCATCATGCCGAATCTGTCTCCTTATGAAGTGCGGCCGAAATATGAACTGTATGATCATAAGATCAGCACAGGCGAAGAATCCGCCCAAAGCAGGAAGAATCTGGAAAAGAGGATGGAAGCTATCGGCTTCCGGGTCGTAACGGCAAGGGGAGATTATAAAGAAAGCCATTAATTGGAAAGGATATTGAGAACATGGGATTAAATGATACCGTATCGGCAGAAAGACTCCATATTGGTTTTTTCGGCCTCAGGAATGCCGGGAAATCTTCTGTGGTAAATGCTGTGACGGGACAGAAACTGTCACTGGTCTCCGAGGTCAAAGGGACAACAACGGATCCGGTGCAGAAAGCAATGGAACTGCTTCCGCTGGGGCCGGTTGTCATCATCGATACGCCGGGAATCGATGACAGCGGAGATCTTGGTAAAATGAGAGTGGAACGGGCGATCCAGACCCTGAGCAAGACGGATATTGCCGTTTTAGTAGTGGATGCTGTGATCGGGAAGCAGTCTTTGGATGAATCTCTTTGTAAAGAATTCCGGAAACGGGATATTCCTTATATTGTTGTTTATAATAAATCAGACCTGTTGACGGACGATAAACTTTCTGCTCCTGAGACAACGGATGAAACCAGCATATATGTCAGCGCACTGCTGGGAACCCATATTTATGAACTGAAGGAACTGATCGGACATCTGGCAGGCACCCGGAAAAACGAGAAAAAGCTGGCGGGTGATCTGATGAACGCCGGTGATGTGATCGTACTGGTTACTCCGATTGATGAATCCGCTCCCAAGGGAAGGATGATCCTTCCTCAGCAGCAGATGATACGGGAAGTACTGGACAATGACTGCATCAATCTTGTCGTAAAGGAAACAGATCTGGAAAAAGCGCTTTCGTCTCTTCAGAAGCCTCCGAAACTGGTGGTGACAGATTCCCAGGCATTCGGGATCGTAAGCAGGATCGTACCGAAAGAGATTCCTCTTACTTCCTTTTCCATTTTATTTGCCCGATACAAAGGCGAACTCTTTGATTTTGTCCATGGCGCTTCCATGCTGGACCGGCTGCAAGACGGAGATACGATACTGATCTCCGAGGGATGCACGCATCACAGGCAATGTAATGATATCGGAACAGTAAAACTGCCCGGTTGGATCCGGTCATATTCCGGGAAGGAACTACAATTTGAATTTACGTCAGGCGGGGAGTTTCCTTATGACCTGGATCGATATGCCCTGGTGGTTCATTGCGGCGCCTGCATGCTCAATGAAAAAGAAGTTCACTCCCGGATCCGGAGAGCCAGGGAAAGCGGTGTTGCGATCACCAATTATGGGATTGCCATCGCGCAGATGCACGGAATCCTGAAACGTTCCCTGTCGCCATTCCCGGAGCTCGCCGAAGAACTGTAGACTGCTGCATCTGCTTGTTTCTGCAGCAAAATAGGCGCTGTGCATGATTTCAGGAACTCGACTGCATCAAATGCGGCGCTGTGCATGATTTTCAGAAACGGCCTGTAACGAAATGGAGGGTATGCATGATTTTGACCCTACTTGAGGGGGGAAAATCATGCATACCTTTATATTTTTTACAAAAAATCATGCATACTACCGTAAACGTTGCAGGCACTTCCTGAAAATCATGCATAGCACTCAGTTTATTACACGTGTGACATCAAAGACAGCATAATATGAAAATGATTCTCAAATTAATTGACAAAGGAATAAGAGTGATTTAAAATCGGGAACGATTTTCAAATTACTAAACAAAGTAATAAACAAGATCAAGCAGGACAGGATAAACATATGAATTCAAAGTCTAAATACAGGACCCGCCAGAGGGATATCCTGATCGGATATCTGGAAACGGTTTCCGGGAAACATATTACTGTCAGTGATGTGTGCGAATATTTCCGTGAGAAAGGAGAGCCCATCGGCCAGTCAACTGTCTACAGACAGCTGGAGAGCATGGTGGATGAAGGTCTCGTCAATAAATACATTATAGATGGGACGAGTCCGGCCTGTTTTGAATATATGGGGCAGGAGATCCATGCGGATGGTGAATGTTGTTTTCATTGCAAATGTGAAAAATGCGGCAGACTGATCCATCTGCATTGTGAAGAACTTGCTGCGATACAGGGACATCTGATGGAGCATCATCAGTTTCAGTTGAATCCTATGAGGACTGTTTTCTACGGCGTTTGTGAACAATGTGCAGGAAAAGGAACAGGAAAGACAGTTGAATAGAAAAGTTTTTGCAAACAAGA
The DNA here is from genome assembly GCA_017510065.1 of Parasporobacterium sp. Taxonomy (GTDB): domain Bacteria; phylum Bacillota; class Clostridia; order Lachnospirales; family Lachnospiraceae; genus RGIG5612. The sequence goes on from JAFWOB010000114.1 coordinate 81,225, forward strand.
TCATATTGCTTCTGACCGCGGTTTTGCTTGCGCTTTTTGCGGCAGGCTGCAGCAGACGGGATAATTGCGGAGAATGCACCCTGGTTCCACCGGAAGAAAACAGTCTTAAGATCGTGGCAACAGTATTTCCCGTTTATGACTGGGTACGGAATATCCTGGGCAGCAATCCGGCCGGAGCGGAATTGACACTTCTTTATGATAACGGCGTGGATCCCCACAGCTTTCAGCCGACAGCTTCGGATATTATGAAAGTTTCTTCCTGTGACCTGTTTATCTATGTGGGCGGGGAATCAGACGAGTGGGCAGAAGATCTTCTGCAGGAGGCGGTCAATCAGGATATCAGAACGGTTAATCTGATGCAGGTTCTGGGAGACAGGGCAATAGAAGAAGAGCAGATCCAAACGGCAGAAGAGAAAAAAAACACAGAAGAAGAGGAACCGGAATACGATGAGCACATCTGGTTGTCTCTCAGAAATGCTGATGCTTTATGTGATGCGATCGAGGAAGCACTTCAGGAAGCGGATCCTGCCCATACGGATATATATAAAGAAAACTGGAAGGAATATAAAACAAAGCTGAGTGATCTGGATGCGGAGTATCAACAAACCATTCAGGAGGCAGAGCTGAACACGCTTTTGTTTGCGGATCGTTTTCCGTTCCTTTATCTGGTCAATGATTACGGGTTGGATCATTATGCTGCCTTTAACGGCTGTTCCGCGGAAACGGAAGCCAGTTTTGAGACGATTATTTTCCTTGCGGAAAAAATGAACGAACTGCATTTACCGGCGGTTCTTGTGATAGAAGGCTCTGATGGGAAGATTGCGAAGACCATCATCCGGAATACAGATACAAAAGACCAGAAGGTGCTGTTGATGGATTCCCTGCAGACAGCTTCGAAGGATGGAGACGATCAGGACAGGACCTATCTGAGTGTCATGAAAGAAAATCTGGATACGATAAAAGAAGCACTGACAACAAACAGCGGAGAATAATATGGCATTGATCACAGTAAAAGATCTGTCTTTGGGATACGATTCCAAAGCAATCATCGAACATCTGAATTTTACGGTAAATGAAGGAGACTATCTCTGCATCGTGGGAGAAAACGGATCCGGAAAAACGACACTGATGAAGACACTCCTTCATCTTAAGAAGCCCCTGGCTGGCCAGATCCTTTTTTCGGACGGTCTGACAGCCAACGAGATCGGGTATCTTCCCCAGCAGACAGTAGTGCAGAAAGATTTTCCGGCTTCTGTCAGGGAGATCGTCCTGTCCGGGTGCCAGGCAAGATGCGGCAGACGACCTTTCTATTCCAAAGCCGAAAAAAAACTGGCCGAGGATAATATGAAACTTCTGAATATCACTTCTTTACGGAACCGATGCTACCGGGAACTGTCCGGTGGACAGCAGCAGAGGGTCCTTTTGGCCAGGGCATTGTGCGCAACAAGGAAAATGCTGCTTCTCGATGAGCCGGTCTCGGGGCTGGATCCAAATGTGACACTTCAGATGTATGAACTGATCAGGGAACTGAACAGCATGAAGATCACGGTGATCATGATCTCCCACGACATTGCTGCAGCGGTCCGCTATGCCAGCCATATCCTGCATATCGGTGATGAAATCTTTTTCGGGACAACAAAGGAATATATGGAAAGCGAGGTAGGGCAGTTCTTCCTTCAGTATGAAGAAACAGAAACTGTCTCTATAGAGAATAAAGGGGCAGGTGAGAAAAAATGACCGATATCATAACCATGATCACAGAATATCCTTTTGTCCGGTACGCTCTGATCGTCGGGATCCTGATCGCCCTGTGTTCCTCTTTGCTGGGAGTTACTCTGGTCCTGAAACGGTTCTCTTTTATCGGCGACGGTCTGAGCCACGTGGCGTTTGGAGCCATTGCCATCGCAAGCGTACTGAACCTGTCCAACAATATGCTCCTGGTACTCCCTGTTACGATCTTCTGCGCGGTGCTTCTTCTGAGAACAGGGCAGAATACGAAGATCAAAGGCGATGCGGCGATTGCCATGATCTCGGTGGGAGCTCTGGCTTTCGGTTATCTTCTGATGAACGTATTTTCCACTTCTGCCAATCTTTCCGGTGATGTATGCAGTACTTTGTTCGGGTCCTATTCCATTCTGACCCTGACGGAGGAAGAGGTGTGGATCGGCGTGATCTTGTCCATTCTGGTGATCGCCTTCTTTATCCTGTTCTATAATAAAATCTTTGCCGTTACCTTTGACGAGAATTTTTCCAGGGCTGCCGGGATCAAGGTACAGTGGTATAACCTTTCGATTGCTGTGGTGATCGCCGTGATCATCGTATTGGCCATGAATCTGGTAGGGTCCCTTCTGATTTCAGCATTAGTGATCTTTCCTTCACTTTCTGCTATGAGGATCTTCAAAAGTTTTCTGCAGGTGACGGTCTGTGCTGCCCTGATCTCCGTGGTCTGTGCTTCTGCAGGAATGCTGATCTCCATGGGGGCGGGAACTCCTGTGGGAGCCACGATCGTTGCAGCGGATGCGGCAGCGTTCGGAATCTGCTGCCTGATCGGAACTTTGAGAAAACAATCATAATGTATCTGTGCGTCGCTAGCGTAAAGTTTTACTCGGGAAAATAAAAAAGAAAAAGAGAACATCTCTTTTGTGATAAAATTTTGTTACCACACAAAAAAAATAAACGCAAAGGAGGATGTTCTCTGTGGAAAGAAGTATACAATATTTTATAAAAA
>JAFWOB010000115.1 GCA_017510065.1 Parasporobacterium sp.
CCGGAAGACATATACGGCGCTGATCAGTTCAGATGTCCCAGGTCAGCTGGTGGTCATTGCCAGGCAGCAACTGCTGCAGGCAGCTTAGGTTATCAAGGTTCTATGCCTAAAGGTAATTTACACACAATTTTGGACTTGACTGGCGGATACTGTTTGTCAAACAGTATCCGCTTTTTGCATGAGATGATAAATGTAATATTTTCGCAAGAAATTCACCAATATGTATAATGTACACAAATAAATACTGTAAATATTAAAAGAAAATATACAAAATGCACAGAACTTTTGTTTACAAAGAAAATCCCGTGTAGTATAAATCCAATGATAGAAGGGAAACTGTCGTTTACTACATTACTGAAAGGAGATTTTATGAAACGTTTTATAGCAATCTTTATGGCTATCGTCTTCTGCGTTTCCATGCTTTCCATGACTGCTTTCGCGGAGCCGGCTCCGGAAGGCGGATCACCGGAAGGGGAAGCTGTGGCAGAACAGCCGGCAGGGGAGTCTGAAGGCGAATCTGCAGAAGGCGAATCTGCGGAAGGCGAATCTGCGGGAGAATCCGCAAGTTCAGGCGGATCTGCATCACCCATGCAGGATATCATTCTGACCGATGGAGCAGAAGAAGTCTACGAAAACATTGACTGGGAAGGCACGGGCGGCTATCTGGCTCTCCTCGGCGCAACGGCTCATGTCGGCGGCGATGAAGACAATTACCAGGTAGAAGGCCTTCTGGTACCGGTGACGCAGGAGTATTTTGATGCCAGCGCTGTGCAATTTGACGGAGGCGTCAACTCCGTATTTACCGGAACCCAGGATGCGACTGGTGGCGGCGCCACCTTTAATGTCACCGGCGAAGGATCTGCGCTGTATGTGAACAATGCGTATATTTCCTCCCAGGGATCACAGACTGCGGCTATGTACACAGACGAGCTCAACAACAAAGTCGTCGTAAAGGATTCCTATCTGGAATCTTACGGAAGTGTTCCGGGCTATGAAGATGTCATGGATTTCATTGCCCTTCAGGGACTTCTTTCCTGGGGACATACAAGGACCAACCTGTCCCAGGGCGTTACCTCCACATATTATTACAATTCTGCCGTTGTCGCTGACGGCTGGGCAGCCATGTCCACGGACGGCGCGCAGGGACTGGGAGTGAACTTCGTAGCGGTCAATTCCTATGCGGAGACTACGGATGGCGGCTATGCGATCTATTCGGATCATGAATGCCGTGACTATGTTCTGGGTACTACGCTGGTCGGTGCTGAGTATGGTGCTATCATCGCAGCCGGCGGAGAACTGTATCTGCTGGACGGCGAGGCTGTGGATCCGGCAGCAACAGAGCTGAACGGCTGGAGACAGGCATTCATGGATGAGCACCCGGCCAATCTGATGAATACTTCTTATCAGGATTTTGCTGCAGAACATCCGGTGATCGCTCTGGAAGAATATGACGGCGAGCCGATGGAGATCGGACGTACCACCATCGTAGGCGGACGTAACTGCGTCCTGATGCATAAGCCTGATGAACAGCATGAAGGCCTGCCGGCAGCAAGCCAGAATGTCCTTTATGCAAAAGGGACCGATTTCATTGTGGATGAAGCATTATTTGATCTGAATGCGATGCCGGAAGGATGGTATACACCGGAAGACGTGACTTCCTCCGCTTCCTTCTTTAACGATGATACCCTGAACTATGTGTATTTCACATCCGGCGCGGCGATCCTGATGAGAAGCTGCTCCACGCTGGTGTATCTGGACGATGTCACATACACAAACAACTATGGCAGCACCGCTCTTGGCTATGATGATCTGTTCCTGTTGTCTGTGATCAACAGCGACGGCAACGCCAACCTGATCCCGGATGGCGAGCAGGCAAGCCCAATGGATATCACCGTGGCCAACTCTGAGATCAACGGCAATATCGCGGACATGGATTATCAGAGAGCAATGCTCCTTACCTTTGACAATTCCACACTGAACGGCTGGATCAAATGGGTCGACTGTGAAGGCTGGAATGAGATCTGGGGCGAGAATGGCATCCTGGGACACGGCGCATACGCGTATGATGAGTCTTATGAAACGGTCTGGGGACCTGTCGTCACTCTGAAGAACGGGTCCAAGTGGGTCGTGACAGAAGAAAGCTATGTGAAAGACATTTACGTGGATGAGACCTCAGAAGTCGTCGGCAACATTGAAGTCTTTGAAAACGGCTGCAAAGTGACCCCGCTGGAAGGAACAGCAGTAGCGGAAGAAGCAGCTGCAGCAGCAGGCGATACTTCTGAAGAGGCATATCATGCATACCTGAAGGAGTTTGTAGATGCGGTTCCGGCTGTATCGGACGAGCATCTTCCGGATTTTTTTGCCCTGATCGATGCTTCCGATTATACCACCATGCCGGCAGATATGATGTTTAATCCCCAGTGGTGGGGCTATGCGGCCATGACCTATGACGAGTTCGTGGCAGCAGGCGGCGTGTACGAGATCCCGGCATTTGATCCGAACCTGGTTCCGGATTGATCAGATACTGAATCGGCTATCAGGATCCGTTCAGGATTTAGAAGCTGAATTTTTCAACTTTGGCAGCGTTTTTCGGCTCATTTCGAGTGAAAATGCTGCCAAAGTTGTTTTTTTCTGCATTTCAGGCTGCCGAACCTGAAAAGTTCTGCAGAAGAAAAATGAAATCTCGAAAAATAAAAAAAGTGATTGCATTTTCCGGCGGGATGTACCATAATAGGGAAGTCTTTCGGGGTATGGCTCAGTTTGGCTAGAGCGCTCGGCTGGGGGCCGAGAGGTCGCAGGTTCAAATCCTGTTACCCCGACACAGATTTGCCAGGCAGTATTATACATTGCCTGGCATTTTTTAAGAAATGGTGCGGGAAATGGCAAAAAATGCCCAATTTTCCTGCCATTTTGGTCTGTCATTTTTTTGACAATGCCTATATCTTATTCACACCGAGTGTGGTATAAATTAGGGCAGATTATTTTAAATTGGTGCATTAGGAGGGAGACATGGAATATTCCAATTTGTTTGTGTGTCTGATGGGAATATGCACGGTGTTTGTCGGACTGATCTGTATCATTATCCTGATCACGATCATGAGCGGTATCATGCGCCGTGCGGACCGTAAAAATGAGAGGGCTGTGAGCCCTGCCGCAGCACCTGCTGCAGCACCGGCAGCGGCAGCCGCCGGAACAGTGACGCCTCAGATGGCGGCAGCTGTCAGCGCTGTGATCGCAGAGGAGATGGGGACTGATGTCAGCGGTCTCAGGATCGTATCATTTAAGAAGATCAACTCATAAAGGGAGGACATGATGAGAAAATACAGAGTAAATGTAAACGGAACAGTTTTTGAAGTAGAAGTAGAAGAGATCAGCGGCGCAGCAGCACCGGCAGCAGCTCCTGCGGCAGCACCTGCACCGGCACCGGCTCCTGCAGCAGCACCGGCAACTCCGGGCCAGGGCGAGCGGATCCTGTCTCCGATGCCCGGCAATATCCTTGATGTGCGCGTGAAAGCAGGCGACGCCGTGAAATCCGGCGACGTGCTGATGATCCTGGAAGCCATGAAGATGGAAAATGAGATCATGTCCCCGAAGGACGGCAGAGTTGCTTCTGTATCTGTTAGAAAAGGCGACACAGTCGAACCTGATACCTTATTATGCGTGATTGAGTAAACGGAGGAGTCGTCTATGCAGGCTATAGCTAATTTCTGTCAGTCGACAGGATTTTTCCAGTTCTTCCAGGGTGACAACTGGAAATGCGTGATCATGATCGTGATCGCCTGTGTTCTGTTGTACCTGGGAATCGTTAAGAAATTTGAACCGCTCCTGTTGGTCCCTATTGCAGTCGGTATGCTTGTGACCAACCTTCCGGGAGCAAATATGTTCCACGAAATATTGTTTGCCGGAGGCCACGTGCACTGGGATCTGTTCGGCGGAGCTCCGATCTCTGCGGATTTTATCTCTGAAATGCAAGGCCTGGGGGTCTCGGAATCGATCCTCGCCAGCATTACGGTAGGGCAGACCATCACACCGGGTCTTGTTGATATCCTGTATCTGGGTATCAAGCTGGGAATCTATCCCTGCCTGATCTTTATGGGCGTCGGCGCCATGACAGACTTTGGTCCGCTGATCGCGAACCCGAAGTCCCTGCTTCTCGGAGCAGCAGCCCAGCTGGGTATCTTTATGACCTTCCTCGGATGCCGCCTGAGCGGGCTCTTCACCGGACGTGAGGCAGCTTCTGTCGGTATTATCGGCGGAGCGGACGGCCCGACAGCGATCTTCGTAACAGCGCTTCTGGCACCGGCTCTTCTGGGTCCCATCGCGGTATCTGCCTATTCCTATATGGCACTGGTACCGGTAATCCAGCCGCCGATCATGAAGCTTCTGACCACGGACAAGGAACGCAAGATCGTGATGCGTCCTCTTCGTCAGGTCAGCAAGAGAGAAAAGATCGTTTTCCCGATCGTTGTAACCATCTTTGTTGCCCTTCTGGTGCCGTCAGCAGCTCCGCTGATCGCCTGCCTGATGTTCGGCAACCTGCTGAAGGAATGCGGCGTAACGGAACGCCTCAGCAAGACCGCACAGAACGAACTGATGAACATCGTTACCATTTTCCTGGGCATCTCCGTTGGCGCGACAGCTACCGGCAAGACTTTCCTGGATCTGAAGACCCTGATGATCCTGGCAATGGGTATCGTGGCATTCTCCTTCGGTACTGCAGGCGGCGTGCTCCTGGCCAAGTTCATGAACCTGTTCCTGAAAGAGAAGATCAACCCGCTCATCGGATCTGCCGGTGTATCGGCTGTTCCTATGGCTGCCAGAGTCAGCCAGAAGGTCGGCCAGCAGTACAATCCGGGCAATTTCCTGCTGATGCATGCCATGGGCCCGAATGTGGCCGGCGTTATCGGATCCGCCATTGCAGCCGGCGTGCTGATCTCGCTCTTTGGCTGATAGGCATTTCACAACTAGAAAGAGGTAAACTTCATGAAGTTTTTATCGGATAAACCATTATTGATCACTGATACGATCCTGAGAGATGCTCATCAGTCTCAGGCAGCGACCAGAATGACGATCGAAGACATGATCCCGGCCCTTGAGCTGTTGGATTCCATCGGTTATTATTCCCTGGAATGCTGGGGCGGAGCCACATTTGACTCCTGCATGAGATTCCTGAACGAAGATCCATGGGAAAGACTCAGGACGATCCGCAAATATGTTAAAAACACGAAGCTGCAGATGCTGTTCCGTGGTCAGAATATCCTGGGATACAAGCACTATGCGGACGACGTGGTAGATATGTTCTGCGCCAAATCCATTGAAAACGGCATCGATATCATCCGTATCTTTGACGCACTGAATGATGTGCGCAATCTGGAACAGGCCATCAGGTCTACCAAGAAATACGGCGGCCAGGTAGAGGCGGCAATGTCCTATACCATTTCCCCGATCCATGATGAAGCTTATTTTGTAAAGCTGGCGCAGGATCTGGAGCAGATGGGAGCTGATACGATCTGCATCAAGGATATGGCAAACCTTTTGCTTCCGGATGCTGCGTATTCCCTGATCAAAGCTTTGAAGGAAAAGGTCAGCGTACCGATCCACCTTCACACCCACAATACTACAGGAACCGGTGATATGGTTAACCTGATGGCAGCATTTGCAGGCGTGGATATCGTAGATACGGCGCTGTCACCGTTGGCAAACGGAACCAGCCAGCCGGCAACCGAATCTCTGGTAGCGACCCTGAAAGGGACCGCCCGGGATACGGGGCTTGATCTGGATAAGATGTCCGATGCAGCCGTTCATTTCCGTAACGTTGCGGCAAGGCTGGAGTCAGCAGGCATCCTGAATTCCAAAGTTTTGCGCGTGGATACCAATACGCTCAGGTACCAGGTACCCGGCGGCATGCTGTCCAACCTGCTCAATCAGCTGAAGGAAGCCAGAAAAGAAGACAAATTCTATGATGTGCTTGCAGAGATTCCGAAGGTGCGGAAAGACTTCGGCTATCCGCCGCTGGTCACACCGACTTCCCAGATTGTGGGTACCCAGGCTGTCATGAACGTGATCATCGGCAAATACAAGAATTTCCCGAAAGAGTCACGTGCCCTGATCAAAGGGGAATACGGCAAGCTCCCCGGTGAGGTCAATCCTTCTGTTCTGGCGGCAGCAGGCATCTTACCGGAAGATGTGATTACCTGCAGGCCGGCAGACCTTCTGGAACCTGAACTTGAAAAGTATCGTAAAGAATATGCGGACATCGCAAAGAGCGACGAGGATATCCTGAGTCTGGCGCTGTTCCCGCAGGTAGCGCCTAAATTCCTGGCTTACAGGGATTCGGACAAGACAGAAGCTGCTCCTGCCAAAGCTCCGGAAGCTGCGGCTAAGGCTGCTCCGGCAGATCCGAACGCCGTCCGGGAACTCTATGTGGAATTCAAAGGATTATAAGATCATAAAAGAACTGAAATGAAATTGTCGTCCCGGCAGAACATGCCGGGACAACTTATGAGGTGAGTAATGTCCGTAACAAATGAATCGATCCAGTTTATGCTTGGAAAATGGCAGACGCTGCCGGTGTATTCCCTGGAAAGCTTCGGTGCCTATCTGGGAAATGAGAAAGACAGGGTACTGCTTCCTATCAAGCAGGTGAGCAAGGATATCCGTGTGGGAGACCGTCTGAAGGTTTTTCTGTACAGGGATTCTGATGACCGTCTGATCGCGACAATCCATACCCCGAAGATCACAATAGGTGAGATTGCTGTCCTGAAAGTTAAACAGGTCTCTCCGATCGGAGCCTTTCTGGACTGGGGCCTGGAAAAAGATCTGTTCCTTCCGTTCCGTCAGCAAACAGAGAAGGTGGAGGAGGGAATGTATTATCCGGTGGCTCTGTATGTGGACAAATCAGAACGTCTTGCAGCGACCATGTGGATCGACAAACACATTTCCGGGGCAGACCTTGATGAAAAACGGAAAAAGAAGGCAATGCTGAAGCTTCAGGCGGATGCGGAAAATGTTTATACCCGCATTAGCCGCAAAGGAGGGCATCTGCCTTACAATGACAAGGCGGACCCGGAAGTGATCGAACGGGACTTCCACCTCAGCAAAAACGCGTTTAAGCGGGCGGTAGGGGTTCTCTATAAAGCCCGCAGACTGGAGATAGCAGAAGACGGGATCACACTGGTGTGATCCCGTCTTTTTATTTCTGCTGAAAAGAGCAGAACGCTATCATTATTTCAGGTAATCCTTCAGCAGATCGGCGAAGGGATTGTTCGGAACATACTCGCTGTGATATTCCTTGGCTTCTTCTTCCACCTGCTGTTCCTTCGCAGCTTCGATCGCTTTCATGGACAGGCTGACTTTTCCGTTTTCAATCCGAAGGACCATGACATTGACTTTCTGTCCGGTACGAAGGACTGCTTTCGGGTGGCTGATCCGTTCTGCGCTGATCTCGGAAATATGAAGAAGTCCTGAAATGCCGTCTCCCAGATCCACAAAAGCTCCGTAATTCTGCAGGGACTCCACGGTTCCGGTGAGAATGCTGCCGACCGACAGGCGCTTCACGTTTTCTGCCTGCTGCTTCACATATGCTTCGGTAGCGCTCTCTTTAGCGGAAAGGATCAGTTTCTTGCGTTCTTCATCTACTTCGATAATGCGGACAGAGAGCTTTTTGCCGGCATACGTGGAAGTATCTTCCACATATCTGACATCCAGCTTAGAAGCGGGAATGAAGCCCCGGATCCCTTCCACGTACATGACTGCGCCGGACTTGACCGCTTCTGATACGGTACCGGTGACTACAGTTCCTTCTTCTTTCATTTTCCTGAGTTTATCCCAGGAGTTCTCGGATTCACAGGCTTTCTTGGACAGCAGGATATTGCCCTTGCCGTCGTCGACGGACTTGACCATGGCCTGGAAACGGTCGCCGACTTTTACATCCGTCATAATATTGAATGTGGGATCGGCACTCATTTCCTCAACAGGCACACGTCCGGTGGCAAAGTAATTAAGATCCAGGATCACACCATGCTCATTAAAGGCGATGACTTCGCCTTCCATGATATCTCCTTCATAGATCTTGCGCACGGAAGATTCCACTTCTTTGGAATAATCTTCCATTTTCTCAGTGACTTCCGGCTTGGCAGGCGCTTCCGGCTCGGCGGGAGCTTCCGACGCGGCAACTTCCGGTGCGGCAACTTCAGGTTCCGCAGCAGAAGTGAGCTCCGGTTCTTCAGCAGCATTCATGACAGTATCCAGCGTATCGTTCATTTGAGCAACTCCTTTTACAATTGTAATTTTCACAGATTATATTTCTTTTTTAGGATCAGAACAAGTGGAAATGCGCTTAAAATACAGATTCTTTTATATTTGCGGCAATATGGGCGGTGTGGTATTCTTGCAGCAGGTAATAAATCTGACGAAAACAGTGAGGCAATAATGTGATGGAGATAAAGAATCTGATCGATCCCGCCAGGAAGATCGTCGTGATCGGAACGGTATTTATGGATATCAAGGGCTATCCGGAAGGGGCGTTCAATCCTGTCGGCCGGAACGTGGGAAGGATTGAATATAAGTATGGAGGCGTTGCCAGAAATGTAGCAGATGATCTGGCAGGACTGGGGATCAGGCCTTTCTTTGTCAGCATGATCGATGAAGACGGACCCGGGGGAGCCATCCTGGATCATCTAGTTGAAGCCGGCGTGAACTCGGAATATGTCCTGCGAAGGCCTGACTGCATCGGTACCTGGATGGTGATCCTCAATCCACAGGGAGATGTCTGTGCGAACCTGTCCCGGAGACAGGATCTGCTTCCGCTTCACGAAGTACTGGAATGCAAGGGAGATGAGATCTTTCAAAATGCAGACGGCGTGCTGCTGGAGATGGATGTGGAAGAGCGGATCGTAGAAGATGTCTTTCATCTGGCGCAGAAGCATCATACCAGGGTATATGGGGTGATCTCCAACATCAACATTGCTTTGGAGAGGATGCCGTATATCCGGCGGACGGGCTGTGTTATCTGCAACCGGCAGGAAGCGGGCGTCATGTTCGGGCATGACACCGGGGATCTGTCAGCTCCCGAACTGCTGCAGCTTCTTAAGAAAGGCATGACTGAAACCGGAATCCAGGCAATGGTGATTACCATGGATAAAGACGGGGCTGTTTATGCCGGTTACGGGGAAGGAGGGCACTGTAAAGCCGAGCAGGTGACGGTGGTGGATTCCACCGGTGCCGGAGATGCATTTTTCGCGGGAGTATGCGCCGGACTGATCAGCAATGTCCCGCTTTCACAGGCCTGCCGTATTGGAACGGGAATGGCCGCTAAAGTGATCCAGTCCCGGGAAAACGTATATCGGTGACGTCTTTAGGCCCCGCAGATGATCCGGTGCAACGGGTTTTCATGCGTTTTTGAAGAAATTGAAATTCTGCATGATAATTTGGCGGCCGTTTTCATGCGTTTTTGAAGAAAATGCAATTTTACATGATAAATCGGCGGTCGTTTTCATGCGTTTTTGAAGAAATTCAAATTTTGCATGAAAAATCCAGGAAATTATTCATGTAAAAATAACATTTTTGAAAAAACGCATGAAAATACGAAGAAAAATATCATGCGAAATCTAAGAAATTTAAAAAATGCATGAAACGCATGATAAATAACGAATGCGAAATAAAAAATACAGATCCCGCAGGAGTTATCCTGCGGGATCTTCCGTCTTACATCTGATGTTTTACCGTGTCGTATTCATCTCCGTTCTTCCAGAAAGGGCATTCCCGGTAGCGGCCGGAGATTAAGCGCGCCATGTCGTCCTCATCCATATCGACATCGCAGAAGTATTCTTCAAATTCTTCATCATACACATAGTATGCACAGGATTCACAAAGGTTCATGACTGGAAATCCATAAAGATCTCTTTGATCTGTTTATATACTTCGCCGCCTTTGCTGCTGCCGAAGGTCTTTACCAGAAGATTGTTCAGGGCCAGTTTGTCGTAGCTGTTCAGGATCGCTTTGTAAATGGAAGCATAGTAGGCGGAAGGAATGTTTCTGCCTTTCAGTGCGGTGCGGACTCTCTTACGGAAGGATTCCGGAAGGGTTTCCACTTTTTCGGGGGCGGGTTCAGCTGTTTCTTCCGCAGCGGTAACTGCAGGTTCTGTCGCAGCTGTTTCGGGCTGTGGGGCAGTCTCCGGTTCCGGTGCTGCGATATCCTGTGAAGCAGAAGTTTCTTCTTTGATCTCATCGGATTTTTTCGAACTGCTTCGTCTGGACTTGCTCTGACGGCTGGAGCGTGTACTTGATGCTTTAGCTGTCACTTCCTCTGCGGAAGATCCGTTTTCGCCTTCCGACTCTTTCTGCTCAGAGCTGTCTGCAGCTGTCGGGGTATCCGAAACAGCTTCTTCTTTCTGGACAGGCGCTTCTTCAGCAGGTTTTTCAGAGGCTTTCGAAGAACGGCTCTTTTTCTTCTTTCCGGAAGAACTGTTTTTCGGGGCAGGAGCCACAGGCTCTGCAGCAGCTACAATTTCTGTCGGCGCATCGATTTCTGCGGGAATGTCGATTTCTTCGAAATTGTCAGCCTCTGATGTAAGGATCACTTCTTCAGAGAAAACCTCTTCAGCAGGAGTATCTGCCGTTTCCGGAAGAACAGTCTCTTCCTCCGGAAGGGTTCCCTGCACTTCTTTAGACGCAGAACTGACATCCAGCTTGTATAAGGACTGTACATCCGGGTTGGTGATCACATTTCCCTGCTTGAACGTTACCAGGGCAGGGGGCGTATTGTGAGTTGGATTCTGGCCGGTGGATTTTCCGAGATTGCGGTTGAATCCGATTGAAGGCTGGCGGATGATCGTTACGCCATGATCCTTCCAGTAATCGATCGCACTGTCGTACCCGGTGTCTTTGCTGATGATATAGAACGGGCCTTCAAACCCGGCGCCGATGATATATCCCAGATGAGTGCAAAGCTGAAAGTCCAGATAGTTTTTGGCCGCGCGGCGTAACTTGATGTATTTGACTTTTGCGGCGGTTTTCATGATATTGACGTGAGTTTCGAAAGACATATGCTCCGATTTGACACTGTAAAAGATACAGAGCTCGTCATTTTCCGAGAGCGTCGTCACACCGGAAATCCCGGAATCGTGAACATTCTCGAAGTCCAGTAAGTAAATAGCCATAGTCGGGCCTCCTTTTGTATACAAATAACAGACCGTGCATATAGCAAAAATACTCATCTACAATGAGATCCGGAAAATGATATTCAAAAGAAAGAAAACAGGCAAGGACAGGCTCTGATGCTGTTAAATGCGGGTACCTTATGTTTCCCGATGCGTCTTCAGACTGCACAGAATGGAACATAGTACGGTTTGGAACACCTGGGCAGACATGTTTTGCAAAAGGAGGTAAGGAAAACCTGGTATGGTCTTTGCGTCAGCCCGTCATGCAAAAGATGAAATACGACAAAGAAGATGCTCTTTGTAATACATTTTCTGCAGCAGAAAGACGAAAGAAGATGATCCATACAGGGTTCTGATCGATCCTGTGCAAAGCGTGCAGGTCACGATGATCCGGGCCCTACATGTTTTCCGTATGCGCTCTTACGGCAGCTCCGAAAAACAGGGAACACAGCATTTACCGGAAAAGAATTTTCCTGGTCTTTGGGGTTTCTTTCGTGAATGATCATGAGCGGATATCATAAAATACATGAGAAATCCTGCTGAAAATGCATTCTGCTTGTTTCCACCTTAATACATCGCCGGATAAAATGTAAGAAAATTTGACTTTGGAGGACTCTGACAGTATAGTAGGAACTGAAAAAAATCCAGAAAGAAAAGAGAACATATGATGAAAAAAGTATTCTGTCTTCTGATCCTGATCTGTCTTCTGACTGGCGCAGCGGCACCTGTCTGCGTTTATGCCCATAAGGTGGATCTGGTCACTCTTCCGGTCAGTGTGGATGGCGGACCGGTAGTACAGCTGACAGCTTACGAATCCAATTATGCCAATAATTACTATATATCACTGCGGAATCTGGCAATCCTTCTGACCGGAACAGTAAGCCAGTTCCGTTTTTACAATGATGAAGAGGGCTGTTATCATGTCGATACCGGACTTCCCTATGATCCATCCCTGGAGCCCATGGACCGGCCGGAAGGCGCAGGTGAAGAGGAAGAGATTCCGAAGGAAAGGATGGTAAAGCGGGACCTGACGCCGACTCAGTCTACTTATATCGAAAACAGCACCTATTGGCTCCAAAAAAACGGAGAAGGCGCCATGTATTATACGTATGCGGATTACAGTATTGAAGATCTGTATATGAGCCTTCTTGACGTGCAGATGATGCTGGATCTGAACATCATCTATGAGAATGGCGTATACAATATCATTACGGATAAACATTTTCACATGGACCTGGACCGTCTGAACGAACAGGGGTATTTTGACTATTTGCACGGAACTGTGTTGGGAGACGCCACTACGGGCGAGATTTTCATGGAGTGTAAAGGTGATCTGTCGGTTCCGATCGCAAGTACGACCAAACTGATGACAGCATTTATCGCAGAACGGATGATCGAACTGGGAAAGATTACTCTTGACGATCCCGTAACGATCTCTGCCAATGCGGCGAGGGTATCCCTGGCGGATGATTCTGTTGTGGGCATGTATGAAGGAGAGGTCACAACGGTCCGGGATCTCATGTATGCCATGCTGGTAGCTTCCAGCAATGAATCCGCCCTGGCACTTGCGGAATACATTGCCGGATCTCAGGAAGAGTTTGTGGAGATGATGAATGCCATGGCGTTTAAACTGGGCATGGATTCTGCTGTGTTTTATAATCCTCACGGACTTCCGGAATATCTGAAGGGAGATGCGGTAGTCATGGTGGAAAACCATGCCAGCGCAAAGGATATGTTCAAACTGGCCACCGCCCTGATGCGTAAATATCCCGAGATCACAGAATTTACCTCTGCCGACGTGGTCTGGCTGGAAAGTTTATGGGCAGAATTGTATGCCACCAATTCCCTGATGATCAATATGCCTGATGTCTATGGCCTTAAGACCGGGACGACTGATGCGGCAGGGAAATGCCTGATTTCCTCCCGTACGGTCAATGTAAACGGCCAGGATCATGTGATCATTGCCGTTGTTCTTGGGGCGGAATTCAACAGCGACAGATTCCAGGTATCGGAACTGCTGCAGAAAGGGGCAGCTTTCTATCTGTATCCGGAAACGGAAGAAACGGAAGAAACAGGAGAAGCGGAGCAGGAAAGCGAGACACCTGCAGCATAGGTGACTTAGGACACCAGGGAATACGCGTCTTCAAAATAGTTCAACTTTGGCAGCCTTTCGGGGCATTTTCAGATCATCTGATGCCAAAGTTGTTTTTTGTGTGATCAGAAAAAAATATGTTGCAATACATTTAACTGTGTGTTATAGTACACATAGAACAGATATAGCAGAAACTATGCTTACATGTTCGAATGATAATGATACAAGGTGGTGATCGTATGAATATCAATAAATTTACGAAGAATGCTATCGAAGCGATCAATAACTGCCAGAAACTGGCAAATGAATACGGCAACCCGCAGATCGACTGCGAGCATCTGCTGTATGCGCTGACGGAACTGGATGACAGCTTGCTCGTGAAACTGATCCGGAAGATGGAGATCGATCCGGAGGAATTCAAGGGCTCTGTGATGGCCCTGATCCAGAAGAAACCGAAAGTAAGGGGCGGACAGCAGAATATCAGTGTTGCACTGAACGATGTGCTGATCAATGCGGAAGATGAAGCCAAGGCGATGGGAGACGAATACATCGCTGTGGAACATCTGGTTCTCTGCATGATGAAGAAGGGCAGCAGGGAAGTGAAGAACCTGTTCTCCCAGTTTGACATTACAAGGGAAAAGTTCCTACAGGCGCTGGCGCCTATACGGGGCAACCAGAAGATCACAACGGATAATCCGGAAGCAACCTATGAAGCCCTTGAGAAGTATGGACAGGACCTGGTGCAGAAGGCACGTGAACAGAAGCTGGATCCTGTAATCGGCAGGGACAGCGAGATCCGCAACGCGATCCGGATCCTTTCCAGAAAATCCAAGAACAACCCGGTGCTGATCGGTGAACCGGGCGTCGGCAAGACGGCTGTGGTGGAAGGTCTGGCGCAGAGGATCGTAAAGGGGGATGTTCCCGAGGGCCTGAAGGATAAAACGATCTTCAGCCTGGATATGGGATCTTTAGTGGCAGGCGCTAAGTACAGAGGTGAGTTTGAGGAACGTCTGAAAGCAGTCCTGCAGGAAGTGAAGGAAAGCGAAGGAAGGATCATCCTCTTTATCGACGAGATCCACACGATCGTCGGTGCCGGCGCAGCGGAGGGCTCCATGGATGCCGGCAATATGTTAAAGCCCATGCTGGCAAGGGGTGAACTGCACTGCATCGGCGCTACGACGCTGGATGAATACCGCAAGTATATTGAGAAAGACAAAGCTCTGGAAAGAAGATTCCAGCCTGTTCTTGTAGAAGAACCTTCCGTGGAGGATACCATTTCTATCCTTCGTGGGATCAAGGAACGGTATGAGAATTATCATGGCGTCAAGATCACGGACTCGGCCCTGGTCAATGCTGCCGTGCTTTCGGACCGCTATATTTCCGACCGGTATCTGCCTGACAAGGCGATCGACCTTGTGGATGAAGCCTGTGCCATGATCAAGACCGAGATGGATTCCATGCCGACGGAAGTAGACGAACTGAGACGCCGTGTGATGCAGCTGGAGATCGAAGAAACGGCACTGAAGAAAGAAACCGATAAATTAAGCATGGAACGTCTTGCGGAGCTCCAGAAAGAGCTTGCGGAGTTAAGGGACGAATACAAGTCCAAGGTTGCCCAGTGGGAGAATGAAAAGACCGAGGTTGAGAAAGTATCCGCTCTGCGTGCCAGGATCGAAGAGATCAACAACGAGATCGAGATGGCCGAAAGAAACTACGACCTGGATAAGCTGAGCCAGTTGAAATACGGGGAACTCCCCCAGGCGGTAAGAGACCTGGAAGATGCCGAGGCAAAACTGTCGGGCGAGGATCTTTCCCTGGTACACCAGGCAGTAACAGACGAAGAGATCGCCAGGATCGTTTCCCGTTGGACCGGTATTCCGGTCGCCAAACTGAACGAAACAGAGCGTAACAAGATCCTGGGTCTGTCGGAGATCCTTCACAGGAGGGTCATCGGTCAGAACGATGCTGTCACCAAGGTGGTGGACGCCATCTGGAGAAGCAAAGCAGGTATCAAAGAGCCGGGAAGACCGATCGGATCGTTCCTGTTCATGGGACCTACCGGCGTGGGAAAGACCGAGCTGGCGAAAGCTCTGGCTGAGGCTTTGTTCGATGATGAAGGCAATATTGTCCGGATCGATATGTCCGAGTATATGGAGAAACATTCCGTATCCCGTCTGATCGGAGCGCCTCCGGGATATGTAGGGTATGACGAAGGAGGGCAGCTGACAGAAGCCGTTCGGAGAAGACCGTATTCCGTTGTCCTGTTTGATGAAGTGGAGAAAGCCCATCCGGATGTTTTCAATGTCATGCTGCAGGTGCTGGATGACGGCCGCATAACCGATTCCCAGGGAAGGACGGTGGATTTCAAGAATACGATCATTATCCTGACATCCAACATAGGATCGCAGTTCCTGCTGGAGGGGATCGATGACAACGGGGAGATCAAACCGGAGGCTTCGGAACTGGTTATGGAGCAGCTGCGGCGGAGCTTCCGTCCGGAATTCCTGAACCGTTTGGATGAGATCATCATGTTCAAGCCTTTAACGAAAGATGATATTTCCAGGATCATAAGTCTGCAGATCAGTGAGATCAACAAACTGCTGGCTGAAAAGGAACTCAGGATCGAACTGACAGAAGAAGCAAAGAACCTGGTGGCAGACAGAAGCTATGATCCGGCTTATGGCGCAAGACCTCTCAAGAGGTTCCTGCAGAAATATGTGACTACACTGGCAGCCCGCATCATACTTGAAGGCAATATAAAGCCCGATGATGTGATCGAAATCTATGTGGATGAAAGAAAAGAACTGGCAGCCCGTGTGAAATAAGTAAGGATGATCCATCTTATCATTATCAGAGGGGGACGCTGTATGGAGAACATGCGGCGTTCCCCGATTTTATGATGAAATGGGTCAGCTGATATGGCTTTTTTTAACAGTGGTATAGATAAAGAAGGCCGGGATCAGGATACCGATTCCAAACTGTACCAGAAGATACCCGATGATGATGCCGTTGAAAAACGACAGGATAACAGACAGAAGACAGAAAATAATGGCGATTGCCGGGAGACGGATGACGATGGGGGAATTGATGCGTTTGCTGGAACTTCTGACACCGCCGATCCCTGATATGATGTCCATGATAAAACCGACACAGGCACAGGCAGCGCAGATAAACGTGAGACCCGGAGAGGCGCCGGGAGATCCGTATCGTTCCAGTACAATAAGGACCTGTTCGGCGATGCCTCCTGCTCCCGCCAGTATCATCAGGATGCTGAAAACAGTGAAAATGACACTTCTGGCAGTTCCCATAAAAACCTCTTTAAAAAAAATGTTAAATCTATTATAGTAAATGAGATATACTATGTAAAGATTTGGATTACTGCATGGATATTTTTGAATATGCCCATCAGAACAGAATAAAACAGGAAGCTCCATTGGCATCCAGGATGAGGCCTGCAACCCTGGACGAGTTCATGGGGCAAAAGCATATTCTATCGGAAGGCAGCCATCTGTATCGTTCTATCAAAGCGGACAGACTGTCGTCTGTTATTTTTTATGGACCAAGCGGTACCGGAAAGACGACACTTGCCAGAGTGATCGCTAACCAGACCTCTGCAGATTTCCGGCAGATCAATGCAACAGTTGCCGGGAAAAAGGACATGGTCGAGATCGTGGAACAGGCCAAGATCACCAGGGCAGGATTCGGACGCAAGACGATTCTGTTCATTGACGAGATCCACCGCTTCAATAAGGCGCAGCAGGATTATCTGCTTCCCTTTGTGGAAGACGGGACCGTGACCCTGATCGGTGCCACCACAGAGAATCCTTATTTTGAAGTGAACGGGGCGCTGATCTCCCGGTCTACGATCTATGAGTTGAAACCACTGGAAAAAGAAGATATCCGTGCCATTATTCTCAAGGCTGTCTACGACAAAGAAAAAGGCATGGGTATGTATCATGCGGTGATCGATGACGAGGCAGCGGATTTTCTGGCGGATTTTTCCGGCGGTGATGCCAGGACAGCGCTGAACGCCGTTGAACTGGCAGTCCTTACGACGCCTCCGGAACCTGAGCAGCAACAGATCCATATTACGACGCAGGTGATCGCGGAATGTATCCAGCGCAAAAACCTCAGATATGACAAGGACGGAGACAATCATTATGATACGATTTCCGCCTTTATCAAGAGCATGCGGGGATCCGATCCGGATGCGGCGGTGTATTACCTGGCCAAGATGCTCTATGCAGGAGAGGATGTGAACTTTATCGCCCGCCGGATCATGATCTGTGCCGCGGAGGATGTGGGATGCGCCGATCCGAGAGCCCTGCAGGTAGCGGTGGCTGCCCAACAGGCTGTACATCTTCTGGGGATGCCGGAAGCCAGGATCCCTCTGGCGGAAGCGGTGATCTATGTGGCAGGAGCTCCGAAGAGCAATTCTGCTGTCATGGCGATCGATAAGGCTATGGCACTGGTGGAGCAGACAGACATCCGGGAAGTGCCTTCCCATCTGCGTGACGGACATTATCCGGGTGCATCCAAACTGGGACGGGGCCTGGATTACAAATATGCCCATGATTTCCCGGAACACTATGTAAAGCAGCAGTATCTTCCGGACGAACTGGAAGGTACGAAGATCTACGAGCCCGGAACCCTGGGGTATGAAAAGAACATGAAGGACAGGCTGGACCGCCTGAAAAACAGGAATGAGTAATCTTTTGTATGATGCGCTCATGCTGGGACGCAACAAGAAGGTAGCAAATGAAGAATACCAGGTTGCTTCCGGCAGAAAAGAGCAGGCATCATTCCATGTGGAAGAAGAATACGTTACGATCTCCAACGTCATCTCGGATGGCGAATTTTCTGTACATCTGCGCCAGGATGTGGCCGGTTACATGGAGATCGAAGTCTTCTGTGACGATCCTTTCCTGATCTTCGACCGGAAAGTCCTGACGACAGACGAATTCACCAACGGGGTCTTTGAGTTCAAATTCATGGTGATCTCTGACCGGCTGCATAACGGAAGGAACTATACTTCCATTCAGTTCCGCACTTCCTGTCAGAATCTGGTTCTTCCCGTGGTGGTTGACAACAAGATCCGGATCGGTCTTACAGGAGACAGCCCCAGGGAACGGTATCTGCGTATTGCGAAGGAACTGATTTCTCTGAAAATGGGGAAGACAGAGAAGTGGCAATGGATCGAATCCTCCCAGGAACTGCTGAACGAGATTCCGGGAGAAGATGAAGCGTCTTTATTTCTGATGCTCCTTAAGGCACAGGTTTACATAACAGCCGGAGACGATATTCATGCCAGGAATTATATCGAGCATGTAGGTACCCAGATTCCCAAACTGGAAGAGAAAAATTACGATATTTACTGCTATTTTATCTATCTGGCCAGCCTTTATGAAGAAGTGGATGGCGTTCTGAACTTTGCCGAAGCTGACCTTCCGGTCCCGGACAGTATGCCCCGCGGAAACCGGCAGCAGGGGAGAAGCTCGTCTCCTTCCAATATTATGGATATGTCGGCTCTGCAGAAAGTGAGATGGGTCTATTCCCACAATCCCAGCTGGTGGATCCTGTTCCTCCTGTTCTATATGGATCCGGGCTACGGGAACGATCCTGTCAGGCGTCTTGAAGAGATGAGGGAGATGTTTTATGACCTCGGATGCATAAGCCCTCTTATGTATCTGGAATCCCTGAAGATCCTGTCGGAACTTGCGAAAACTATGACGGAAGCAGGGCCGTTTGAGATCCAGCTGCTTCATTTTGCTGTAAGGAACGACTGCCTGAACAAAGAACTGGCGGTGCGCGCAGCTTCGCTGGTCTGCAAAGAGGAAGGTGCTGCATTATCCCTGTCCGATGTCAGACTGGCTGTCGGGATCTTTCGATATGCCTATGACCGGTTCGGCTCAGGCGAGATCCTGGAAGCACTTTGCCGGATGCTGATCCGGGCCGAACAAAGGGATGTATCCTGCCACCGGTATTTCGAGCAGGCCGTACAGGAAGGAAGTACGGATGAAGAAATCCTGAATTACTATATCTATACCATCGATCAGACACAGATGGAGAGGATGGACAGCCGGGCAGTGAAGTACTTTCTGGAGCATACAGAGCTTCTGTATGAATACCAGGCCTATATCTATGCCAATATCATCACTAACCGGTATTACGATCCGGGGATCTATGAAGAAGCCAGAGCTGCTGTCCTGCGGTTTGCAGAGTACCGTATGATCCAGGGGCATAATGACGCGCTTATGGCTGTCATTTACAGAGATATCCTGGACAGCGGCCAGGTGTCTCAGGTGATGAAGGAGCATCTTTTTGAGGTGGTCTGCACAAAGGAGGTGCTCTGTGACAATGACCGTATGAGCGCTGTTCTGGTGTTTCATGATGAACTGCAGGTATATCAGGAGAGTCTGCTCAGGAAGGGAAAAGCATGCATCAGGATTTATTCTTCGGATGCGGTGATTCTCTTTAAGGATGTCACCGGAAATCTTTATTACAATGTTCCCTATAAAGTCGACCGGCTGCTGGAGACCAGGGAATACATAGACCAGTGTATCAGGGATGTCAGGATCAGTCCCTATATGCTGCTGAAGGAAACATTTCCGATCCTGAGAGCCTATAAACCCCCGTTGGAGATCCTGCAGTATTTTACTTCAAACCAGATGGCCGGACAGTTCCGAAAAGGCTATGAACAGGAACTTCTGACCAGGATCATTTCCTATTATGTCAAGAATTCCAGGGATGAGAAGGTCTATGATGAACTTCCTAAACTCATCCGCTTTGATCTGTCTCCGGATACCAGAGGACAGCTGATCCGGATCATGTTGGAACGCGATCTGATGGAAGAAGCTTATGAACAGGTGCGTGAGTACGGCCCCTGTGGACTTTCCCCAGCAGATCTGGCGAGGCTGGCGCATGGCTATATCGCTCTTAACGGGCTGGATGAAGAGCCGCTTCTGACCTATCTGTGCGAAAGCGGATTCAATGCCGGAGGTTTTGACGAAGATATTTTCGAATATCTTTACCGGCATTATAACGGACGAATGGATCTTCTGATCGAAATCTACCGTTCCTGCAATGCCTATCACAAAGAGGCGGCCGCCATAGAGGAGAGGATCCTGTGTAAAGCCGTATCCACAGGGGAGCATCCTGAGATCGTTTCCCAGATATTTAAACGCTTCTATGAAGAAGGCGGCAGCAGAAAGGTCCTCAGCAGGTATCTGGAATACCGTGCAGGTCTTTATCTGTACCGTCTCATGACACAGGATACATCGCAGCAGGAAGAAAAAGACCTGGAGTTTTTCGATTACCTGGAAAAGGATCTGATGAAAGGGATTTCTTTCGGAGACGACTCTCTGGCAGCATATCTGCTGTACCGGACAGAGCTGGAAGATCCTGATGAAAGGCAGATCCGTACCATGGAACGGGTTCTTAAGGATCTGGTACGAAGAGGAAAAATGCTGGAGGAATTCAAGTACTACCAGAAATTTTTTGAGTTGCCTTCCACCCTCGCAAATAATATAATCATATCTGCGTTTTCAGAGGACGGCAGGGAAGTTCCCCATATCGCCTACAAAGTGACGGGTCCGGGACCCGCTGTTTCAGGTGAGGAAGAAATGGAGGAGATCTTCCGCCGCTGCTATGTCAAATACTTCACGCTTTTCTATGGGGAAAAGGTGGTGTTTTCCATGGGAGGACAGGAAAATACCGAAGTAAGATATGCGGATCTGTCGATCCGAAGGGATGGATCCATGTACGCGCAGTTAGATGACCTGATCAGGATGAAGAGCCAGGGCAATACGGAAGGCTTCCTGCAGGCGGCACGGGAATACTATTTGAAGCAGAAACTGATCGAGAGATTGTTGTAAATGGCAGGAAGAGGATTAACGATCGGCATTGATTATACAGACCAGTACTGTCAGGCCTGCTATTACAGCGAGCGGCATGGAAGGCCTGAGTCGGTTTCCGGAGGTACGGATGTTCTCAGATATCTGATACCTTCCGTTTTATGCCTTGATCAGAACAATTTCGAGTGGGTCATCGGCAATGCGGCCCTGAGGATCGAAGAACAGGAAAGAGTCCTTACTTTCCGGGATCTTCTGAAGCATGCCAGGGAAAACGACACGGTCTTTACGGGAGAACGGGAGTATACTTATGTACAGCTTCTGGCAGCCTTTTTCGGACAGCTGCTGGAGTTTATCCGGATCCGGACTTCCGTGATGACGGTAGAGAGCATTACCGTTACCATGAAACAGACCGACCGTCTGACTAAGGATATCCTGGAACAGGCCTTTGGCATTCTTCAGATCCCGGCATCCTGCATAAAGCTTTTGAGTGCCAGCGAAAGTTTCGGTTATTACATCCTCAATGAGGATCCCGGGCTGTGGCAGGACGGGGCACTGGTGTTTGATTTCAGCTCGGAAGGGTTCTTTGTGAAGCAGCTCCATGTGCAGTTTCACAAAGATCAGCCGGTCATCTGTGTTAATGACTATGATTTTTCCGCTGATTTTTCCGTCGACAGTCTGGCCAGTGAAGTGCTTCGAAACCAGATGGATCTTAAGATTTCCAATCTGTATCTGGACCTGATCTCCAAAGGGGAGAATGCAAGTGTCTATTTTACGGGGGAAGGATTTGATGAACAGTGGTTTCTGGCGACCCTGAACAGTATTTCGGGAAACCGCAGAGCTTTTAAGGGAAACAATATCTATGTAAAGGGTGCCTGTATTGCGGGACATTTACGAAGTGAAGGGATCGTGCAGGGATTTCCGATCATCTGCAGGGGCAGGACCAGAGCCGATATATACCTGCAGGCATGGGACAATGGAAAGCTTTCTGACATCCTTCTTTCCCCGGCTGCTACAGACTGGTATGATGCCGGCTATGAAGGCGATTTTATCCTGGAGGAGGAAGAAAAGGTTCTTTTCAGGATCGTCTCCATTATGACAGGCGCAGTCGCCAGTGTGGAACTGGATCTTTCAGCTTTTCCGAAACGGCCTTCCAAGGCGACCAGGATCAGGATCCGGATCTGTTATTCGGGAGAGTACGATTGTGAGATTTCGATACAAGACAAAGGATTCGGGGATTTTTTCCCGGATTCAGGAGCACGAGTTTCCAGAAGGATCAATCTGGAAGGATATATTTAACACATGCTGACCGCAACAAAACAGGCAGAAACCGGATATTGGATCGAAGCCCTGAAGAAAAATGTGTATTCCCTGGAGGAGATCAACTATTATCTCTATCATCACATGGAACTGGTCTACAGGGATTTCTTCAGTGATGCTCTGTTCGAGTACATCGAAAAGGAGCTGGAGCAGCCTGCCATCGCCCAGGATCTGAGAGAGATTTCCCTGAAAGGCGGTGGGATCGGCGACTTTGTCAGATATCTGCTGAGCGAATCCTATTACTTTAACAGCCGGGAACTGGCACAGATCTCGGCCCTTGTATCCGGGATCGATGACATGGGACAGGCAGAACGGATGAAAGTGCAGGGGGATTCTCTGTATCAGTCAGGCCGTTTGAATTCTGCCCTCAGGTGCTATCTGGAGATCCTGAGGAAACGGGAATCGGAACCTGTCAGCGATTCTTTTTATGCCAGAGTTGCGTATTCGATCGGTACGATCTATGCGAGGCAGTTTATGTGCAGGAGTGCCAATACCTATTTTTCCCTTGCCTACGAACTGTCACCGGATCCTGCCTATGCCAGAGCCTGCCTGTATATGAGCCTTCTGGCAGGGGATGACGAAGAACTGCTTTCTTCCATCGTGAAATACAAGATCAGTGATGACTATCTGGATGCCGTACGGCAGAGGATCAGGGCAACCCGGAACGAAACGGAATCTTCCGAAGAAACACAGCTCTTTTTCCGTAATCTGGAAGAAGAAACGTTCGCCCGGGACATGCTGGAACAATGGAAGAATGAATATTATACTATTTTGAAGTAAAAGAGGAACACAATGAAGGAATTAGCAAAAACCTACAATCCGAAAGAAATCGAACAGAGTATCTATGATAACTGGCTGAAGCAGAAGTATTTTCATGCTTCCTGTGATGAGAGCAAAAAGCCGTTTACCATCGTCATGCCGCCTCCGAATATTACAGGGCAGCTCCATATGGGCCATGCCCTGAACAATACGCTACAGGATATTGTGATCCGGCAGAAGAGGATGCAGGGGTATGATGCCCTGTGGCAGCCGGGGTGCGACCATGCCTCTATTGCAACTGAAGTCAAGATCATCGAAGCGTTGAAAAAGGAAGGCATTGACAAGCGTGACCTGGGCAGAGAGAAGTTTCTGGAAAGAGCCTGGCAGTGGAAGGAAGAGTATGGCGGACGGATCGTCAACCAGCTGAAAAAGCTCGGTTCTTCTGCCGACTGGGACAGAGAGCGCTTCACAATGGATGAAGGACTTTCGGATGCTGTCCTGCAAGTGTTCGTAAAAATGTATGAGAAAGGCCTGATCTATAAAGGGACCAAGATCATCAACTGGTGTCCGAAATGTCTGACAACGGTCTCGGATGCGGAAGTGGAGCATAAGGATACGCCGGGTCATTTCTGGCATATCAATTATCCGATCAAGGGGGAAGACCGCTGCATCGAGATCGCGACAACGCGTCCCGAGACCATGCTGGGTGATACGGCAGTGGTAGTGCATCCGGATGACGAGAGGTATCAGGACCTGATCGGCAAGACTGCGATCCTGCCGATCGTAAACCGGGAACTGCCGATCATCGCCGACACCTATATTGATCTGGAAGTCGGAACAGGAGCCATGAAGGTTACTCCGGCACATGATCCCAATGACTTCGAACTGGGCAAACGTTACCAGCTGGAAGAGATCTGCGTCTTTACAGACGATGGACATATCAATGAAAACGGCGGGAAATACGAAGGCATGACGACTCTGGAATGCCGGGAGGCGATCGTCAAAGAACTGGAGGAAATGGGGCTTTTAGTGAAGGTAAAAGCCTATGAGCACAGTGTGGGCCATCATGACCGCTGCGGCTGTATCATTGAACCCATGATCAAACAGCAGTGGTTCGTGAAAATGGACGAACTGATCAAGCCGGCGATCAAAGCGGTGGACGAGGGAGAAATCCGTCTGATCCCCGCCCGTATGAATAAGCTTTATCATAACTGGACGGACAACATCAGAGACTGGTGTATTTCCAGACAGCTGTGGTGGGGACATAGGATCCCGGCATACTACTGTGACAGCTGCGGTCATATGACGGTGGCACGGGAATGTCCGGATGTCTGTCCGGAATGCGGCGGTACTTCTTTCCAGCAGGATGAGGACTGCCTGGACACCTGGTTTTCCTCGGCCCTGTGGCCGTTCAGTACTTTGGGATGGCCGGAGCAGACACCGGAACTGAAGCATTTTTATCCGACCAATCTCCTGATCACCGGTTATGATATCATCTTCTTCTGGGTGATCCGGATGATCTTCTCCGGGTATGAGCATATGGGAGAGAAGCCTTTTGACGCCGTTTTGTTTACCGGTCTGGTCAGGGACGAACTGGGACGGAAGATGAGCAAATCCCTCGGTAACGGCATTGATCCCCTGGAGGTGATCGATAAATATGGCGCTGATGCTCTCCGGTTTACACTGGTCACCGGCAATTCTCCCGGAAATGACATGCGCTTCTCCTGGGACCGCGTGGAAGCGAACCGGAACTTTGCCAATAAGATCTGGAATGCATCCCGGTTCATCCTGATGAATCTGCCGGAAGAAGGGGTGAAGACACCAAAGGAAGAAAGCCTGCATGATGCAGATAAATGGATCCTGTCAAGGGCCAACAAACTGACCCGTGTTGTGACCGAGAACATGGATAAATATGAGATCGGTATGGCAGCAGACAGACTGTATGAATTTATCTGGGATGAACTGTGCGACTGGTATATCGAAATGGTGAAACCGAGACTGTACGGTGAAGACGAAGAAAGCAAACATGCGGCGTTATATACCCTGCGTACAGTGCTGATGACTTCCCTGAAACTCCTGCATCCGTATATGCCGTTTGTCACGGAAGCGATCTACGGTTCCCTGCAGCCGCTGGCAGCAGACCTTTATCCGGAGGAGTCCATCATGATCTCCGCCTGGCCGGTATATGATGAGACCATGGATTATGAGGAAGCGGAAAGAAGGACACAGATGATCATGGAGGCGGTAAGAGGTATCCGGAATGTTCGTTCCGGCATGAATGTTCCGCTTTCACGCAAGTCAAAAGTCTATGTCGTATCGGAGTCTGAAGAGATCCGGGAGATCTTCGAGCACGGACATGTGTTCTTTGCAACCCTGGGAAAAGCCAGTGAGGTTATGATCCAAAAAAATACAGAGGGAATTGCAAAAGATGCCTTGTCAGTTCAGCTGGCGGGTGCTACTATATACATTCCTCTGGAGGATCTGGTGGACATCGATAAGGAAATCGAGCGTCTGGAGAAGGAAAAGATACGGCTTGAAGGCGAGCTGAAGCGTGTTGACGGCATGCTCTCCAATGAGAGATTCCTTTCCAAGGCTCCTGAAAGCAAGATCCGTGAAGAGCAGGAAAAGAAAGAGAAATATGCAGGCATGATGGCCCAGGTGGAAAGCCAGTTGGCATCCCTCAGAAGATCATAATACCTTCAGACTGCCTGCAGCAGATATGAGAGAAGAGATTATAAAGAAGATGAGAGGATAAACATGATTAATTTTGACGAAGCGATCAAACAGTTTCATCCGAGCCTGGAGATCAATGAAGTGGAACAGGCTGTAAAAAAAGAAAACGCAGTGGAAGATATCACGGACATTATGTTGGAAATCATGAATCAGACATCCAAGAAGGGCAAATAGGATGAAATGTTATAAGTGCGGAAGTTTTTTATATGACGGGGAATACTGCAGCACCTGCGGAGCTGATGTGACCGTATACCGGAAGATCGTTCTGAAATCCAACGATCTTTATAACAGCGGTCTTCAGTTTGCCAGGGACAGAAACCTGAGCAAGGCTGCAGAATACCTGAAAATGAGTCTGAAACTTTATAAAGGGAATATCAACGCTCACAATCTTCTGGGACTGGTATATTTTGAACAGGGAGAATACACGCTGGGATTTGCCCACTGGATCATCAGTAAGAATATCCAGCCGGACAACAATCTGGCCAATCTGTTTCTGGATCAGATCCAGGAAGATAAAGCCTATGTAGATTCTCTGAATGCCAATATCAAGAAATACAACAAAGCCATCAGCTATGTGGAGCAGGAAAGCTATGATCTGGCAGAGATTCAGTTGAAAAAGATACTGAACGATAACACCGCCCATATGGTCAAAGCCTATCAGCTTTCTGCCCTGTTAAGGATTCGCAAGAAGAAATATGCAGCGGCAAGAAAGATCCTGGAGAGAGCCCAGAACATTGATGCGGGGGATTCCACAACCATTGCTCTTATGACAGCCGTGAACAGTCAGATCCAGGAAGAAGAGAAGGATCTGACCACAGGGGAACTGAAGGTTAAACGGCAGCAGGAGACCTCTGAAGAGGATGCCCATCTTCCGCTTTCGGGAGATGATGTGATCATTCCGAAACCGTCTTATAAGGATTATAATCCGACGACGGTAGCGATCATCCAGATCCTGATCGGGTTCCTGGTGGGGGCAGCCCTGATCTTCTTTGTTGTCGTGCCGGCCAAGACGAATTCGATACGGAACGAATCTTCCGCCCTGCAGCTGCAGCTGGAGGAACAGGTCTCCATGCTGTCTGAGGAAAATGCCAAGCTGAGCGCGGATGTGGAGCAGCAGTCGAAAGCAGCGGAGGATCTGCAGACAGCAGCCAATGACGCGTCTGCGGCAGCATCTGCCGCGGCACAGACGACCCAGCAGGATGAGACTCTTCTTCTGGAAGCCTATGATCTGTATCAGAGGGGCGAAAATGAAGCCTGCGGCAACAAACTTCTGGAGATTGGCCATCCGGAATCCTTTACCGGCGCCAATAAGATGGTCTACGACACCATCAGCTATACCAAGGACGCCATTCCGGATTACTGGTATAACGATGCCATGGCATTGTTCGAACAGGATGATTTCACAGGAGCTCTGGAACTCTTTACCAAGGTCTATGAAACAGCCAATACGACCGGGGAATCCTTATACTATATGGGACTTTGCCATTACAATCTGGATCAGTCAGAACAGGCTGCTTCCAGGTTCCGGGAATATCTGGAATCATTCCCGGAAGGACCCCATGCCGCGGAATGTGACTGGCTGTTGTCTCTTCTGTAGAATTTCTTGGGATTAAGATGGGTCAGAACTGATAGAGCAGGGGCTTTCCTTCTGACAGGATAAACGACATGGTATTTCCCTCATGGATCTTTGCCTGTGCGTTGGTTGCTTCCGTGACCTTGCGGACAAAGAGATCGATCTGTTCATCGGGGATCGTCATGCGGAAGGTAACCTGCTCATCATAGATGGTATCGGATACCGGAATCAGCATCTGGCTGATCATATACTGGATTTTTCCGGAAAGATTATAAGAACAGCTGACGGACAGCTCCCGGCCGTGAAAAACGGCTGAGGTGCTGCCGTTTTTTTCTGCCTCGGTCAGACCTTCTGAGGACGCCTGTGTGTAGGCACGCAGAAGCCCTCCGGCACCCAGTAATATTCCGCCGAAATACCTGGTTACCACAATGAGGGTGTTGTGATAGCCTTGCTTTGTCAGAACTTCAAGAATGGGTTTCCCTGCAGTGCCCTGGGGTTCTTTGTCGTCGGAAAAACGCTGGATTTCGCTTCGTTCGCCCAGTACATAGGCGTAGCAGTTATGCCTGGCGTCATAGTACTGTTTCCTTACGGACTCCAGGATCTGAAAGGCTTCTTCCTCAGAATGGATCTCATATACATTTGCAATGAACCGGGACCGTTTCTCGGTAATCTCAGCCTGAGCGTGTCCCATCATGACTCTCGTTTCTTTCATGCCTGTATCATAGCATCAATCTTCAGGATGGTCAAAACAAATGCCTTTTTTGACAACAGTGTATTAATAGCGTATAATACTTTAGATTATGTGCAGAAATCGCTGTTTTTTGTGCAGCGGCACGGGAGGTTTTGATGAAACGTACTTATGAATATCAATACGAAGACAGATCCGGTAGGATCAGGACCCGCCTGATCAAGGAAAAAAGTGTAGGCGGAAGTGTTCTGAAGGGATTCCTCCTGTTTCTGCTCTCTGTATTCTGTATCGTCATGAGTATTGTGGCCGG
The DNA here is from genome assembly GCA_017510065.1 of Parasporobacterium sp. Classification (GTDB taxonomy): domain Bacteria; phylum Bacillota; class Clostridia; order Lachnospirales; family Lachnospiraceae; genus RGIG5612. Next base: position 28,485 of record JAFWOB010000115.1, read on the forward strand.
ATCTGCCTTCGGACTGATCCAGTCGACTCCGCAGATCACTGCGCAGGATGTGAAGCCCAGTGAATATCCTTCCCATATCTATGACCGCAACGGCAATGAAATGATCGAACTGACCACTACCGGGTCCAACCGGAAGGAAGCTTCCTACGAAGAGATCCCTGCCATGCTGCGGGACGCTTTTATTTCTATTGAAGACGAACGGTTTTATGATCACAACGGTGTAGATCTCAGGGGTATCATCCGTGCCGTTTTTGTTGATATCGCAGAAGGCAAAAACGAAGGTGCAAGTACGATCACCCAGCAGCTTGTCAAGAACAACGTGATCGAGACAGGCGGCTATGAACGAAGCACCGGATCATTGCTTCGAAGAAAAGTTCAGGAATGGGTTATGGCCCTTGATCTGGAAAAACAGATGAGCAAGAGTGAGATCCTGACCAACTATCTGAACACCATTTACCTCGACAGCAACTGCAACGGCGTCAAAGCCGCGGCAGAATACTATTTCGGCAAGAAGGATCTGTATGACCTGACACTTGCGGAATGTGCCTCTCTGGCTGCCATTACCAATAACCCCTCCGCCAATAACCCGGCAAGACATCCGGAAACCAACCGAAAGAGAAGGGATCTGGTCCTGGATTATATGGAACGGCAGGGCTATATTTCTCCCTCACAGTGCGAAGAAGCCAAGAAAGACAATATTTACAGCAGGATCGTGGCAAATACCTCGGAAGAAGCCAGTATCTACACCTATTTCGAAGATGCTCTGATCTCCGGCGTACTGAAAGATCTGCAGTCGGTGGGATATACCTATACACAGGCATACAATCTGCTGTTTTCCGGCGGCGTTTCCATTTATTCCACACAGGATACCGCGATCCAGGCAATCATTGAAGAAGAGATCAACAATCCGATCCACTATCCTATGGAGACGTCTTACTCCATCAGCTGGGACCTGTCAATCCAGAAAAGTGACGGTACCATGCGGTATTACTATGCAGGTGACATCGCACGGTATCATCGTAATGAACTCGGGGATGTGACATACCGTCTGGATTTTGCTACAAAAGAGGAAGCGGATGCGGAAGTGGAAGCTTATAAAGCCGTAATATTGGAAGAGGGCGACCGTATCACCTATGAAGATATTACCTACACGCTGCAGCCTCAGATCTCCTTTACGGTGATGGATTATACGAGCGGCCAGGTGCTGGCAGCCGTAGGCGGCCGCGGTGACAAACAGCAGAGCCTTTCCATGAACCGGGCAACAGACGTCCTGCGTCAGCCGGGCTCTACACTGAAGGTCCTGGCGGCTTTTGCGCCTGCCATGGATGGCGCCGGCTATACGCTCGCTACGGTACAGGACGATTCACCGTTTGAATATGAAGGCAATATCAATCGTGAAGTAAAGAACTGGTGGGGAGATTCCTATCGGGGCCTCAGCAATATACGGGACGGTATCCGGGATTCCATGAACATCGTTGCGGTCAAGACCTTGTATGATATCGGCCCGGCGCTGGGAGTTAAGTATCTGGAAGAATTCGGATTTGAACACATCGATCCGGTAGAAGATGCGACGCTTCCTACCGCACTTGGCGGACTCACCAATGGTGTGACCAACCTGGAACTCTGTGCTGCATATTCCGCCATTGCGAATCAGGGGACTTATATTGAACCCATCATGTATACGAAGATTGTCGGCAGGGACGGAACCGTACTCATGGAAGCAGATCAGACTACAAGACAGGTGATCCGGCCTACCGTTGCTGCTTTGCTTACGGACGCCATGGTGGATGTGGTGGAAGAAGGAACCGGTGAGAAATGTCAGCTGACCAATGCGACACTTGCCGGAAAGACGGGTACCACGTCCAATGATTATGACCTGTGGTTTGCCGGGTATATTCCTGCCGGACTGTGCGGTACGATATGGGCCGGCTATGATGAAAACATCACCATTGAGGAGGAAGAATTCCACAAGGATATGTATGCCGCGATCATGAACCGGATCGTCAATGAGCAGGGTTACTGGGGCGGGCAGTTCCTGTGGCCGGCCGGCATTGTGCAGGCCAGTGTCTGCCATAAATCCGGTAAGCTGCCGGAGGATTGGCTGTGCCAGTATGATCCCACCGGAAAGAGCACCTACATGGAATATTTTGAAGAAGGAACGGTTCCGACGGACTTCTGCGATGTGCATATGTCGGCATATATATGCTCTGTGACGGGTCTTCTGGCCAATGAATACTGTCCTGGTTATTACCAGGTGTGTATTATCAGGCCGGATGATATCAAGGGCGGACCTCCGAGAGGTTATACCATCGATTCCAACTTTGCTTATCCTGGTATTTATTGTGATCTTCATAATGCACAGACTATGGCAGGTGGGGGACCGGACGAGGAGGACGAGGAAGGACCGCCGGAGGATGAGTTTTATGAAGAAGAGTATTATTATGAAGAGTATTGATCTTGAATGAAACTGTCTGCGTCGAATATCTGCTGGGAAGAAAAATACGATGAAGACATGTACCGGTTTCTGAGCGATCACAATATTGCCCTGGAAGCCGTGCCATCGAGGATCTTCAAATGGGAGGACAGCCGGCTGAACGGCCGTCCCATCAGTCCTTTTGAAAAAATACAGGATGCAGTGAGCTGGTACCGGATCGTACACCGGTTTTACGGACTGGATATCGCATCCATGCATTCGCTTCTGTATAAGATCGAAGAAAACCTGTTTGCTACTGCGACCTATCGCCGCTATCTGACAGAATACCTGAAGAGTGCGGTACGGTTCGCTGTCCGGATCGGCTGCCCCAATCTGTGCTTTGGCGCAGCCCAGAACAGGAACATCCCGCCTCATATCAATCTGGAAGATGCCGGAAGGATTGCTGTTGAATTCTTCAAGGAACTGGCGGACTATGCCTGGGAACATCGGGTTTGTCTGTCCATCGAGCCTCTTCCGGAGAAATACGGGACCAATTTCATCAATTATACGTACCAGGCGTTTGATCTGGTAAAGGCAGTAAACAGCCCGGGACTGCAGGTAGATGTGGATCTGGGAACGGTGATGGAGAATCAGGAAGATATCCGGGAGATCTTTACCAAAGAACACATTTCCATGATCCATCATGTCCATTTCTCAGAACCGGATCTCGGACCGATCCAGGAACGGGATATTTATGCAGAATCAGCAGAACTGCTGAAAAAATGCGGCTATAGAAGATTTGTTTCCCTGAAGATGCTGGAATTTCCGGATGTGACCCTGATACAGGGAGTACTCAGGTATTTCCAGCATCTGACGGTATGAAAGCACCCCGTTTTATGATGCGGGGTTTTATTTTGTGAAAATATGCAGAAAAGAATTCTGGTGGTCAGCCGGCATTTCTGGCCGGAACACACAAGACTATATGATCTGTGCGAAAAACTTGTGTCCTGCGGATTCCGCGTGGATGTGCTGTGCGGGCAGCCCTCCGGCGAAGACGGGGAGTTCATGAAAGGGTATAACTCTTTCAAGGTTCGGCGGGAAACCCATAAGAAACTCAATATCTACAGGACGATCGATGTGAAGCGGGGCAGTTTCTCCCATATTCGGATGTTCCTGGATTATATTGTATTTCCTCTGATGTCCTTTAGAGTCACCAAAAAACTGGAGGAAAACGAATATGATGCGGTATTGATCTACCAGCAGTCCCCGGTCATGATGTGCGGTCCTGGTCTTGCGGTCGCCAAAAAACGGAATATTCCTGTTTATATCTATGCTGCGGAACTGTGGCCTGAGAGTGTTTTTCTGGATCTGGATGTTCAAAGCAGCCTGTTCCGGAAGTTTTTGTACCGGCTGTCCATGCATTATTACTGGGAAGCTTCCAAGGTGATCGTGACCTCTACCGAGATGCGCAGGTACTTCGCGGAACATCTGGGGATGACGGACCGGGAACTTCCGATTGTGACTGATTTTCCGGATGAGGATTACGAACAGATCAGCATTGACGATACGCTGCTGGAAAAAACGGCAGGATGCTTTACGTTATTGATCCCGGGAGATTTCAGGGAACAGCTTTCCGTGGAAACGATCATTAAGACAGCCGAGATGATCCGCGGCAGCAATGCGAACAATATCCGGTTTGTGGTGTTAGGAACAGGGCGGAAGATCGAACAGCTCCGCAAAAGAGTCCGTCAGCAGATGCTGGATGATCATTTCTATTTTGAAGGAAAGATCTCTTCCGGTGGAATCGGGAATTATCTGTATGTGACGGATATCATAACCGCATTTGTAAAGCCGGAAAAGATCAGCGAATATACCATGCCTCATGAGATCATCAATTATCTGGCAGCCGGCAAACCGGTCGTCATTTCCCTGAGCGGTATGGTCCGGGAAATGATCCGTGGTGCGGGATGCGGTTATACAACAGAACCGGAAGATGCTGCAGGTATGTATAGCAGTATCATGAAGATCTATCGGATGAGTGAAACTGAAAGGCGGCAGATGGGGCAGAAAGCGCTGGAATGCCAGCAGATTCATTTCAGCAGGGATATGGCAGCACAGAAGATCGCCTGGATCCTGGCCGGAGAGGAAATAGAGAGTACGGAACCGGATACATCGAGTATCCACAGGATCGACTTCATGTAAAAAGATGCGAAGGCATCTTTTTTTCTTTGGAAAAAATGTTCAGAAATTTGCCATAATCAGATCACAGAATCGTCACATTTACTGAATATCATCTGAATCGTAAAAAACAAACGATCATATCGTTGTGAATAGAAAAGGAGAATACGATGAACAGATTTGATCATTCAGAATTTGAAAGACAGTTTACAGAGGAAGAAAAAACTCCCCGAAAAAGATCCCACAGAAAACTGATTTTTTCTGTGTCAGCAGTTTTGGTAGCGGCGATCGTCGCACTGGTTTCCGCAGTCAGCATCAGTGCCGGAACGGCAGAAGCTGATACGGCAGTCCTGACACTGGCAGCGCCCGTACAGGCAGAAGAAACAACGGCTGTTCCGACCGGTTATGTGCTTACAGACGTGTCTGATGTGGTTGAACAGGCACTTCCTTCCGTTGTTTCCATTACCTCAAGATCCCTGATCGATTATTACGGCGGTTTCGGAAACGGCGGTTTCGGTAATGGCACGATCGATGATATCTTTAAATACTTCTTCGGAGACAGCTTCGGAGGAAGAAGCGGAGATGGATATTATTACTATGAAGGACCGGGATACCAGACTCCGGAACCGGCTCCCGAAGCAGTACCTGAAGAAACGGAAAACGGTGAAGAGGCCGAAGAACATGCAAATGAGGTTGACAGCGGCATGGGATCCGGAACGATCATTTCCCAGAATGATACGGAACTTCTGATCCTCACCAGCTATCATGTAGTGGAAGGCAGTTCTTCCCTGTATGTAACATTTGTAAATGATGCCAGCGTGGACGGCTATGTAAAGGCTGCAGATGCCAGCGCTGATATCGCGATTGTCGCAGTTCCGCTGGAAGACATTGATGAAGATACTCTGAACAGTATCAGGATCGCCACCATCTGCACGGAAGAACCTGAAGTAGGGGATGGCGTCGTTGTGATCGGCAATGCCCTTGGATACGGCACAAGTGTAACGACAGGTATCGTTAGTGCACTTAACAGAGAGATCACAGTAGAAGGTATGACCCTGAATGTGATCCAGACAGATGCAGCGATCAACTTTGGTAATTCCGGCGGCTGCATGCTGAATGCAAAAGGTGAGATCATCGGTATCAGCGAGGCCAAGGCTACCATCAGTTATGTAGAAGGCATGTGCTATGCAATCCCGGTAGCATCCAATCTGGAGCTGATCCAGGAACTGCTGAATTCAAATGAAGTACTCAATGATCCCAATGCACAGCCAACAGGCAACGGAGCTTTCCTGGGAATCAGGGGCAGAGATGTAACCGAAGACCTTTCCGGTGAATTCGAGATGCCGATGGGAGTTTACGTATCCAGCGTCGTGATGGGAAGCGGAGCAGAAGAAGCCGGTATCCAGAGCGGTGATATCATCGTCGGCATTGACGGAAAAGATATTTCGACCATGCAGCAGCTTCAGTATGAACTGGGCTTCCATGAAGCAGGCGATACCGTGACACTGTCTGTCAACAGGCTTGCAGAAGGCACATATGAGGTCATTGACATCGAAGTGACACTGACAGATCGCATCAGCTGACAGAAGAACTATATGACAAATGTAAGACCATAGTGTATAATACAATTTGCAAGAGGATGATTCTTCATCCTCTTGCCGTATATTATCAGATTGTATTACAAAGAAAGAGAAACGAATGCCTAACAATTCAAACTATGATGACAGAGAATGCGTCTGCAGCGTCTGCCACCGCACTGAAAGCAAAGCCGGCCAGATGCTGACACTTCCGGGCGGTATTTCAATCTGCATGGACTGTCTGCAAAAGACGATTAATAATGTGGATCTGTCCGGCATCGATCCCAGTATGCTGGGAGGGATGAACCCCTTCATGGGATTTCCGGCTCCGGGTTTTCCATTTCCGGGCAATACTCCGGCGGAACCGGATGAACAGGAAGATGACCTGATCGAGGAAGACGAACTGTCCGCGATTACGGATTCGGAAGATACACAGAATACAGAAGAACAGGATAGTGAAGCGATGCCATCCGGCGCGGAAGAAGGGGAAACCAAGGAACCATCCTCTGAAAAGGAACCGGCTTCTCCTGGCAATCAGGGAAGTACTCTGGGAAAGATTCATCCGGTTAAAAAGTCCTCTTCCGAAGTTTATCAGGAAGCCCTGAAACGCAATCAGGAACGCCGGGATCAGATGAAGAAAGACAAGAAGACGCCGAACATCAGCTTCATCAATCTTTCCGACCTTCAGAATACGTTTGGCCGCCGGCAGCAGATCAAGAGAAAAGATCCTTCCGAACGAAAAGGCCCGCTGATCGATCCTTCCAAGATCCTGCCGCCTCACAAGCTGAAAGCGAAACTGGATGAGTATGTGGTAGGTCAGGAAAAAGCCAAGAAAGCGATTTCTGTTGCTGTATATAATCATTATAAAAGGATCCTGGCAGGGGACCGGTTCAAAGACGATGATGTGGAGATCGAAAAGTCCAACATGCTCCTCATAGGTCCCACCGGCTGCGGAAAGACCTATATTGTCAAGACTTTGGCAAAACTCCTGGATGTACCGCTGGCGATCACGGACGCAACATCTCTTACAGAAGCCGGCTATATCGGAGACGATATCGAGTCTGTATTGTCCAAACTGCTCCAGGCAGCGGATAATGATCTGGACCGGGCGGAGATCGGCATTGTCTTTATCGATGAGATCGACAAGATTGCCAAGAAAAACAGCAACCGGGGCAGAGATGTCAGTGGAGAATCCGTGCAGCAGGGACTCTTAAAACTCCTGGAGGGCGCCGAGGTGGAAGTACCGGTAGGGGCTGCTTCCAAGAATGCGATGGTTCCGCTTACCACTGTCAATACGAAAAACATCCTGTTTATCTGCGGCGGTGCCTTCCCTGATCTGGAAGATATCATCAAGGAACGGGTCAAGAAGAAGACCTCTATGGGATTTGGCGCGGAACTGAAAGATGTCTATGAAAATGATGAAAACATCATGGAAAAAGTGACGACGGAAGACCTGCGCAAGTTCGGTATGATCCCTGAATTCCTTGGACGTCTCCCGATTGTCTGCACGCTTCAGAAACTTACCGGTGAGATGCTGGTCCAGGTTCTGAAGGAGCCGAAGAATGCCATATTAAAACAGTATCAGAAACTGCTCGAAATGGATGAAGTACAGTTGGAATTTGAGGATGATGCGCTGCTGGCACTGACGGAAAGAGCACAGGCGCGGGAAACCGGCGCCAGAGGCTTAAGGTCGATCCTGGAAGAGATCATGCTGGATATTATGTATGAGATCCCCAAGGATGACAGCATTGGAAAAGTTGTCATCACCAGGGATTATATTGAAAACAACGGTGCGCCGATCATTTCCATCAGGAGCAATGAAAAACAGAACTGGACTCTGCAGCTGCCGCCTCCGCAAACAGCAAATCAGGAGTAGATTTCTGTTGACAAAAGAAGGAAGCGCGAGTAGAATATCTAGCGTTGACTTGTGCATTTAGCTCAGCTGGATAGAGCGTCTGGCTACGGACCAGAAGGTCGGGGGTTCGAATCCTCTAATGCACGGAGCAAAAGCTGCTGCTTGATACAGGCAGCAGTTTTTGTTTGTGAAAAAAAGCTTAATAATCGAAATCAGTTAGTGTATAATAATCTCACCATGAAACTGGAGCTTCTGGCACCCTGCCATTTCGGGCTGGAATCAGTGCTGAAAAAAGAAATTACAGATCTCGGATATGACATCCTGCAGGTGGAAGACGGCAGGGTGACTTTTTGCTGTGATGAGGAAGGGATTCCTCGCAGTAATATATTTCTCAGGACCTGTGAAAGAGTTTATCTGAAGGTGGGCAGCTTTCATGCAGAGACGTTCGACGATCTGTTTGAAGGAACAAAAGCCATCGACTGGAAACAGTATATTCCGGAGGACGGCAGATTCTGGGTTCGAAAAGCCCGTTCTGTAAAGTCAAAACTGTTCAGCCCTTCCGATATCCAGAGTATTGTCAAAAAAGCTGTCGTGGAAAAACTGAAGGAGACCTATCACACGGAATGGTTTGAAGAGACCGGGTGTGATTATCCCCTGTGGGTCTTCATCCATAAAGATGAAGTGACGATCGGGATCGATACCACAGGAGAATCCCTGCACAAGAGAGGCTATCGTGCGATTGCTTCGGAAGCGCCGATCTCAGAGACCCTGGCTGCAGCACTGATCATGCTGACACCGTGGAAGAAGGATCGTATCCTGGTAGACCCCTTCTGCGGAAGTGGAACGATCTGTATCGAGGCTGCCATGATGGCTGCCAATATCGCGCCCGGCAGCGGAAGGGATTTCCTGAGCCAGGAATGGGAACACCTGATTCCGAAAAAAGCGTGGTACCGAGCCATTTCCGAAGCGCAGGACCTGGTTTGCAAAGATATCCGGACAGATATCCAGGGATATGATATTGATGCGGAAGTACTCCGGGTAGCAAGGCATAATGCGAAACTCGCGGGGGTAGAGGATCTGATCCATTTTCAGCAGAGGGCTGTGAAGCAGCTGAGCCATCCGAAAAAATATGGTTTTGTGATCACTAATCCGCCTTACGGCGAACGGCTGGAAGATCAGAAAACCCTGCCTTCCATCTATCGGGATTTCGGGGAACAGTTCCGGAAACTGGATTCCTGGTCGGCATTTTTTATTACTTCCTATGAGGATGCACAGCGGTATTTCGGAGGAAAAGCTTCCAAAAACCGCAAGATATATAACGGTATGATTAAAACGTATTATTATTCCTATCTGGGACCGAAACCGAGAACATGAAGAAGCTGACACCATTTTTGTTCTGCCTGCTTGTTGTCGTGGTTGGTGCGCTCTTTGCCTTTAATTTCCTGGGTATTACGGAGCCGGTTCTTTATTATTCCACGATCGAGGGGCAAAAGACAACGTCCGGGATCCCGGTCATAGAAGCGGAGGATTTCAGTAATCTTGTTCTTCCGGCTTACTATAACTGCCTGGAATCCGGAAAACTCAATAAGACAAGGGATCAGGGTGAATTAGGAGCCTGCTGGGCCTTCGCAGCCAACACAGCACTGGAAAGCCGTCTGCTTCCCTGGGAACAGTGGGATTTTTCGGAAGACCATATGCTGAAGAACAACGGCTTTTATGGCAATGATTCCGAAGGCGGGGACTTTTATATGGCTGTTGCCTATCTGGCAGCCTGGAAGGGGCCTGTGACAGAAGAGGATGATCCGTACAATGACGGCACAACCAATCCGTCCGCGCCTGTGGTAAAACATTTGCAGGAAGTCCTTTTTCTGAATGACGGAGATTTTGAGGCGATCAAGAAAATGGTCTATCTGTATGGGGCCGTGGAAAGTTCGATCCATATCTCTATTGATGACGAACAGTATATCGATGAGACCTATTATAACAGGTATAAGCATACCTACTGTTATGATCAGGATGATGAAGCCAACCATGAGATCGTGATCGTAGGATGGGATGACCGCTATGCAGCAGAGAACTTCAATACCGGAGCCTCATCGAACGGTGCTTTCATCTGCCTTAACAGCTGGGGTTCTGAGTTCGGCGATAATGGGATCTTTTATGTTTCCTATGAGGACGCCTGCATCGGAAAAACAGCAGAAGTCTACACCCGGGTAGAGGAACCTGACAACTATGATCATCTTTATCAGAATGATGAACATGGCTGGGTAGGCAGAATGGGATTTGATGAATCCTCAGCTTATTTTGCCAATGTTTTCATGGCATCCGGGAAACAGGAACTGAAAGCAGTATCCTTTTATGCGACAGACAGGAATACTTCCTACAGTGTTTATGTCTGCAGACATTTCACCTCGGAAAATGACCTGCTTGCGGAACGTGTGATCAAAGCGCAGGGAGAGTTTTATTATCCGGGATATTATACTGTGGAGCTGGACCGCAGTGTCCCGCTGGAAGACGGAGAACGCTTTGCCGTGATCGTACAGATCGAGACGCCCGGCAGTCAGCATCCGGTGGCAGTGGAGATGGATACCGGGGAAGGAAGGACCGGAGAGATCGTTCTGAAGGGACGGGAAAGCTATATCAGTCCTAACGGAAGGATCTGGGAAAACACACAGAAGGATTCAGGCTGTAATATCTGCCTGAAAGCATTTACAGCAGACAGATAGGAGATAATGATGCAGATCATCATGGCGACATCCAACATGGATAAAGTAAAGGAGATCAGGCAGATACTGGAGGGAACAGAATTTCAGATCCTGTCCCTGAAGGAAGCCGGACTAAAGTTGGACATAGAAGAGACGGGAAGCACATTTGATGAAAATGCAGCTATCAAGGCAGAGGCAGTGCGGGATCTGACAGGGCAGCTTGCTATCGCAGATGATTCCGGGCTTGTCATTGATTACCTGGATGGTGCTCCCGGGATCTATTCCTCCCGGTTCATGGGAGAAGATACGCCGTATCCGGAAAAAAACCGGGCTATCCTCAAGAAACTGGAGAATGCCGCAGAAGAAGAAAGGAGTGCGCGCTTTGTCTGTTCTATGGCAATCGCCTGGCCGGATGGACATACGGATATCTGCCGCGGTGTTATGGAAGGCAGGATCGCGTATGAGATCGCTGGAGAAGGGGGATTCGGATATGATCCGATCTTCTATCTGCCGGAACGGGGCTGTACGTCAGCACAGCTTACAGCTCAGGAAAAAAATGCCATCAGCCATCGTGGAAAGGCTCTTCGTGAAGCAGTTTCCGTTTTGAAAACAAGTATTGCATGAACATTGGAAAATCTGAAAAATATTATTGACATGGGCATTTAATTAATATATAATTCCTCTTGCGTCACGGTTGAAACGGGGTGTAGCTCAGTTTGGCTAGAGCGCTTGATTTGGGATCAAGAGGCCGCAGGTTCAAGTCCTGTCACCCCGATTCCAAAGAGAGGCAATAGCTAAGGACGCAAGTGGTTTTGATCATGCGGGTGTAGTTCAATGGTAGAACACCAGCCTTCCAAGCTGGACACGTGGGTTCGATTCCCATCACCCGCTTTTGATTTGCCAAATTGGCAGATTGGATGCATTAGTGTCTGTAGCTCAGCTGGATAGAGCAACGGCCTTCTAAGCCGTGGGTCGGGGGTTCGAATCCCTTCAGGCACGTTGGGCGGCAGGAAGGTTACAGGCACGCTTGATGATATGGTGGATATGGCGCAGTTGGCTAGCGCGCCAGATTGTGGCTCTGGAGGCCAAGGGTTCGAGTCCCTTTATCCACCCTTTCCTTTTTAAAGGGCTATCGCCAAGCGGTAAGGCACAGGACTTTGACTCCTGCATTCGCTGGTTCGAATCCAGCTAGCCCTGTTTGAATGGGCCAATAGCTCAGGTGGTAGAGCACTTGACTTTTAATCAAGTTGTCCGGGGTTCGAGTCCCCGATGGCTCACGAAAAAACGGGATCTCAGGTGATGAGATCCCGTTTTTTTTGTTGAATTTGCCCGAGTTTAATTGTATCATATAAATTCGAGCAGGCTGAATGGTCGCGCTGTGCGTATGCATGCATGCGCAGGTGAGGAAAGTCCGGGCTTCACAGGGCAGGATGCCAGATAACGTCTGGCGGGAGCGATCCCAGGACAAGTGCAACAGAAAGGATACCGCCCGCAAGGGTAAGGGTGAAATGGCAGTGTAAGAGACTACCGGTCCGACGGTAACGCCGGATGCAATGTAAACTCCATCCGAAGCAAGACCAAACAGATGGCGCTGAGGCGGCCCGCTTAGCCATCGGGTAGGTTGCGAAGAGACGACTGGTGACAGCCGTACAAGATAGATGACCGTTTTCAATGACAGAACCCGGCTTACAGGCCTGCTCGACTTTTCTGATCTTATCAGGAGCTTGATGAGAAGCATCTTAAGAAACCACAAGCCAGAATAAAGGGCGATTAACACGGAGGATGTATCCATGGAACATAACGAAGCAGAAGTTTGGTATGAAAAGTTTCTGGATTCCAGACTGATCAGAGAAAAAAGGGAGATTCTCCAGCGGATCTACAGGGAAGGCCTTTTAACTGACAAAATGATCGATGATTTTGCCGTCACGCTGGATATCGTTGTTCCGCAGGCAAGCCTGGATAACCGTTACTTTGATTTGATGCGATGCCTGGATTCTCTGGCAAAATTTGAGACTACGGGCCTTAGATGATCGGCAGTTGAATACAGAAACGCTGTATCTGAGGGTCAGTCTGTCCGGTAAAACGGACAGGAAAGTATCTATACTGATGATGAGGTAAAAAATATGGAAATCAGATATAAGAGCACACGAGGAGATGGAACACTGATCAGCGCCAGCCAGGCAGTTTTGCAGGGACTGGCTCCGGACGGCGGTCTGTACGTACCGGACGCGATCCCTTCACTGGATATCCCGCTTCAGGATCTGGCGGGGATGGAATATAAAGAGATCGCTTATCTTGTCATGAGTAAGTTCCTGTCTGATTATACAGAAGCAGAACTGAAGGAGTGCATCGAAAAAGCCTATGACAGCAAGTTTGATACACCGCAGATCGCGCCGGTGGTCTTGAAAGGACAGGCATATTATATGGAACTGTTCCACGGTGCCACCATTGCCTTTAAAGATATGGCACTTTCTATTCTGCCGCATCTGCTTACCAAAGCAGCTCAGAAGAATCAGATCACTGACGAGATCGTGATCCTCACTGCAACCTCCGGGGATACGGGAAAAGCTGCCCTGGCAGGATTTGCCGATGTAGAGGGTACACGGATCGCAGTCTTTTATCCCAAGGGCGGCGTCAGCCGCATCCAGGAGCTTCAGATGGTAACCCAGAAAGGGGATAATACATTTGTGGCAGGCGTACGAGGCAATTTTGACGATGCTCAGACCGGCGTGAAGAAGATGTTCAATGACGCTCACCTGAAGCAGGAACTGAAGGAACGGGGATTCAGGTTCTCATCCGCCAACTCCATCAATATCGGTCGTCTGGTACCCCAGATCGCTTACTATGTCTGGGCGTATTCAAGGCTTGTGAAGGACGGAGCCGTAAAAGCCGGTGAAAAGATCAATTTCGTTGTCCCCACAGGCAATTTCGGAAATATCCTGGCCGGCTATTATGCAAAACTCATGGGGCTTCCGGTACAGAAGCTGATCTGTGCCTCCAATGACAATAAAGTCCTGTACGATTTCTTCCGGACGGGAATCTATAACCGGAACCGGGAATTTATCCTGACCACCTCTCCGTCTATGGATATCCTGATCTCCAGCAATCTGGAAAGACTGATTTTCAAAGTCTGTGCCTTTTCTCCGGAACAGAACCGGCAGTATATGAAGGACCTGGCAGAGAAGGGCGTATATACCCTGACGTTGAACCAGATCGCGCAGCTGGATGATTTTGTACCGGGTTATGCCGATGAGAAGGAAGATGCGCAGGAAATCCGGAAGATGTATGAGGAGACAGGCTATGTAATGGATCCGCATACAGCTGTTGCATCCGCCGTTTATCGGAAATACCTGCAGGAGACCGAAGATCCGACGCCGGCTGTGATCGTTTCCACGGCAAGCCCCTATAAATTTGCCCGTTCCGTCATGACAGCCATTGATCCTTCGTATGATCAGATGGATGATTTCGCCTTGATCGAAGAACTTCGGAAAACATCGAAGATCCCTGTCCCGAACGCGATCCGGGAGATCCTGGATGCACAGATCCGGCACGACCATGTATGCGGGATCGATGAGATGGAAGCAGCAGTAAAAGGGTTTCTTAAAGTATGAACGGAATAATCAACTGGATCGCGCAGACATTTGCGGGATGGAATCATGAACTGGTGATCTTCATCATCTCCCTGTTCCCGATCCTGGAACTCAGGGGAGGGCTGATCGCAGCTGCATTGCTGCAGGTACCTTATGTAAAAGCACTGATCATCTGCATGATCGGAAACATTATCCCGATCCCCTTTATCCTGCTTCTGATCGAAAAGATCTTCCAGTGGATGAAGAAGTTTAAAACAGCGGGTCGGTTTGTAAATTTTCTGGAGACAAAGACCCTGAAGAAAAGAGACAGGATCGACAAATGGGGATTCTGGGGTCTTGTGCTGTTTGTCGGGATCCCGCTTCCCGGAACAGGAGGCTGGACAGGTGCTTTGCTGGCATCTCTGCTTCGTATCCCTGTGAAAAAATCCGCACCGGCTATCGGGATCGGCATCTGTCTGGCAGCTGCCATTATGAGCTTTATCACCTATGGCATTCCCTGGCTTGTTTCCGTATTCGGTTCATGAAAGCCGTAAATGAAAAGGAATAGATCAATGGATCAGAACAGCAACTTTTTTGCCATGCTTTCCCGCATGAAATATGTGAATCGATGGGGGCTGATGAGAAATACGATCCCCGAATCCCTCTCGGACCATACCATGGATGTGGTCATCATCGCCCATGCGCTGGCTGTGATCGCGAATCTGTATTTCGGAAAAGAGATCGACGAGAACAGGACTGCGCTGCTGGCAGCATTTCATGATGCCCCTGAGATCCTGACAGGTGATATGCCGACTCCTGTAAAGTATTACGACCCTCAGGTCAGGCAGTCTTATGCCAAGGTGGAAGAGGCGGCAACAGAAAAGATGCTGGATGCGCTGCCGCCGGAAATGAAAGCTCATTATCAGGGGTTGATGAAAGGGGACAGTGAAGAAGACCTGCTGCTTCATCGGTATGTAAAAGCAGCCGATAAAATATCTGCCCTCATCAAATGTATTGAAGAAGAGCAGATGGGGAACCGTGATTTCATCCGGGCCAAGGAAGCCACGCAAAAGATCATCGATGGCCTTGATATGCCGGAAGTGAAGTTTTTTATGGAACATTTCATGCCCGGTTATTACAGGACACTGGACGAACAGACCCTTAGATAGTTCAGTCTTTCAGAGCCTGCCGGTAAGCTTCGTCGATCCGGTCGGCGTCTTCATGCACCACATACAGGAGAAAGTTTCCCTGCAGATCAATGACAGCATTCCGGCAGAGTTCATACTGAGGAGGTGCATAACCTTCGTAGATATTCTTCTGGGACTCAAGCCGCTTTTCCACGGATGCTACCAATGCATCCGCCTGTTCTTCACTTTTAAGCTTCACAAGCAGCAGCTCCTCTGCGTCCATGTTGGAGATCGGGGAGTATAAGATCACGCCTTCATAATCCCTTGCGTTGAAGCCGTAATTCTTTTTAAACATCCTCTCCTGGCTCAGCTGGGCCCGTTCGTTTTCAAACAGACCTGTAATCTGCGCGGCAACTTCCTCAGCAGAACGGCGGCTGCCGCTGCTGCTGGCCAGATAGACGATGATCACGACCAGAAGGGCCAGGACCATCAGTATACTGATTATTCTTAACAGAAACGCTCTTTTAGTCATCAAACACCATTGTATCCTTCAAATATTGTTTTAAGATCCTTTCTGCCAGCAGAGGATAGAAGGGTGCATAAAAATGTGCGCCATCCTCTCCGAACAGGTCTTCATTTTCTTCCACAAGATCCGAAACATCGATCGTGTTGTATCCCCGCTCTTGAAAGATCTGCATTTCTTCCGCATTCCAGGTTATGGCATTTTGTACAAGACCCGGCATATCATAGACTTCTTCCACACGTTCCCGGGGGATCAGAATAGATTGGATATAGATGCGGGCGTCCGGCAGATGCTCCTGGATATAATCTACATATTCCATTTCCGCTTCGGCGTATTCTGCCGGCGTCTGATACAGCCAGCCGATATCGTTCAGACCGTAGGCGAGAACGATCAGACTTGGATTGGCTGCCCATAATTCGTCAAAATGATCTTCCATACTGCGGATGGACTCTCCGCCGTCTGCAAGAACCCTGCTTTCATCCATGAAGCCGTAGGTGGCGTAAGGTACTGTTCTGGAATCTCCCAGCATGACGGTACCGATCTGGTCCAGTGCCGTCCATACATAGTCGGGATCTTCTTCAATCTTTTCGTCCAGATCTTCAAAGAAGAGAGCCTGCCGCACGGCATTGACCTCTTTTTCCACTGAACTGATATCCACGGCTTCCATATCCCGGATATATTTCAGGCCTTCCGTGATTTCCGTATCCGATTGTCCCGGTTTTACAAGGACCAGGATCAGGATAACAGCAGCTGCAACGACGGCAAGCGCAAGGAATATGAAGATGTATTTCTGTTGGTTTCGGTTCATAAGTTATGATTCTGCCGTTAAAGCACCGGCAATGGAATTGTCTTCCACAAAGGTATTTACATTGTAAAGAAACAGGATGTCCGTAATCTCTCCCGTGGTGACCAGTTTGTCCAGATCATCGCTGTAATAACGCGGATCCACGATGTAGATTGTTCCATAATAGGGAAGTAGGAACTGAACAAACGCATTGGCATAGGAGTCTTTGATAAGAAGAAGGTTCTTCTTGTTGGGAGCGGTTGTCCTGATCTTGATGAGAGGATGGTTCCCGGCAAGGAACACCTCGTATTTACTGTTTGTATCAAGGGCGGAAGAGCTGTAGATGGTGGCTGATTTTTTGCTGTCACCTACATACTCGACCACATACTGGATATCACTGTCCGGTACAAACAGATCGATCTCATCCCGGACGTCCGATGCGCCGGAAGCAGATGCGAGAGTCCCGGAAAACTGATCCGTAACCTTATACTGCGTGTATGTGTCAACCGGGTCCGTAATGCCCAGGGAAGGATACAGGGCATCGAAAGCATATCTGGCTCCCAGGCTGGTCCAGTGATGGTCACTTTTATAGTAAATGTACTCATGGCGATGCGCTATAAGATCCTGGGTCAGGTCCTCAAAATGAAGGACCGTTCCTACCTTTTCCGAGATCCTGTCAAGGATCGCCTCCTGGTCGATGGCAGGTGCGCCGGTGGGCAGAAGATGGCTCATAACGTAGACTGCATTGGGGATCACGGTCATGACGATATTCTGATCTCCGGCATGACGCAGAGCGAAGTCGCGGATGGCATCCAGATTCCTTTCAAAATCCTCTTCCGCCGGTTCCTTGGCCTGCTCGATCAGATAACCTTCTTTTCCGAGATAGACCCCGTTGGACTCTTTTTTGCCTAACAGCTTATCCGCGTTCAGCTTGTAGGTGATCCAACCATCCCGCAGGAAAAACTGATCGGAGATAAAACTTTCCGCCTGGGTCATATATTTGCCGGAAAGAAGGTTTGAAGTGGTCAGGACGGGTGGTTTGGCAAGCACCCTGTTTTCCCGTTCGGAAAACTCTCTGTTGTGACTTACAAGCAGGAAAATGTCTGCCAGGATAATGATCGCAGCAAACAGGACCAGGGTTACGATCCTGATAAAGCGGTTCTTTTGTTTTTGCTGCGTTCTTCTGTTCATAATGTCTTCCTTGTCTAAAATTTAAAATACAAAAACGGATTGTAGGTCGCATTCACCAGATATGCCAGAGATGTGATAAACATCAGGACATAAACAGCGGAGGCGACAATCTGTCCCCAACGTTTTCCTGCCTGTGATACCATACCGAAAAGAGTGCGGACCAGCGGAGTGGAGCACAGGATGCACAGGATCAGAAGAATGAGGTACGAAGTCAGGTAATACCAGGTAGCGGAATTTGAAAATCCGTTGCCCAGAAGACCGAACATGGCTTTAAAATTATCCCACAGTCCGGAAGCGGATGGAGCAGTAAAGATCAGCCATCCGATGATGAAAAAGAAGATCGTATAGATATGCTGGAAGATCCGCGGACATTTCTGAAGAAATCTACCCCAGATGTATTTTTCCAGCAGAAGAAGTATGCCGTAATACAGTCCCCAGAGGATATAACACCAGGCAGCGCCATGCCACAGACCGGTGAGTGCCCAGACGATCATGATGTTCCTGATATGGCGGAGCGGATTGACGCGGTTGCCTCCAAGCGGGATATAGACGTATTCACGGAACCAGGTGCTGAGAGAAATATGCCATCTGCGCCAGAATTCCGTAATGCTCCTGGAAATGTATGGATGATCAAAGTTCTGTACGAAGGTAAAACCCATCATCTTTCCGAGACCTATTGCCATATCGGAGTAGCCTGAAAAATCGAAATAGATCTGGAACGTATAGGCGATGATCCCGATCCACGCTGTAAGGGCCGGCCGCTGGGCGGCAGGAATGGCGAATACTGTATCAAACAGCATACCGATGTTGTTGGCCAGCAAAACTTTCTTGGCCAGGCCCCGGATAAACCAGACGGCACCGTCAGCTGCCTTGTCCAGCGTAATCGTTCTTTTCTTCAGCTGCCGCTGTATATCTTCATAGCGTACGATAGGACCAGCGATCAGCTGGGGGAACATGGTGATATAGGCACCGAAGTCGATAATATTGAACTGGACATCTACATTTCCCCAGTAAACATCGATCACATAGGACAGGATCTGGAAGGTATAAAAAGAAATGCCGATGGGAAGAGCCAGATCCTTGATCGGAATGTGGGTTCCCAGAAGTGCATTTACATTGGTCAGGAAAAAGCCGTAGTATTTGAAAAAGCAGAGGATCCCGACATTGACCGCCACCGTAAAGACGAAGACATGCTTCCTGATCCTGCGGACACGGCGGGATTTCAGGTCGCCAAGCTGGATGCCGGCGAAATAGTTAAAGACGATGCTGAACATCATCAGCAGCACATAGACCGGTTCGCCCCAGGCATAAAAGACCAGACTCGCCAGAAGGAGGAGAGCATTCTTGAACCTGAAAGGCAGAATGTAATACAATATTAATGTGACCGGCAAAAAAACGCACAAAAAAAAGGTGCTGCTGAAAATCATACGGATTCCTCAGAGAATTATTTTCGACTATTATATCACACTCCGTTTGTTTTGCTATCTTTTCTTTTTCTAGGAAGGAAAATACCGTTTTCACTGTTTTTTTATACAGGAAAACCTTACAGAAAGAGAAGTAACAGTTGTCATTCCTACGGGAAAATGTTATGATATGGATGCCCGGACCGGCTGATATTTTGAACCTACATCGATTAATAGGGATTCCAATATTTTTTAGCCTATGACATGCCTCGTTCGTGTGGACTTCAGAAGTTAAAGTGCGGTAAAACCCACCTGGCAAACGCTAGGGATCAAAATTCAGCTCAGGTTTTGGGCATTGCTTTTTTAGATGGCAGGCTGTTTCTTCTATGAAGAAACAGCCTTTTTATTGACACCACCCGGTAACTGTACTAAAATCTTATGCACGTGTGCACATGCTGCACTCTATTCGTGCAGTTTAAAATAGAATGTGTCATTCTTTACTTAATATAAGGGGATAAGAATATGCTGGAAAAATTAGTGAAAATCAGACAGGAAGCGATGGAACAGATCTTAAGCGCTTCTTCCGCAGATTCCCTCAACGATCTCAGAGTCAGGTACCTTGGGAAAAAGGGCCTGCTGACAGAGGTGCTGAAAGGGATGAAGGATGTGTCCGCTGAGGAGAGACCGCGTGTCGGACAGTTGGTCAATGATGCCAGAAAAGAGATTGAGAACAATCTGGATTCCATGCGGACAGAGTTTGAGAACAGACTGATGCAGGCAAGACTGCAGGCGGAAGAGATTGATGTGACGCTTCCGGGGAAAAAGAATACCCTCGGACACAGCCATCCGAACAATGTGATCCTGAGACAGGTGGAAGATATCTTTGTCGGAATGGGATATGAAGTAGTGTCCGGACCGGAGATCGAATACGATTACTACAATTTTGAAGCTCTGAATATTCCTGCAAATCATCCGGCTAAGGATGAGCAGGATACGTTCTATATAAATAATGATATCCTTCTGCGGACGCAGACGTCATCCGTGCAGATCCATGAAATGGAGCGGGGCGTCCTTCCGATCCGAATGATCGCTCCGGGAAGGGTCTTCCGCGCCGATGAAGTGGATGCGACCCATTCTCCTTCTTTCCACCAGATCGAAGGTCTGGTTATCGATAAGGGGATCACATTTGCAGATCTGAAGGGAACGCTGGATGAATTTGCCAAACGGTTTTTCGGACCGGATACCAGAACCAAGTTCCGTCCCCATCATTTCCCATTTACTGAGCCGTCCGCTGAAGTGGATGTCAGCTGCTTCAAGTGCGGCGGAAAGGGCTGCCGTTTCTGCAAAGGGGAAGGCTGGATCGAGATCCTGGGCTGCGGTATGGTGCATCCGCATGTTCTGGAGATGGCAGGGATCGATCCGGATGTTTATTCCGGCTTTGCCTTCGGAATGGGTCTGGAAAGACTTACCCTTCTGAAATGCGAGATCGACGATATGAGACTTTTGTACGAAAACGATATGAGATTTTTAAAACAATTCTAGGAAAGGAGAGAAGCTATGAATGCGTCATTATCATGGATCAAATCATATGTGCCGGAACTTGACTGTTCCTATCAGGAATTCAGGGATGCGATGACTCTCTCCGGTACGAAGGTGGAAGGCTATAAAGTGTTTGATGAAGATCTGGAGAAGATCGTCATCGGTCAGGTCCTTTCCATGGAAAAACACCCGGATGCGGACAAACTGCAGATCTGCCAGGTGAATGTGGGAACGGAAACGATCCAGATCGTTACAGGAGCCCCGAATGTCTTTGAAGGAGCCAAGGTTCCGGTGGTACTGGACGGCGGAAGAGTTGCCGGCGGACATGACGGCAATATGACTCCCGGCGGCATTAAGATCAAAAAAGGCAAATTAAGAGGAGTGGAGTCCTTCGGTATGATGTGCTCCATCGAGGAGCTGGGTTCTACCAGGGAAATGTATCCGGATGCTCCGGAGAACGGTCTTTACATCCTTCCGGATGATGCGCCGGTAGGGGAAAGTGCCATCTCTTATCTGGGACTTTGCGATGCCAATTACGAGTTTGAGATCACATCCAACAGGGTTGACTGCTACAGTGTACTGGGAATCGCCAGGGAGGCAGCCGCAACCTTCAGAAAGCCCTTTGTAAATGAAGAGCCGAAGATTCAAAAAACAGAAGGGGATATCCGCGAACTTCTGGAAGTGGAAGTCAAAGATACAGATCTTTGTCCACGTTATACTGCCATGATGGTGAAAAACATCAGGCTTGCCCCGTCACCGAGATGGCTCAGGCAGCGCCTCGCCAGCAACGGGATCCGTCCCATTAACAATGTGGTGGATATTACCAATTATGTGATGGAAGAATACGGCCAGCCGATGCATGCTTTCGACTACGATACCATCAAAGGCCATAAGATCATAGTGAAAAGGGCTGAAGACGGAGAAAAGTTCGTAACACTGGACGGCCAGGAACGGACTCTTGACAAAGACATCCTGATGATCTGTGATGCAGAACGTCCGATCGGAATTGCCGGCATCATGGGCGGAGAAGAGTCCAAGATCACAGACGATGTCAAAACCCTGGTCTTTGAAAGCGCCTGCTTCGACGGTACAAACAACCGTTTATCAGCCAGGAGATTGGGACTTCGGACCGATGCTTCCGGAAAATATGAAAAGGGACTGGATCCCAACAATACCGTTCCCGCCATCATTAGAGCCTGCCAGCTGATCGAAGAACTGGACGCCGGCGATGTAGTGGGGGGCATGATCGATCTTTATCCGGAACCGGTACAGGAAAAAAGGATCGCATTTGATCCTGACAGGATCAACGCTTACCTGGGTACAGATATTTCCAAAGAAGAGATGCTTTCCTATTTCCCGGCGCTGGAGATCAGCTACGATGAAAAGAACGGCATGCTGACCGTTCCGTCCTTCCGCCAGGATCTTCTGCGGGGAGCTGATATCGCGGAGGAGATCGCCAGATTCTACGGCTATGATAAGATTCCGACCACGCTTCCGGCTATGAAGGGAGCCAGCGGAAGGCTGACCTATAAATTCCAGGTGAATGAAGTGATCCGTGAGCGGATGCAGGCCGTAGGCTTCTCAGAGGCGATGACCTATTCCTTTGAAAGCCCGAAGGTATTTGACAAGTGCCTTCTGGATCCGGATGATCCGCACCGTCAGGCCATCGTGATCAGCAATCCGCTGGGAGAGGATTACAGTATCATGAGAACTTCTCTCCTGAACGGACTGTTCACCTCCCTTGCCACCAATTATAACCGGAGGAACAAAGAAGCAGCTCTTTATGAACTGTCCAACGTATATATTGCAAAGCAGCTGCCGCTTACCGAACTTCCGGACGAACGTATGACACTGTCCCTTGGATTCTTCGGGGAAGGTGATTTCTTCAATCTGAAAGGTGCCGTGGAGGAACTTTTTGAAGGACTTGGGCTTACCGGACACCGCAGGTACGACAACACTGGGGAACTTCCATTCTTCCATCCGGGCCGCCAGGCAGTGCTTTCCTATGAAGGTACTCCCGTGGCAGTCCTCGGAGAAGTTCATCCGACGGTAGTGAAAAACTATGGTCTGGCAAAGAGAACTTATGCTGCCCAGATCGATGTGGAAGCACTGTATGATCAGGTCTGCTTTGCAAGGAAGTATCAGGGAATCCCCAAATACCCGGCGGTATCCAGGGATCTGAGCCTTGTGATGGACAGGAGCGTCCGCGCCGGACAGATCGAAGAGATTATTGAAACCTGCGGCGGAAAACTGCTGGAGCATTATGAATTGTTTGACATCTATGAAGGAGAGCAGGTGGGGGCAGGCAGGAAATCCCTTGCCTATACCGTCAGATTCCGTGCCAATGACAGAACTCTGGAAGACAAAGATGTGACGCCGATCATGGAGAAGATTGTCAGCCGGCTCGGAGAGATCAATGTATTTTTAAGAAGCTGATATGATTATATTCGGTAGACAATATTAGGCTGAAATGTTAAAATACGTCAGTTAAACTGATTCTGGAAAGAGGAAGGGATATGAAAAGGACAAAACATATTATTATCTTTATCATCTCGGTAATTTTAATTATCGGATGCTGTGTGGTCGCCGGCATCGGATTCGGCGGCGGACACATTGGTGCAGCTAGAAATATTACCCTTGGCCTTGACTTACGAGGCGGTGTCAGCGTGACATATCAGACGGTGGAGGACAATCCTTCCGCAATAGATATGGCGGATACGATCTACAAGCTGCAGCTGCGTGTGCAGCAGTACAGTACGGATGCGTCTGTCTACCAGGAAGGGACTAACCGGATCACCGTAGAGATCCCGGGTGTTTATGATACCCAGAAGGTGATCGATGAACTGGGACGCCCCGGTTCCTTACAGTTTGTCACCTATGATCAGACGACAGAATCAGGAGCGACTGATTACGACAATCCGACTGTCTGGGTTTCCGGTACGGATATTGCCAATGCGCAGGCGGCAAGCCAGTCTGATCAGAGAACCGGTACATCCGAATTTGTTGTACAGCTCCAGCTGAATGAGGACGGCGCAGCTAAATTTGCAGAAGCAACAGCCAAGTATCTGAACCAGATCATTTATATTGTTTATGACGGCGAGGTTGTCAGCAGCCCGAGAGTGCAGTCTGTGATCTCTGACGGCAACTGCATCATTGAAGGTATGGAATCCTATGAGGATGCTACCACTTTAGCTTCTACGATCCGTATCGGTTCCCTGAGCCTGGAACTGGAAGAAGTATCTTCCAAAGTCGTTTCCGCAAAACTGGGCGACAACGCGATCAGCACTTCTCTGATCGCCGGCCTGATCGGAATCCTCCTGATCATGATCTTCATGATCATCTATTACAGGATCCCGGGTCTTGCAGCTGCTCTGGCTATGGTCTTTTATACAGCCGCGATCCTGCTGCTGCTGAATGCCTTTAACCTGACCCTTACGATCTCAGGTATCGCCGGTATCATACTGACAATTGGTATGGCAGTGGACGGCAACGTAATCATCAATGCCCGTATCAAGGAAGAGATCAATGCAGGTTATTCCATTGAGCAGTCGATTAAGAATGGCTTTAAGAAATCTACCTCAGCCATCCTGGACGGCAATATTACGACCCTGATCGTCGCTATCGTTCTTATGATCTTCGGATCAGGTACGGTAAACGGATTCGGTATGACGCTGGCTATCGGTATTGTGCTCAGTGTTATTACCTCCCTTCTGGTTACCAGAGTTTTAATGTTCAGCATGCTTTATATGGGCTGTGACAAACCGTCCATGTTTGCTTCTGCGAAGAAGTCCGCAAAGCAGGCATTTGACTTTGTCGGCAAGAGAGCCGTAGCATTTATCATTGCCATCGTCTGCATCTGTGCAGGTATTGTGGCGATGATCGTCGGCGGCGCATCAGGCGATCGTGCGCTGAACATGAGTATCGAGTTTGTCGGCGGTGTCAGCACAACCGTGGACTTCCCGGAAGATGTAACGATCGATACGTTTAACGATGAGATCAAGCCTGCAATTGCCGAAGTGATCGGAAGCAGTGATATCGAAGGTCAGAAGGTTACCGGTTCCACCCAGTACGTGATCAAGACTCAGACCCTGGATGTGGACAAGAGAGAAGCGATGCAGACCCTTCTGGAGGAGACCTATGGCGCAGATCCGGAAAGCTTTGAGACAACATTCATCAGTTCTACGATCAGTTCGGAACTTTTAAGAGACGCTTATGTTTCCCTGATCATTGCAGCTGTTCTGATGCTGCTTTATATCTGGATCCGGTTCCGCAAGTTTAAATTCGCTATCTCATCTGTAATCTGCCTTCTGCATGATGTCATGATCGTTATTGCTTTCTTTGCGATCTTCAGGCTGTCTGTGGGCAATTCCTTCATCGCCTGCATCCTGACCATCGTCGGATATTCGATCAATGCGACCATCGTTATCTTCGACCGTATCAGGGAGAACCTGGCAGATGCCACGATCAACCATGACCTGAAGTTTGTGGTCAACAGAAGTATCTCCCAGTCCATGACCAGGAGTATCCTGACATCAGCGACTACCTTCGTGACAGTCCTGTTCCTGTATATCCTGGGCGTTGAGTCCATGAAGGCATTTGCTCTTCCGCTTGCAGTCGGTATCGTTGCCGGTGCTTTCTCCTCCGTCCTTTTGGCTGGATCACTCTTCTATATGCTTCATAAGAAAAACGATCGTCTGGACGTAAAGGGCGCCAAGGCTGTCAGACCTGCTGTGGAAGGTCCCGCAGAAGAAGCAAAGGAAACGGTTCAGGAAGTAAAGAAGATTACGGCTAATCCGAACCGCAAGAAGAAAAACCGCAAACAGTAATTATCATCCTGTGTAGATCGAGGAAATAACAATTCCGGAGACCCTTCACCAGTCAGAAAGTTCCATATCATTCACTTTTTGACTGGTGAAGGGTCTCCGGGATTTGTTCGTTTGATACAAGGAGAAAACATGTTAATTCCGATTTTGTTATTTATATTGGGTCTGATCTGCCTGATCAAAGGCGGAGACTGGTTCGTAGACGGGGCGGTGAGCCTTGCCCACAGACTGAACCTTCCGGAAATCCTGATCGGCGCAACGGTTGTTGCCATCGGCACAACACTGCCTGAAGTCATGGTATCGGCTACGTCAGCGGCCACCGGCCATGGGGACCTGGCTTACGGAAATGCGATAGGATCCATCATCTGCAACACCGCACTCATCTCAGCGCTGACCATGGCAATCCGTCCTGCAAAGATTGAACGGAAGAACCTGATCGTACCTTCCATCGCATTTTTTGCAGCGGCTGCTGTGTATTGCGTAATCTCCTATATCACGAAGACTTTTACCAGAGTAACGGGAATTATTCTGCTTTTGATGTTTGTGGTTTATATGGCCATCAGTGTGAAGCAGAGTTTCGGAAAAAGCAGAATCGGAGCGGTGCCGGAAACACAAGAGAACGAAGAGGCAGCAAAAGAACTCCCTGTCTGGAAAATGATCCTGTTCCTGGTTCTGGGGGCTGCCCTGATCGCAGTCGGTGCCAGGCTGCTGGTGGACAATGGAACAAAGATCGCAGAAGGATTCGGTGTTCCGGAGACCGTAATTGCCCTGACCTTTGTTGCCCTGGGCACATCCCTTCCGGAACTTGTTACAGCCATTACTTCACTGGCAAAAGGCCATGGGGCACTTTCCGTCGGAAATATCATCGGTGCGAATCTGTTCAATCTGGTGCTGGTAAGCGGGATCTCCATTACGATCCAGCCCTTTGACCTTCCATCCTCCAAGATGCTGTGGGGACATAATGCATCCCTTATATTGGACCTGCCTCTGATGCTTCTGGTTATGCTGATCATGGTCATACCGGCACTTGTAAAGGGCAGGCTCTATCGCTGGCAGGGAATCGTGCTCCTTGTGTTATATGCAGGATTCTGCGCCGTGCAGATGATCTGATCAGACAGAAAGGTATGCTATACCCGAATATGGAAGTCTGGAAAATCTATTCGAAAAAGGCAGATTTTGCCGGTATATCAAAGCAATTCCATATCAGCCCGCTTCTTGCCCGGATCCTCAGAAACCGGGATATTGAAGGAGCAGAGCAGATCCGGAAATATCTTCATGCAGATGTATCAGATCTGTATGATCCGTTTCTGATGAAGGGAATGGAAGAAGGAGTCCGGATTACTCAGAATGTCATACAAAACGGCGGACGCATCCGCATTATGGGAGATTATGATACGGATGGTGTCTGCGCCAGTTATATTCTGGAACGTTTCCTGACCGCTGCAGGAGCTCATGCAGATGTCAGACTCCCGGACCGTATGGCAGAAGGCTACGGAATGAGTACGGTTATGGTGGAAGAAGCGTATGCGGATAAGATTTCTCTGATCATCACCTGTGATAATGGGATCTCTTCCCTTGAAGCTGTGCATGCCGCCAGAAGATATGGGATCGATGTGATCATAACGGATCATCATGAACCATCGGAGATGCTGCCGAATGCCAACGTGATCATAGATGCCAAGCAGAAAGACTGTACCTATCCCTTTCGGGAACTTTGCGGGGCAGGAGTAGCTTATAAATTCGTACAGGCATATAACAGACTGTTCCAGACCAGTCTGGAAGATTTGCTGGACGATCTACTTCAATATGCAGGGCTCGCTACGATTGCTGATATTGTGCCGCTGAAAGACGAAAACAGAATCCTGGCATCTGAAGGAATCAAAAGACTTCGGAATACAGACAGCCCAGGGCTGCTGGCCCTGGCACAGGAGCGAGGGATGGATATGGCCTGTATGGATTCCCGCTCTGTCGCTTACATCCTGTCGCCATGCATCAATTCCGCCGGAAGACTGAAAAACGCCGGACTTGCCTATGAACTGCTTTGTGAAAGAGATCCGCAGAACGCCCGTATGCTGGCAAAGGAACTGTCGGAACTGAATGAGCAGAGAAAGAACCTGACTTCTGCCTGTGAAAAGGAAGCCATCGAGATGATCCGGCAAAAAGAAGAAAACAACCCATCCAGGGACAGCATCCTGGTAGTCTTTCTTCCTGCAGCCCATGAAAGCATTGCCGGTATCCTGGCAGGACGACTGAAAGATGAATACAACAGACCGGCGATCGTGATCACCAGGTCGCAGAATGCTTTGAAAGGCTCGGGACGTTCCATAGATTCTTACAATCTGATTGAAGGACTGAGAGAACATCCGGAATTATTTGAAAAATGCGGCGGACATGCCAAAGCATGCGGGTTTACCTTAAAGTCTGCAGGAACAGACGAAGAAACCGTCAATCGGTTCGCACAGCGCATGAATGCCTCCTGTCTGCAGGATCTGGCTGATATGGAGCGGGTGATCTGGATCGATATGGCTCTTCCTTTTAAATACATAAATGAGACCTTTACAAAGGAACTGGAACTTCTGGAGCCTTTCGGAACAGATAATGAAAAACCGGTATTCGGGCAGAATAAGGTCACAATACTGAGAAGCAGTATTTTAGGCAGAAACCGGAATGTACTGAAAATGTCCCTGCAGGATGAAAGCGGGTTTGTGACAGACGGCATCATGTTCGGCTCGGAAGATTATATCCGTCAGCAGTATGAAAAACTGACGGATGGGAGTCTGATCTCAATTCTTTATTATCCGATGATCAATGAATTCCGGGGAAACTGCACCCCGCAGGCGGTCATCTCCGCATTCCGTATCTTGGAATAAAAACCTGCGGAAGAAGGGAATTTTCGGAAAACATATGGAAATTGTGCAGATTCTGTGATAAATTTGACCTTTAGGTTCAAGGATAGTAAAATAACTTGAAAACATACACAGCAGGAAGTAGCTATGCGTACCGGATCAGGTAAAAGATCTTCTTACAACAGAACGACCGGAAGCAGAACTGCGAGGCTGTATTCCCGCAGAACTGCTAAAAAGATAAATAAAATATATTTGAACGAAGAAGCAAAGATCATTCGGACGGAAGAGTACTACGGTGAATCCAGGACAGCGGCCCGCAGTTTTAATGCCGATGAGTACAACGACTATTATGATGATCTTTCCAGAGACAGAAAGAGCGGAGCAAAAACTAAGATCTCGACGATCATTATCACGGCTTCGCTTATTATTGTGGTCCTGGCTCTTGTGATCGCAGGACTGGCTCTTTTGAAGCCAAAGGATGATATTGTTACGGATCTTGTAAAGGCTCCGAAGACTGAACCGGAATCTGTACCGGCATCCTCTATGTACGGGGATTCCGCTGCACCGGAGATATTCGGCGTAATACCGATCGTCGTTTACGCTGGTAATTCTGTGGCTTACAAAGACGGCATTTACCTGGAAGATGACAACGATCCTTCTCCTGTTCTGGAGATCGAAAATGAAGGAGTGGATCTGACCACACCGGGCATTTACCCGGTCACTTACGTTGCAAGGGATGCGGACGGCAATATCACCAGGGAACTGACAACAGTAACGGTTCTTTCCGGCACGGATCTGATCAGCCAGGAAGAGATCTATAAACTGGCAGATCTGGTACTGGAAACGATCATTCCGGATGATACGATCTCCGATGAAATGAAGTGTCTGAAAGTCTATGAATATCTGCATGCCATCGGATATGTGGATGAGGTACATTCAGAGGACTGGATGCAGAACGCTTACTGGATGCTGACAAAAAGGGAAGGGGACTGCTTCTGCTATTATTCTGCTTCCAGATTGCTCCTTTCCAGGCTTGGCTATGAAGTGATGGAGGTTAGGAACAACAACAACTACGTCCATTACTGGTGTCTGGTCAGTATCGACAAAGGCAACACCTGGTGGCACTTTGATCCATGCTGCTGGAGCTGGGGAGAAGACGGAATATTGTGTCTGGTTAGTGATAAATATCTGTCTGAGTTTACCAGAAGACATATTACTTCGGACGGACGGCTGATCCATGCATGGGATCTGGTTAATTATCCGTCTACCCCTGAAGAGGATTTCTGGACAGATGAAGACCGCGAGGTCATTTATGAAGGTGGCCTGATCGATGTGGAAGCACAGTTCGATCCGAATGACGCCAGATGGAACAATGAAGGCTGGGAGTCCTATCAGGTACCGAGTTATTGGGAAGTACCTGACTGGACAGCGTACGACTACTATTATGATGACACATCCTATGATCCGGCCTTGTATGAAGAAACTTATGATGGAGACGGAGAAATAATTCCGGATGACATTGATGTTCCGGCAGAACCGGATATTCCGGCCGATCCCGGGACTTATGAAGAAGATGCTGCTCCCGAACCCATTGAAGAGATTCCATACGAAGTAGAATATATAGAGCAGGTTTTTGAAGATACAGAAACCGGTGTTGAAGGTGAAAATTGAGTACGAGTGAGAATACCCAGCTGAATGAAATATACAGACAGAGGAAACTGTTCCGGAATGACAGAAGACGCACTATGAGATTTATTTCCGCGTTTGCTGTGATGCTGGTCCTTTTAGGCGCGGTGATCGCGGTGGCAGGTCTTCTTTATATTGTTAAATATTCTCCTGATCATGACCTGATCGTACTGCGGGACAGGAAACCCCCTGTGGCGTCTGTGCATGACGCCGTTTCTGCAAACGGAAAAGTCTACACCATAGAAGAGTTTGCAGACACCGTCAGCGACATTTCAGACGTTCGAATGAGCTATATCAAAGAACCGGATTATGACAAGGACGGCATCCAGGATATCGTCATACGTTTTACAGACGAAGCAGGCAATTATACAGATAAAAGTCTGAAGCTGGAAGTGTATCATGATACTTCGGCTCCGGTTATTTATGTGGATGAGGACATCTACGTGTTCTGGAATGATGCAATCTCTTATAAAAGCTTCGCTGAAGTGGAAGACGATTATGACGAAGATCTGGAACTTGAGATCGACAACAGTGAAGTGGATGTGACAAAGATCGGAACCTATCCGGTTATATACAGTGCAACAGACAGTGTCGGAAATACCACCAGTAAAACGGTTTACATTCATGTTATGGAACCGGATTCGGATGAGTATTACCTGATGAAGGCAAATGAACTATGTGATATCATCATCTCTCAGATCACCTATGACGGCATGGATGATCTCCACAAAGTATGGGCAGTTTACAATTATGTCCGGGAGATTCCTTATGTCCTGACGGATTATACCAGAAACTATATCCGGGAAGGCTATAAGATGCTGAGTGAATATCGCGGAGACTGTTACGGCAGCTATGCTTCTGTCAAACTTCTGCTGGACCGGCTGGGGATCATGAATATGCCGATCCAGACAGATGAAACTTATACCAGGCATTTCTGGAACCTTGTCTCCCTGGATGGCGGCAACACCTGGTATCATGTGGATGCCACCAACTGGACGGAGTGGAGTCAGAGGCCTAATATGTGCATGATCAGCGATGGACGGCTGGATGAGATCTCAGCACAGCACGGGGGGACACATTACCATATCAAGTCTGATTATCCTGCAACCCCGTATAACAGTATGCCGGTGCCGGAGGATATTTCCGCGCAGTACGGTGTGTATGACTGGAGCTGATAATGGGTTGATGCCTACAGAAGGCAGAGCAGGAGGGCAGGAATGGTAAACGGTAAAAAAGTACTTGGCGTGATCGGGGGCATGGGCCCCATCGCGACATCTTTTTTTATGGAACTGGTGATCAAGATGACGGACGCTGCCACCGATCAGGATCATCTGGATATGATCATCTACAATATTCCATCTATCCCGGACAGGACTTCCTATATTCTGGACCATACCAGGAAAAGTCCGCTGCCGGTGATTCTTGACATTGCGGAGAAGCTGGAAGAACAGGGCGTAGAGTTTCTGGCCATGCCCTGCTGCACGGCACACTATTTCCAGGAAGAACTTGAGCAGTCCCTTCATAAACCCTTTGTGAATATCATACGGGCAACCGTTCACTATCTGAAGGAGCGGGGAATTACAAAG
The DNA here is from genome assembly GCA_017510065.1 of Parasporobacterium sp. GTDB lineage: Bacteria > Bacillota > Clostridia > Lachnospirales > Lachnospiraceae > RGIG5612. The sequence continues at coordinate 60,290 of JAFWOB010000115.1, forward strand.
GTCGGGGTCATGGCAACAGACGGCACCATGAGTACCGGGCTGTTCCGAAAAGAACTGGAAGAAAACGGCATGCAGATCGTCTGTCCCTCTCCGGAGCGGCAGAAAGATGTGATGCATGTGATCTATCAGAATGTAAAGGCAAACCGTCCGGTAGAGATGGACAGGTTCCGCGCTGTTGGCGATGAACTGAAAGCAAACGGAGCGGAAGCGATCATCCTGGGATGCACGGAACTGTCCCTGGTGAAGCGTGACTATGATATCGGACCGGGATATATAGACGCTATGGAGGTTCTTGCCCAACAGTCCCTGATCTCATGCGGATCTGTGCTGAAAGAGGAATACAAAGAACTTATTACAGTATAATTTTAATGGAGTAATTATCATGCAGTACACCAATATTTTGCAGTATCTGGAAGAAACCGTTCTGCAGGTACCGGATAAACCGGCATTCTGCGCACAGGACAGCACACTGACGTTTCGTCAGACATATGAGGCAGCCCGGGCGATCGGTTCTTTTCTGTATCAGAAGGGTTACTATAAAAAACCTGTTGTTGTTTTCATGAAAAAAACACCGGAAGCGATCGCTGCCTATCTGGGAGTGATCTATGCCGGCTGTTTTTATGTCGCCCTGGACGAAGAGATGCCGAAGCACAGGATCGAGCTGATCATCCAGACGGTGCAGGCAGGCGCAGTCATCTGTGATGAGACTACAGGGGAAATGATCCGGGAATACGGTTTTAACGGTGAAGTCTGTCAGTACAGCCAGGTAAGCCGGAACGGGATCGATGAAGCATCACTCGGCAAAGTGCGTGATGCTCAGACAGATATCGATCCTATTTACGCAGTTTTCACTTCAGGTTCTACAGGTGTGCCCAAGGGTGTGCTGGCCTGTCACAGGTCTGTGATCGACTATATTGAAAATCTGTCGGAAGTCCTTCAGTTTGATTCGGAAACGGTATACGGCAATCAGGCACCGTTTTATTTTGACGCTGCACTGAAAGAGATCGTACCTACTATGAAATTCGGTGCCACTACGTATATTATTCCGAAATCCCTGTTTATGTTCCCGATCAAGCTTGTGGAATTCCTGAATGAACATAAGATCAACACCATCTGCTGGGCAGCATCTGCCCTGACGATCGTTTCCTCCTTCCGGACATTTGAGAAAATCCGGCCGGAATATATCAAACGTGTTGTATTCGTGGGAGAAGTCTTTCCGATCAAACAGCTGAACATGTGGAAGGAAGTCCTGCCGGACGCGCTGTATGTCAATCTTTACGGACCGACGGAAACAACAGGAGTATGCTGCTATTATAAAGTTGACCGGGAATTTGCGCTGGATGAGACTCTTCCTGTAGGAAGACCGTTTCACAACACCTCCATTCTTCTTTTGAATGATGACCTTACAGAAACGCCTTTCGGCGAGGTAGGTGAGATCTGCGTAAAGGGAACCTGTCTGACTCTCGGATACTACAACAATCCGGAGAAGACCAGGGAGGCATTCATCCAGAACCCCCTGAACGACATGTATCCGGAGACCATTTACAAAACAGGAGATCTCGGACGATACAATGAACGGGGAGAACTGTGCTATGTTTCCCGCAAGGACTATCAGATCAAACATATGGGGCACCGCATTGAACTGGGCGAGATTGAAGTCGTTGTGAATATGCATAAAGGGATCCGGACAAATTGCTGTATATTTGATGACATTAAGAAGAAAATCGTGTTATACTATGTCGGCGATGCAACGAGGGCGGAAGTGGCGGAATTCACCAAGGAAAAACTTCCCAGATATATGTTCCCGAATGTGATTGTCCAATTGGAGAATATGCCCTATACTGCTAACGGAAAGATCGACAGAGTCTCATTGAAAAATAAATATAACGAGGAAAAATAAATGGAACAGTTATTGGAAATTCTTGAAGGTTTACATCCCGAAGTGGACTTCGAACTTGCTGATGATCTGATCGACGGCAAGATCTTTGATTCTTTTGATATCGTTACCCTGGTAGCAGAGATCAATGCGGAATTCGATGTGGCAATTCCGGCAGAGGAACTGATCCCTGACAACTTCAATTCTGCGGAAGCAATCTGGGAACTGATTCAGAGACTGGACGAAGAATAAAGAATGTCCTTTACATCGATTGATTTTCTGGCATTTTTCGGAATACTGATCATCCTGTACTATGCACTGCCTAAAAAGATACAGTGGATAGTACTTCTTGTTGCCAGTTATACTTTTTATACCCTTGCAGGCCTGAAATATATAGGCTTTATTCTGTTTACCACCATCACAACCTATCTTGTGACACGGTATATGGACGAGAATCTTCAGAGGCAGGATCTGTACCTGAAGAAGCATAAGACTGAGATGTCCAAAGAAGAGAAAAAAGCCTATAAAAAAGAGGTAAAATCCAGAAACCGTCTGTGGTTTGTGATCACTATTGTAGTGAATTTCGGAATCCTCTTTTTCTGTAAAGCCTGTCTGGTGGATCCTCTGCACAGCATGAGCGGATCGGCGGTCTTTTCCTTCCTTTCCGTAGGGCTTCCATTCGGTATTTCCTTTTATATGTTCCAGTCTATGGGATATGTGATCGATGTATACAGGGGCAAGGCACAGGCAGAGCGTAATTTCTTCAGACTGGCATTGTTCGTGTCCTTCTTTCCTCAGCTTGTACAGGGCCCGATCAGTAAATGGGAGCAGCTCAAGGATTCCCTTTTTACACCGCATGCATTTGACCGCAGGCAGGTAGCATTTGGACTCCAGAGAGTCCTGTGGGGCTTTTTCAAAAAGCTGGTGATCGCAGACCGGATCGCAGTAGCCATCGGAACGCTGAAAGGAACAGAGTATACCGGTGTTTCCTTCTTTGTTCTGACGGTATTTTATGCTGTGCAGATCTATGGCGATTTTACCGGAGGAATCGATATTGCCATCGGTGTAGGAGAAACTCTGGGAGTTAAGATGCCGGAGAACTTCATTCGTCCGTTCTTCTCGAAAAACATTGCGGAGTACTGGCGTAGATGGCATATCTCCCTGAATGAATGGATGAAGAGCTATATCTTCTATCCAATCACGGTTTCCGGTCCTATGCTGAAGCTGGCACTGAAAACAAGAGCAAAACTGGGCCGTTTTGGTATGAGAATACCGGTCTATATCGGTTCTTTGCTGACCTGGCTGGGAACCGGCGTATGGCATGGCTTCAATTTCCATTTTATCCTGTGGGGACTGATCAACTGTGTTGTGATCGTGATCTCAGAAGAATTGAATCCGGCCTATGACAGATTCCACAATCGTTTTTCCTGGTCCAACAAAAGAGGCTATGATGTGTTTCAGATCATCCGGATGTTTGTTCTGATGAATCTGATCAGGGCTACCGACCTGTTCAATGATGTCGGTGACTATTTCCGGCGGATAGGATCCCTGGCCTGGGAGTTCAATTTCCATGTGCTGTGGGATGGAACTATGATGAACCTCGGTCTTTCCGTAGCAGATTATATCATACTGATCTGCGGCATCATCATAATGTTCCTGGTGAGCTTTTTCAGCAGGGATGACGTGAGTTTCCGGGTGAAATTCCAAAAAGTTCCGAGAGTACTTCGCTATGTACTGCTTTTCCTGCTGCTGCTGTCCGTGATCCTGTTCGGAAGCTACGGCATCGGCTATGATGCAAGCAGTTTTATTTACAACCAGTTCTGATATTGATATGAAAAAGAAACTGATCCTCATTATTGTCATAACGGTATTGGCGGCAGCCGGACTTCTGTTCCTGGTGCAGGGACTTTTAATGCCCAAATTTATGTCGGAGATCCCGGAAGGCGCCATGATCCAGGAGTATTATGATAATGCAGGCGGCAACGATGTGATCTTTATCAGCGATTGTGAAGTCTACGAAAATTTTTCTCCTGTAACATTGTGGGAGGAGTACGGGATCACATCCTATATCAGGGGATCTGCCCAGCAGCTGATCTGGCAGTCTTATTACCTGATGGAAGAGACCTTCAAGTATGAAACGCCGGATATCATGATCTTTAATGTGTTGGAAATGAAATACAACACGCCTTCCGATACCGGTGCCTCCAGCCAGCGGGAAGCCTATAACCGAATGACTCTGGACGGTATGCGCTGGTCATCCAGCAAATGGAATTCCATCTATGCTTCCATGACAAAAGAAGAAAGATCCAAGGACGGTGTATGGAGTTATATTTTCCCGATCCTGCGCTACCATGACCGTTGGTCGGAATTGTCAGGAGAAGATTTCCGGTATCTGTTCAGCAGGGATCAAATGACGGATAACGGATACCTGATGCAGGTCAAGGTCAATCCTGTCGGAGATGATTATCCGGTGATCCCGCTTGTGGATTATTCCTTCGGGGATAATGCCTACTATTATCTTGATAAAATGGTCGAGCTCTGTGAAGAGCACGGAACACAGCTGGTTCTTGTCAAGGCTCCGACCCTTTCTCCTATCTGGTATGATGAGTGGGAAGAGCAGATGGAACAGTATGCACAGGAGCACGGGCTTTTATATTTCAATTTTCTGGAAAAAATTGATGAGATCGGGATTGACTGGAATACGGATACTTATGACCAGGGCCTGCACCTGAATGTTTACGGCGCTGAAAAGCTCTCCCGTTACTTTGGAAAGATCCTGTCGGAAGAACTTGGCGTAAAGGATCACAGAGGGGAAGAAGAGACTGCCCGGAAGTGGGAAGAAAAATGTGAAACTTATATGAACCGCAAAGAAAGACTTGAAAAAGAACTGACAAACATAGTAGAATGACCATTGCGGTCTGCGGACCATAAATAGTAATAGATCCTGAAGGAGACATTAGATATGAAAAAAATGATTTGTTTACTGATCGCAGCAGTTTTAGCGGCAGGAATGCTGACAGCCTGCGGTTCAGGCGATAACAGCAGTAAAAAAGATGACCAGGCGACTACTGTCGCTGCTGCAACTGCAGATACGGCACAGACAGTTGAAGAGAGTGCAGCAGCCCAGGAAGCACAGTCGGATAGATTCACCTTTACGTACAAAGGGACTCCGATCGCTATGAAGGCTGAAGCAGCTCCGATCTGTGAGGCTCTGGGCGATGCAAAGAGCTATACAGAGGAAACAAGCTGTGCGTTTGATGGTCTGGATAAGAACTTTACTTATACCAGCTTTATCATGACCACCTATCCGGATGGTGACAAGGACAGAGTCAATTCCCTGACACTGCTGGATGATACTGTTTCTACTGCAGATAAGATCAGTATTGGCGATTCCAAGGAAAAAGTGGAAGAAGTATACGGTGCCGACAGCTTTAACGGCGTCAATGCCTATATCCTGACGGAAGGAGATGCACAGCTTACCGTGATCATCGACGGCGACAAAGTATCTTCCATCCAGTATACGGCAGTGTTTGAGTAAACACATTTTTCAATTTTAACAAATAAGCCAGCATGCAGATGTCATGCTGGCTTTTTCCTTGTATGGCGACGCCATCAAATAAACCACCTGCTATGCAGGTGGTCGGAAGAAAGCTTTAGCTTCAAGCAAAAAACCTCCAATAGTATAATGAGCGCAGGTTCGCCAACCGCGCAAAGAATACTAAGGAGGTATCCGTATGGACAAAGGGAGTTTAGCACATACAACGTGGGAATGTAAGTACCACATCGTATTTGCGCCAAAATACAGGAGAAAGATAATCTATAACCAGATCCGAGCGGATGTGGGGCATATCCTCGGTGAATTATGCAAGAGGAAAGGGATCGAGATCATAGAAGCAGAAGCATGCCCGGACCACATTCACATGTTTGTGAGGATCCCGCCGAAATACAGTGTATCGGAGGTAATGGGTTATCTGAAGGGAAAAAGTTCGCTCATGATCTTCGAGCGGCATGCAAACCTGAAGTACAAGTATGGGAACCGGCATTTCTGGTGTCGGGGATATTACGTAGATACAGTGGGTAAAAATGCGAAGAAGATCCAGGAATATATCCGCAACCAGCTCAAGGAAGATCTGGAGTACGACCAGATGACGCTCAAGGAATACTTCGACCCGTTTACGGGTGAGCCGGTAAAGTAGGGCAATAGAAAGAGGCTCTTAAGAGCCGGCC
>JAFWOB010000016.1 GCA_017510065.1 Parasporobacterium sp.
GCCCGACCTATCCGACACAATGCGCAAGTGCCGGATAGGAACGGCAAAATTTTTTACACTTCTATTACTTCTTTATCGCACATCAGTAAAGTCCCAGGGTATCAAGCAGCTCATGGCCGGCGGCGGTGTCGCCCTGATCGGCACCACCCTCGTTCCTCTGCTCAGCGGCCTCTTCGGCTGATGCGCATCCGACCACTCTTCCGCCCTCTCCCGCGTCTGCGGGAGGGGGCCTTTAAGGAGGGATGTCCTTGAATTTCATTTGGGACAAGATTACCGAGTGGCTTAAAGGGCTGCTGGTCGGCGGCATCGTCAGCAATCTGTCCGGACTGTTTGACAGCATCAATACCCGTGTGGCCGATGTGGCTTCCACTGTGGGTAAGACACCCCAGGCATGGAACGGCAGTATCTTCAGCATGATCAAGAGCCTGTCTGAAAATGTGGTGGTGCCCATCGCCGGAATCATCCTGACCTTTGTCATGTGTCTTGAGCTGATCCAGCTCCTGATCGACCGGAACAACATGCATGATTTTGAGACCTTCATTTTTTTCAAATGGATTTTCAAAACCTTTGCCGCTGTGCTGATCGTCACCAACACATGGAACATTGTCATGGGCGTCTTTGACGTCGCTCAGCATGTGGTCAGTCAGGCAGCCGGCGTGATCATCGGAGAAACCGCGCTGGATGTAAGCACTTTGATCGGAGATATGGAGGCAAGACTCATGGAGATGGATATCGGCCCGCTGTTCGGGCTGTGGTTCCAGTCCTCCCTCATGGGCATTATCGCCTGGGTGCTGAGCATCTGCATCTTCATTATCGTGTATGGCCGCATGATTGAGATCTATATGGTGACTTCCGTCGCTCCGATCCCCATGGCGACCATGGTGAACCGGGAATGGGGCCAGATGGGACAGAACTACCTGCGGTCGCTCTTTGCCCTGGGCTTTCAGGCGTTCCTCATTATGGTCTGCGTTGGAATCTATGCCGTGCTGGTGCAGAACATCAGCGTTGGCAGCGATGTAAGCGCCGCGCTCTGGACGTGTATCGGGTACACAGTGCTGCTGTGCTTCACCCTGTTCAAGTCCAGCTCCGTCGCCAAGTCCATTTTCAACGCGCATTAATCAGGAACGGACGTGACGGCAATGAAAAAGAAAAACACAAGCTGGAAAGCAAAACCACGAAAGAAGTACCGGACGCTGCGCAAGCGGAAGCCCCGGCGTCAGGGAAGCCGGAGTCAGACCGGGAAACGGCTTCCTGTCTGGTACGTGCTTCGCAGAAAAGGAGGATAACCGATGGCTTATGTACCTGTCCCTAAGGATCTGACCCGCGTCAAATCCAAGTTTCTGTTCAACCTGACCAAGAGGCAGGTTGTCTGCTTCGGTCTAGGCGCATTGGTTGGTCTGCCGGTGTTCTTCCTGACAAAGGGAGCCATCGGCGTGAGCATGGCGGCGGCGCTCATGATTGTCATCATGCTGCCGTTTTTTCTGTTCGCCATGTTTGAGCGCAACGGCCAGCCTCTGGAGGTTCTGCTGAAGCATTACATTCAGGCCCGGTTCATCCGGCCAAGGACGCGCGTATTTGAAACGGAGAATTTCTACGCCACCCTTGAACAGAATACGAGAAACAGACGGGAGGTCAGAAAGATCCTTCATGGCAAAGAAAAAGGAAAAGCTTAAGCTGACGCGGGCTGAAAAGAAGCAGCTGCAGGAGCTGATGACGCGCAGCCAGCAGCAGAACGCAAAGAAAGTCCCGCGGACAGCGCAGGCCACCATTCCATATCAGCGGATGTGGCCTGACGGGATCTGCCGCGTCACGGATAACTACTATACCAAAACCATTCAGTTTCAGGATATCAACTACCAGCTGGCTCAGAACGATGACAAGACCAGCATCTTCGAGGGCTGGTGTGATTTCCTCAACTACTTTGACGCATCCATTCACCTTCAGTTTTCCTTCCTCAACCTGACTGCCAGCGCGGAATCCTTCGAGCAGAGCATTATCATCCCGGATAAGGATGACGGGTTCAACGATGTGCGGCATGAATATGCCGAAATGCTCCAGAACCAGCTGGCCAAGGGCAACAACGGTCTGACCAAGACCAAGTTCATCACCTATGGCATCGAGGCGGAAAACTTCAAGGCGGCCAAGCCCCGGCTGGAGCGCATCGAGATTGATCTGCTGAACAATTTCAAGCGTCTGGGGGTAGCCGCCTCTCCACTGGACGGACGGGAGCGGCTGAAGCTGATGCATGACATGTTCCACATGGACACGCAGGCTCCGTTCCAGTTCGACTGGAAATGGCTGGCCCCGACCGGGCTTTCCACCAAGGATTTCATCGCTCCGGCAAGCTTTGACTTCCGGGCCAAGAACACCTTCGGCATGGGAAGCAAGCAGGGCGAGGTCAGCTTCTTCTCTATCCTGGCCGCCGACCTGAACGACCGGTGTCTGGCAGACTTTCTCGCCATGGAATCCAGCCTGATCGTTTCCCTGCACATTCAGGCCATCGATCAGGTGGCGGCCATCAAGGATGTGAAGCGGAAAATCACAGACCTGGACAAGATGAAGATCGAGGAACAGAAAAAGGCTGTACGCGCCGGGTATGACATGGACATCATCCCGAGCGACCTGGCCACCTACGGCGGCGAGGCCAAAAAGCTGCTGGAGGATCTGCAGAGCCGGAACGAGCGCATGTTCCTGATCACCTTCCTGGTGATGAACACGGCGGACAATGCCAAGCAGCTTTCTCTGAATGTGAAGCAGGCGCAGAGCCTCGCCCAGCAGCACAACTGCCAGCTGATCCCGCTGGATTTCCAGCAGGAAAGCGGCATGGTTTCCTGCCTGCCCCTCGGGCACAATGCCATCCGGATTCAGCGCGGTCTGACGACATCGTCGACCGCTATTTTTGTGCCCTTCACCACGCAGGAGCTGTTCCAGACCAGCAAGGAAGCCCTGTACTGCGGCCTCAACGCCCTGTCCAACAACCTGATCATGGTGGACAGGAAATGGCTGAAGAACCCCAACGGTCTGATCCTCGGTACACCCGGTTCCGGTAAGTCCTTCGCCGCCAAGCGCGAAATCGCCAACGTGATCCTGCTGACTGACGATGATGTCATCATCTGCGATCCTGAAGGCGAGTATTACCCGCTGGTCAATATGTTCCACGGTCAGGTGATCCGGATTTCACCCACCAGCGATTCCTACATCAACCCGATGGATATCAACCTCAACTACAGCGACGATGAGAATCCGCTTTCCCTGAAATCGGACTTCATCCTGTCCCTGTGTGAGCTGATCGTCGGCGGACGCGACGGACTGCAGCCGATCGAGAAAACCATTATCGACCGTGCTGTGCACATCATCTACCAACCGTATCTGAATGATCCGCGGCCTGAAAACGTACCGATCCTTCAGGATCTGTACAACACGCTGCGCAAGCAGGATGAAAAGGAAGCCAAGACCCTGGCGACCGCA
>JAFWOB010000116.1 GCA_017510065.1 Parasporobacterium sp.
ACGGAAACAGCAATCCACGACCGTTGCCTGATAGAATCGGCTGCCGCCTGCGGCATGGAGCAGATGAAATAACGGTATCAATGATTGATGAAATCTGGTTATGTTAATCAGGATGTGACAGGAGGCAGGAGATGGATCGGGAACAACTGCTGAAAGAACGGGAAGAGCGGGTGGAAACCGCGGCAACAATGGGAATTCCGGATCGGGTGCCCTGGGTGCCGATGGTTTCCGGATTCTATATGCTGGGATATCAGGTGTCCTTTTATGATTTTATGAAGGATCCCCGGACGGTAAAGGAAGGAGTCCGGAAATTCTGTCAGGAATATGAACCGGATGCAGGATCGCTGCCGGGCTTTTACAATATGGATTCCCTGGAGGCACTGGGGACGACATTCATCCGCTGGCCGGGACCGGAATGCGGGGTTCCGCTGGATGTGAGCTTCCAGCATTTGGATATGGAAGCGCTGATGGAGGATGAATATGAGGAATTCATCGATGATCCGACCCACATGATCCTGACGAAAATCCTGCCTCGTAAGCACAGCAGGCTAAAGGGGCTTGCAAAACTGGATTTTCATGATATTTATGACAAAAGTCTCATCGACAGCTTTGCAGCCTTTACCGACCCGGAAGTCTGGGAAGCATTAGAAGCCATGAAAAGGGCTGGAGAAGCCAGCAATCTTTTCCGTAAAAGAATGGGAGAAGTCATGGGGATTCTGCCGGAAGAGGGTGTACCACATCTGGTGCAGGGCGGTCTGACCATTCCTTTCGATGCCTTCGCAGACAGCTGCCGTGGAATCATTAATACTTCCATGGACCTGATCAGATGTCCGGAAGATCTGGAACGGGCGGTGAATTCCCTGACAAATTTCACGGTGGAGAAGGCTGTAAAGACAGCCGCAGCCAGAGGAGCAAAACGTATTATCATGCCGCTTCATATGGGTGTGGACGAATTCATGTCCCCGACCAATTATGAGAAGTATTACTGGCCGAACCTGAAACGTTGCATCAATACCATTATCAAATATGGTATGACGCCGATTGCCTTCTGTGAAGGGCATTATAACAGCCGCCTGGAAGTTCTCTGTGATGTCCCGAAGGGCAAAGTGATTTACATGTTTGAGAACGTGGATATCCGGCGGGTCAAAGAAACCGTCGGAAAAGTAGCCTGTGTGGCAGGATGCGTTCCGAATGCCCTGCTGGCCTACGGCAAGCCGGAACAGGTGGAAGCTGAAACTAAGCGGCAGATCGATATCTTGGCTCCGGACGGAGGCTTCATCATGAACTGCTCCGCCATGCTCGATAACGCAGATCAAAAAAACATGCATATCTGGCGTGACGTGACATATCAATACGGCGAATACAAATAATTTCCAAAACTCTTATAAAATCAACATTTTCTGAATCGTGCCGGAATTCGAACCCTGCACACTCTCGGTTTGTGAAGCAGCGGGAACCCAGCGTATATATGGGGTCCCGCTGTTCTAATTTCAGCCATTTCTGTATCTGAGAATGCGAAGTGGATTGACGATCGGAATAAGCTGCATCAAATGCGGTGGTATGCATGATTTTCGCCGCACCTCTGCAACGTTTGCGGCGGTATGCATGATTTTTTGCACTTTTTTCGATGCTATGCATGATTTTGACCCCTGAAATGGGCGTAAAATCATGCATACCGTCCATTTCGCTGCAGAGGATTTTTGAAAATCATGCATAGCGTTCATTTTGTTACAGCAAATCCTTAAAAATCATGCATAGCATTGATTTTGATGCAGGCTTGTTCCGGGGAATCATCTTGACCGGTCATTTCAAGGTATCGCGAAGTGACAGTCCGTGGAGCTTTTGATATAATTCATACAATAGGTTTCTCTGAGGAACATAAGAAAACAGCCCATAAACGCAGATTTTCCGGCAATGCCGGAGACGCTATCTGGCTGTGGGAACGGATGGAATTTTTAAAACGAAAATCTACAATTGAATCATCTTTCCGAGCAGCCCTGGTCGTTATGCTTCTTTCGGAATTGACTTCAACGATTGGGCCTTTGGTTGACGGGATCATCATCTCCGCTTTTTTTGGAGAATCCGGAGTCAAGGAATTCGGCATCATCAATCCGCTGTTGATCGCCTATAACGCGCTGGGCTCTGTATTTGCTGTGGGGGCTGTGACCCTGTGTACCAGGCTTGTCGGAAGGGGCAAAACAAAGGATGCGAGAGGAGCTTTCTCGGTCGCTTTTTTCTGGATCCTTGGGCTGTCTGTTGTGATCACATCAGTCCTCCTTGCTTTAGCGGATCCCCTGACGCAGCTGCTGGGTGCCTCACCGGATTCCGGAGGAATATTCAGAGAAGCCCGGAATTATTATCTGGGGATCACAGTCAGCTTTCCGGCCATCAACCTGATGCTGTATCTGACCTCGTTTATGCAGGTGGACAATGACCGCGGCAGGGCGCTGGCATCCACGATCGTCCTTACAGCTTCGGATATAGGAGGAGATCTTCTGGTCGTCCTGGTGCTAAATGGCGGCATGCTGGGAATGGGACTTGCAACTTCCGCAGCCAATTATCTGGCATTGATCGTGCTGCTGCTTCATTTCGCGCGTAAGAACAGCCTGTTCAAACCCACACTTCGAAAACTGCCCTGGAAACTTACAGGAACCATGCTGTCGAACGGCGCCGTGGCATTTGTGACACTGGTGGGAAATGCTCTCATGTTCATCATCATGAACCGGATCATTATCAGCCGGGTGGGCGAAGGCGTGGCGTTGCTGGTATTTACAGTACAGAGAAATGTATTCAACATCCTGGCGTGTGTCATCAAGTCCGTCGGGAGAGGCGTTATGACGTTTTCCGGCTTCTTTTACGGAGAAAAGAACCGGGATGATATGGCGGAACTTTTCCGTGTTACAGTGAAATATATTATCTTTCTGGCGGGGAGTGGTGCTGCAGCCGGGATCGTTTTTGCCGGTCCGCTGGCTTCCCTGTTTGTCGGAGGAAATACAGATGCGATACCGCAGGCGGCGGCTGCTGTCCGCATCATTTCTGCTGCGCTCCCGTTTTTTACTGCCAATGTCGCTTATGAATGCTTTTTCCGCGGTGCAGGAAGGCTGCTGCCTTCTATTGGCCTGACGATCTTAAGGGACTTCCTTCTGAATGTAGTAAGCGCATTTGCATTAGCTGCCATTCTGGGTGCAGATGGGGTCTGTTGGGCCATCACGATCCCCCAGGCACTTCTCCTGACCGGAACTGCGATCGTGGTCGGGATCCGATGCAGAAAGAAAGACAAAAGCTTTATCGAAAAGGCACTGTTCCTGCCGGATGGTTTTCATATTCCGCCGGAAGACTGCCTGTACCGGGTCATCAGGGAAGAAAAAGAATGCGCGCCATTATCACAGGAGATCCAGAAGATGTGTCTGGATCATGGAACTGATACGCGCAGATCTTGTTTTGCCGCATTGTGTGCGGAAGAGATGTGCAGGAATATTATCCAGCACGGCGGCAGCAGGAAAAAGAAGCCGTTGATCTCAGTCCGTGTATTGACGGACGATCCGCAGAAGATCCTGCTTTCCATCCGGGATGAGGGCATCCCTTTCAGCCCTGTTGACTGGGAGAAGATCCACCATAATGATGAAGATCGGACTGCAAACATCGGGATCCGGATGACAGCAGCGCTGACGGAAGAAATGCGCTATGTGAATGTAATGAATCTGAACAGTCTTTATATAACACTGTAAAATACATCATCGAAAAGGAAAACATATGATTGCTTTTTTAGAACGTTTACAGGAAAACATGGTCAGATTTCCGGATAAACCGGCGCTGGGTTTCAGTCTGGATGACAGGGATATCAGCTACCGGGAATTGGATGAGATCAGCGGAAAGGTGCATCGTTGGCTTACGGAGCGCGGGATCGGAAAAGAAGACAATGTATTGATCAAACTGCCCCGCGGGCCGATGATCATGGCTATGGTCATTGGCGTCTGGAAGAACGGAAGCGCTTGCATCGTTTGTGAATCCAATATGGCAGAAGAACGTATCCGGTATATCCTGGCGGACAGCGATACCAAAGCGGCGATCACGGAAAAAGAACTGAAGGAGATATCTGGCTGCAAACCGTTGCCTGGCTTTGCAGATGCAGATCCCCATGACAGTGCATACATTGTATATACTTCAGGGAGTACCGGAAATCCCAAAGGTGTGATCCATGAGTATGGAAATATCGATGAGGCGATCAGAAACAAACAGTATGACGGGAAGCCTCTGTGCCGGGAGTCCGATATTTTTGCAGTGAACGCACCGCTGAATTTTGTGGCCGCCATGGACTTTTTGTCAATGTTCTGGCAGCCGGAGCCACTTATATTGTAGTCGATACAGATACGGTGAAAAATCCGGCAAAGCTGACCGATTTCTATGCTTCCAGGAAAGTTACCGCCACATTCATGACTCCGTCACTGTTCCGTTCCGTTGCGCAGTTCAATCCGCAGATGAGCTGGATGGAGATCGGCGGAGAACCCTGTGTTAAGCTGTTTCATGATAAGATCGCCCTGTATAATGGCTATAGCATGAGTGAAGCAGGGAGGGACATTTTACTGTTCCGGATCAAAGAGGCGATGGATCTTACTCCGGCCGGGAAAAACCAGGGAGGAGAAGAGATCCTTCTCATGGATGAAGAGGGAAAACCGGTTCCTGATGGAGAGATCGGAGAGATCTGTTTTCGCAATGAGTATGTCAGAGGCTATATCGGACTTCCGGAGAAAACGGCGGAGGCCTGGCGTGACGGCTTGTTCTTTACCGGCGATCTCGGCAAACGCCTGCCGGATGGCAGCCTCATTATCCAGGGGCGCAATGACGATATGATCAAGATCGCCGGTAACCGCATCGAGCCGGAGGAGATCGCCGGTGCTGCAAAAAGGGTCCTGCATCTTCGCTGGGCCGTTGCCAAAGGCTTTGTTACCCCGGAACGTTCTTTC
>JAFWOB010000117.1 GCA_017510065.1 Parasporobacterium sp.
ATGGATCTCCTCATGACAGATACCGTGTCATACATCTTCTGTATCCGTTTGTTTGCCGTGGATTAAAGTATAGCAATCCCCTTCGGTTCTGTAAAGCATTTTCGAACATAGGTTCGCTCTTTATCTTTATATCAGGCGTATGCCGCTCTTTCCGGGCTTTGTGTGCAACGATTTGCCGGGTATGCGTGATTTTTGAAAACCCCCTGCAACGATTTTACGGGTATGCGTGATTTTTATGGCGAAAACGGCCGAAAATCGTTCATACCCGGTAAATCATTGCATCCTAGGAGAAAACCCTTCTAGACGGCACAAAACCAGCCGCTGCGACGCAGCCCCGAAACTGGCGGACAGCAAAAGAACCAGCTCACGCTGGTCCTTTCAAGGAGAAGGTATTTCATTTTATGGGGTGTAGTAAAACTATATGTATTGGGGGTTTTACGATACGTATAGTATCATGGAATCCAAATTCAGTGTTCACAAACTTCAATAAAAATTTCAAAAAAATTTGTGCGATTTGTACATTCCCTCATAAACAGGCCGTAATCAGGCATTTTCACCGAAATCTTCTGTATCCTGGATCTGCTCCGACTCTTCCGAAACCACCTGCGCAGGAGAGACAAACAAGGCTTCGAATTCCTCGCGGGTGATCTTCTCCTTCGTCAGGAGGAGCTGCGCACTTGCCTCCAGCACGTGCCGGTTCTTCTCGATGATCTCGCGGGCCTGGACATAGCATTTATCGATGATCTTCTTCACTTCTTCATCGATCAGGGAGGCTGTTGACTCAGAATAGTGCTTTGCCTGTCCCCAGTCACGTCCGATAAATACCTCGTCTGAATCTGATCCGGCGTAATCGATCAGTCCCAGCTTCTCGCTCATACCATACTGGGTGACCATCGCTCTTGCGGTGGCGGTCGCCTGCTTGATATCCTGGACAGCGCCCATGGTAATGTCGTCAAAGGTCAGTTCCTCTGCAATACGGCCTCCCAGGGACACCATGATATTCTGCAGCATCTTGCCCTTTGTGATATACATCTCATCCTTCTCGGGCAGAGGCATGGTATAGCCGCCTGCCATACCGGTCGGGATGATGGAAACCATATGAACAGGTCCCACATCCGGGAGCAGATGGAACAGGATCGCATGTCCGCTTTCGTGATATGCGGTGATCCTTTTTTCCTTATCGGAAATGACACGGCTCTTCTTCTCTTCTCCGATCCCGATCTTGATGAAGGCTGTTTCGATGTCTTCCTGCTTGATATAACCGCGGTTTTTGGAAGCCGCATTGATCGCTGCTTCATTCAGAAGGTTCTCCAGATCCGCTCCGGAAAATCCTGCTGTTGTCCTGGCAACGGTCTCAAGGTCCACGTCTTCTGCCAGCGGCTTATTGCGGGCGTGCACTTTCAGGATGGCTTCCCTGCCGGCCACATCAGGTCTTCCTACATAAATCTTACGGTCGAAACGACCGGGACGCAGGATGGCCGGATCCAGGATATCCACACGGTTGGTAGCCGCCATGACAATGATTCCTTCATTAACGCCGAAACCGTCCATCTCTACCAGGATCTGGTTCAGGGTCTGCTCTCTTTCATCATGTCCGCCGCCGAGACCGGAACCACGCCGACGAGCCACAGCATCGATCTCATCGATGAAAATAATACAGGGGGCGTTTTTCTTGGCTTCCCCGAACAGGTCACGTACACGGGAAGCGCCGACGCCGACAAACATTTCCACGAAGTCAGAACCGGAAATATGGAAGAATGGTACGCCCGCTTCTCCGGAGATCGCCCGGGCGAGCAGTGTTTTACCGGTTCCCGGAGGGCCTACCAGGATCATACCTTTCGGTATACGGGCACCGACTTTGGTGTATTTCTGCGGATTCTTCAGGAAATCCACAATCTCTTCCAGTTCTGCCTTTTCCTCATTCAGGCCTGCCACATCCTTAAAGGTTGTCTTGTTATCTGCAGCCTGCGTCGCCTTCGCGCGGCTCTTTCCGAAGGACATGACATTGCCTCCGGTCCCGCCGGCATTCCGCGATATGATCGAAAAGAATACGATCATCACCACCAGCATGATGAGCATCGGCAGGATCGTTCCGGTAAAGAACCCTTCTCTTGTCACGTCACTGAGGGTATATTCCAGTCCTCTTTCCTGAAGCTCACTGGTAATATCCCCGACATTTTCAACATACAGCTGCGATGTCGTCGAATCTTTGAACTTAACCAGGACGACACCCGTGGGGACCTCAGAGTTCTGCCGGATGGTGACATAGGAAACCGTTCCTGCATCCAGGTCTGCCTCAAATTCCTTATAGGTGTAATTCTCTGTGGGTGTGTTGGAACTTGTCATCCAGTATACAATTCCGAAGATTGCAAGGATGATAAGGATATAAACAATGATTCCTCTGCTGTTTTTACTCATTCTAAACTAATCCTCTACTGTCATTCATTGATAATCCCGATATAGGGGAGTTCTCTGTATTTCTGATTGTAATCCATTCCCCAGCCTACCACAAACCGGTCCGGAATACTGAATCCGACGATATCTGCCTGGAATTCCACTTTTCTGCGTTCCGGCTTATCCAGGAGTGTTACGATCTCAAGGCTCGCCGGTTTTCTTTTTTCCAACATCTCTTTCAGGAGATGGAGCGTCTGCCCCGTATCAACGATATCCTCGATGATGAGGATATGCTTTCCTTCGATGGACCTGGCCAGATCCTTGGTGATCAGCACCTTGCCTGTGGAATCCGTTCCCACATAGCTGGATGCAGCTATAAAATCAATCTCGATCGGGATCGTCATGAGCTGAGCCAGTGCTGTCAGGAAAAACACGGAACCATTCAGGATACCGATAAAAATGACTTCCCTGTCTTTGTATTTCTCACTGATCTCAGCCGCCATTTCCTGTATGCGGTTTCTGACATCTTCTTCCGGGATCAAAACATCAATCTTGTTCATTTTCTCCTCCGATAATACTAACCTGCAGTGCCAGATTCGTCATTTCAGTTATCTTATAGGTCTCACTCATCCGGTATCCCAGGATCCACATAATGTTTTCCTCATCACACAGGACCAGGATATCATCTCTCTCCTCTCTGGGCACTTTTTCATCCACCAGATACTTCCGGATTGTTTTCCGGCCTCCGAAAAACTGGATCTCTTCCTGGGGATCCGGTTTTCTCAGAGCCAAATTACCTTTTATTTTAGCGCAATCAAATGCTTTTGTATACTCATTTTTCGCGATCAGCTGCTGTCTCGTCACGGGATTGACATGGATCAGGGTCATTTCCAGTTCCAGACCGTTCCACAGAAGGACCCTGGAGGGCTCTGTCGTCAGGTGTGTAGGATCGATCAGGAATTCCTCCGGTTCGGAATAAGCCTCTTCTTCCGGTTCCGTTTCGTTCTCATTCCTGCCGTATTCGCCTTCCTTCCGGGCGTAATCTGTCATATCCTGGGCCATCCGGTCGCTCCGGGTAGCCTGCTTCAGGATCAGGTTTCCGTAGCTCCGGTATGCTATGATCCCATAAGGAAGATGGACTCTTCGTCCTGTCTGCTTGTTTTCCAGCTGCAGGATATTCTCAATATGAATCCTGCGGATATCTTTCAGGCTGCCCGCGATCTCTTCCAGAAGGTCCCGGATCATCTGCTCTTTCACGGTAATATCCAGTTCGCTGTATCGTTTCAGGTCAATATACCAGCCGCCTTCCCTGCGGTCCACCATGACCCGGATCGCTTTGGCTGATTCCCGTTCGATAAACTCCTGTGCCTTTACGATCGCCAGGGAAGCTTCATTAATATGTTCAGACGCCCTGGGATTGATCTTCTGCAGACCGGGGATCACATTGAGCCGGACTTTGTTCCTGACATAGGCATCTTCTTCATTGGTGGAGTCGGTAATGTATTCCACCTTTTCATCTTTCAGATACTCTTCGATATCCTGCCGTCCCAGGCAGAGCAGCGGCCTAACAACCGTGATCCCGAACCGTTCCCCGATATTGCTCATGCCCCGAAGGCCTTTCAGTCCGGCTCCACGGATCAGGTTCATCAGGATCGTCTCGGCATTGTCATCCCGATGATGCGCTACGCAGGCTTTGATGGAAGACGGGATCTCCTCACTTCCGCAGATCTTGCGGGCGACCTGATAAAAAGTCTGGTATCTGGCAATCCGTCCGGCTTCTTCCACACTCATGCCATGCTCGGCCGCATAGGTCTTGACAGCTGCCTTCACTCCGATACAGGGGATATCCTGTTCTTTACAGAAGTCTTTGACAAAGGCTTCATCCCTGTCCGCCTCCAGGCCCCTGATCAGATGATTGACATGAACAGCCGTCAGTTTCAGGTTCATTTCACCGGCCAGCTTTTTAAGCATGACCAGCAGGCACATGGAATCCGCCCCCCCGGAAACGCCGGCGATCACATGATCTTCTTCCCGGAAGAGATCGTTTTCCTTTACATATTCCCGAAAAATACTGTATGCGTCTGCCATTTTCAGTCTTCTCTTTTAAATATGATCTCATCCGGAAATACATATCCGATGGATTTGGCTTTCTCTTCGATGTATTCCCGTGTTTTTACATAGGCTTCCTCATCATCGAGCTCTGCACGCCGTTCTTCCTGCATGGCAATCTGCTCGTCCAGCCTTGCTTTTCTGGCTTCCTGCTCTTTATTGCTGTTGCGTGAACTTATGATCTGCCCTATCATCAGGATACAGAATATGATCACGGCAGCTCCGATGATCATGGCGATTATGCGGTTCCGTCTCAGTCGTTTCTTTACTTCGGCTCTCATCACAGCAGTTTATACATCTCCTGGGCGTCTTCCTTCCGGATGCTCTCCTGCAGACTGGTCACCTCAGCTTTTACACTTCTGGTGCCGAATCCGATCTCAATGACATCACCGGGCTTGACTTCATAGGATGCTTTCACGGGACGGCCGTTTACCATGACGCGGCCTGCATCACAGGCGTCATTGGCAACGGTTCTTCTTTTGATCAGTCTTGATACTTTCAGATATTTATCGATTCTCATGGCTGTATTCTACTTTGTTTTAATAAGGAAATCAAATAATTCACAGAATTTTTATCGTTCCCCTGATCCGGTGTTAAAAAAAAGCTGAAGCATGAAACCGCTTCAGCCTTTTCTCTATTTCATTAATACATTCCTGAATTAGTTCAATGCATCCTTGAATGCCTTGCCAGCTTTGAACTTCGGAGTCTTGGAAGCTTTGATCTTCATCTCAGCGCCGGTCTGCGGATTGCGTCCCTTGCGAGCTGCTCTCTTGGATACTTCAAAAGTACCGAATCCAACTAACTGTACCTTGCCGCCTTTTTTCAGTTCACCCTGTACAGTAGCGATGAATGCCTTTAATGCAGCCTCTGCGTCTTTCTTGCTGATGTCAGCCTTTTTAGCCATAGCTTCGACTAATTCAACCTTATTCATGGTTTATCCTCCTCGAATAAATTTTCTGTTTCATTAATTACGCCTTTAATCACGTATCGGGTATATTATACTTGAAAACAATGTTTTGTCAACGAGAATCGTTGATTTTATAAGGATTTTGGCCAATTGACATTTTTATGTCCATAAAATATACTGTGTAGTATGTTTTTCAAGAAATCTGATTTACATATTCATAAAGAAGATTTTCTGCTGCTGCCCAACATTCTTACGTATATAAGATTCCTGTTGGTACCGGCTTTTATTATCGTGTACATGAATGCAGAGAGCCTCTCGGATCACGTTGCTTCTGCGATCCTGATCGTCGTATCCGGCATCACGGACGTGGCCGACGGATTCATTGCCAGACACTGGAACCTGACCTCAGATCTGGGAAAGATCATCGATCCGATTGCGGATAAATGCATGCAGTTTGCCATGATGTTCTGTGTCTGCATCCGCTACCGGTGGGTGATCATCCTGATCGTAGTCTATGCTGTCAAGGAGATCGTTTCCGCGTTGGCAAGCGCTTATCTGTTCACCCGGGGCAAACATATTGAAGGCGCCATGTGGTGCGGCAAACTCTGTACGGTAACCCTGTTCGTCGTGATGCTCTCCCTGGTCGCCATCCCTCATATCCCGCCTCACGTTGTTGCTACCATGATCGGGTTTGCGGCAGCTTTCATGCTCCTTGCTTTCGTCATCTACATGAGGGCTTATTTTGTTTTGTGGCTGGAGTATCTCAATGAGCAGAAACATCCTCTTGCCACTGATATGTCTCCCCTGGATAAAATACCCGGGAAAGAATCCCTTCTCCAGAAAGAACTGTTCCAATCCGAACAGAATAAAAAATCCACCAAATAAAAAAGGGGGCTGTTACAGCCACCCTTTGATCTGTTTGTAAATGCCTTCTGCATCCAATTGGTATTCCTGCAGAAGTTTTTTTGCTGCTCCGGAATGTCCGAAGCAATCGTGGATACCGATTCCAAGCACCTTTGTGGGGCAGGATTGTGCCAGGGTCTCGCAGACGGCGCCGTACAGGCCGCCGATCAGGGAATGCTCTTCCACGGTTACCGCTTTTCCGGTTTTGGAAACGCTGGCTGCGATCAGTTCCTGATCCAGAGGCTTAATGGTATGGATGTTGATCACTTCCGCGCTGATTCCTTCCTCTTCCAGCCGCTGCGCAGCCACAAGGCTTTCATAGACTTCCACGCCTGTGGCGATGATCGTAAGGTCTGTTCCCTCTTTCAGAAGAACGCCTTTACCGATCTCAAACTTGTATTCCTGTGGATCATAGATCACCGGGACAGCCAGTCTGCCGAGTCTGATATAGACGGGACCTTCATACTCGAAGGCTGCCCAGATCGCGGCTTTTGCTTCCACGTCATCCGCCGGGCTTAATACGGTCATGCCGGGGATCACTCTCATCAGAGCAATATCTTCCAGGCACTGATGGGTCGCCCCGTCTTCTCCTACGGTGATTCCTGCATGGGTCGCCGCTACTTTTACATTCAGTTCGGAGTGAGCGATCGAGTTACGCACCTGTTCATAGGCTCTTCCGGCTGCAAACATGGCAAAAGTGGAAGCGAAGGGAATCTTG
This sequence comes from Parasporobacterium sp., assembly GCA_017510065.1. Classification (GTDB taxonomy): domain Bacteria; phylum Bacillota; class Clostridia; order Lachnospirales; family Lachnospiraceae; genus RGIG5612. Next base: position 7,032 of record JAFWOB010000117.1, read on the forward strand.
CCGCAGCATGCCAGGCCTGCTGCAATACCCATCATATCTGCCTCCGCAATTCCGCAGTCAATATGGCGGTCCGGAAAAGCTTTTTTGAAAACGCCGGTCTTTGTCGCGCCGGCCAGGTCGGCATCCAGCACCACCAGTTCCGGATGCTCTTTTCCGATCTCCACCAGGGCATTGCCATAGCTGTCTCTTGTTGCTATCTTTGTATTTCCTGATAAATCAATTTTCATTTTTCCATCTCCAGTTCTGCCATTGCCTGTTTATACTCTTCATCATTCGGGGCTTTCCCGTGCCATCCGGCGTTGTTTTCCATAAATGAGACGCCCTTGCCCTTGGTGCTCTTAGCGATGATCGCACTGGGCATTCCCTTGGTCTTCCGGGCTTCCTCAAATGCGGCGCGCAGGGAATCAAAATCATGGGCATCTGCGTAGATCACATGGAAATTAAACGCTTCGAACTTTTTGTCAACCGGATTGGGATCACATACATCGCTGGTCTTTCCGTCGATCTGCAGCCCGTTATAGTCCAGGATCGCCACAAGATTGTCCAGTTTTCTGTGTCCCGCAAACATGCTGGCTTCCCAGATCTGTCCTTCCTGGATCTCGCCATCCCCTAAAAGAGCATAGACACGGTAATCCTTCTGATCCATCTTTCCGGCAAGCGCCATGCCGACAGCCGTCGAAAATCCCTGTCCCAGGGAACCGGTGGACATATCCACACCGGGAACCTTGTTCATATCAGGGTGTCCCTGCAGATAAGAATCGATCTTTCTGAGAGTCAGAAGATCTTCCTTCGGAAAAAAGCCTTTTTCCGCCAGGGTTGCATACAGCACAGGTGCCGCATGTCCTTTTGACAGAACGAACCGGTCCCGTTCCGGATTGTGCGGATCCTTCGGATCGATCCTGTTCATTTCCTCAAAATACAGAAATGTCAGGATGTCGGCAGACGAAAGAGAGCCGCCGGGATGCCCTGCCCCAGCCGAATGAACAGCCGTTACGATCCCTTTTCTGATTTCATTTGCGATCAATTTCAAATTCGTGTTGTCCATAATTACTCCCGCTCCATTGTTTTTACATAAAATTGTCTTCTGTCAGAGGCACAAGCGTATCCTCATTTTTCTTTGCAAAGGCAGAGAACAGTTTGCCGGAACTGCGATTCTGCGTTTTTTCGATCGCTTCATCCACGATCTCTTTCACCTGTTCATTGCCGAGCCTGATATCGGATGTATTGATCCTGTCGAGTCTGGCGTGCAGTGCCAGAAGAGCAGGTCCTTCGATGGAATAGCCCTGGCTGCGGGCATATTTCTGTGCGATATCCGCCCACTGGGTAAGAGTCAGTTCTCCGATATCGACTCTTGTCTTAAAGACTCTTGCCACATCCGGGAACCGCTGGATCATCGTATCGGCAGCCAGCTGATTTCCTTCCAGGATCACCATGGTGGACGCATTGTTTTCCCTTACTGCCGTAATGATATCACGTATCGTGGCGTCTTCCAGTTTGCCGATATTTTCGATAATGAGATCCGAATCCGTTACCTTTGCAAGAACCTTTCTGATGTTCTTGCCGTTGATCGCCTGAGCCTGCACTTTGGCGATACGGGGATTGCCGTATCCCACTTCCTGGTTGACCGCTTTGAGGATTTCGATAGTCAGGTAGGTCTTTCCGGATTTCGCGTCGCCGGTTACGATCAGATGGCCGCCGGTATCATCACCGGATTTTTTCTTTGTGATCAGATTGTCAATGGCGGCACAGATCTGTTCTTCCATCCCGTCGATCATCAGGAACTCGCCGAGTGCCTTACGCTGCTCCTCGCTCAAAGAGTATTTTTTACTGAAAACCAGCTGTGTGTCGGATGGTTTTTTCACTGCTTCTGCCGGGATCCTTACTTTCGGACGGAACTCCCCGCCGAACAGGTCGTCAAAGGACATCTGCCTGGTGATCTCTTTGCGATTATCTTTCCGGATAAAATCTTCCAGGTCATACTCCCCTGTTTCGGAAACCGTCAGTTCTTTTTCCGGCTTTTCTTCGGACTTCTCCTTTTTTTCCTCCGATTTGTGCAGGTCAATGGAAGAATTCAGGAGCATATTCAATGCTTCTTCAGTGATTTCCTCTTTTTTTTTTGAGGTATCCTTCCGCAGTGCCTGGTTCAGCAGTTCATCGATATCGATTGTTTCTCTCTCCATATGTTTTCCTTGTTGTTTTCCCTGTGTCTGCGCAAACAGTTCCTCGCCGAATCGCTCGGACTCTTTGCGGTTTTTCGCTTTTTTCTTTCTTGCTGCTTTTGTGTCAGCCTCGTGGTAGGCTAACTGGTTTTTCCTGGTTTCGTCAAACAGGTCCGGTACTGTCCTGGCTTTTGCTTTATTCGGATCCTTGTTGCCTTTGTACACTTTATTACCGCGCATCGGCCTTACAGGCTCTTCCTGTGTATCCCGGATCTCGATACCTGCAAACCAGTCTTCCTCTTCTTCCCGGGCAGAAAGCTGTCTGAACCGTTCAAGAGCGGCAGCGGCTGCAGCGTCCGCTTCCGGATTGCTTTCCGGTTTCTTAAGCGCCGGCATCGGGGTTTCAGATGGCGTTTCTGCAGGTTCTTCTGCCGGCTTTTCTTCCGGCTCTTCCGCAGATGCATTTTCTTCTTCCCGCGCCACAAACTCCCGAAGTTTTTCGATTGTCTCGGCGGCTGCTTCCTGTGCAGCTACTTCCTGCTCATCTTTTTCCTCCGGCAGTATGGGCTCTTCTTCCGGAATCTCCTCCGTCTCGGCGGCTGTTTCCGGTTCTTCTTCCGGTGCTGCTTCCGGTTCTTCCTCTGCTGTCTCTTCTGCCATTAACTCTTCTTCGGAAAATTCTTCTTCCTCAGCCTCTTCGCTTTGTCCTTTTCTACCGAACAGGGAGCGGAAGAATCCCCGGGCTTTCGGAGCAGCTGCTTCCTCTTCCTCCTCTACCGGTTCTTCTGTCACAACTGCCCCTTCGATCTCTTCTGTTTCCAATACGGGCTCTTCTACCACCGAATCCGGGACAGGTTCCGGCGCTTTTGCTGCAGCTTCTTCAGATGCCGCTTCTTTCGCCTCCGCTTCTGCAGCAGCCTGCGCTGCCTGCGCTTCCTGGAGAGCCTTTTCTTCCTGGAGAGCTTTTTCTTCCTGGAGAGCTTTTTCTTCCTGGAGTTTTCTCTGCCGCTCTTCTTCGCGCTGCCGTCTTTCTTCCTGCAGTTTTTCTTCCCGTAATTTCTTTTCCCGGAATTTTTCTACCCGCTGTTCTTCAGCCCGCAGTCTCTTTTCCCGTAGCTTTTCTTCCTTGAGTTTCGCCTTTTCCAGTTTTTTGTTCTGTTTTTCTGCTTTTGCTTTTTCCTTGTCTTCTTTTAAGGCGGAATCCTTCTTTTTCAAGGTCTTTCCGAAGCTGAACGCCCCTGCATTCAGAACAGCATCTTCCTGTGCTTTAGCCCTGGAGATATAAAGATCTTCCTCAGACTGCTCCTCTGCTCCGCTCTCATTCACCGCTTCTTCCACGAATTCCTCAAACAGTCCGGCCGGCTCTTCTTCGGCCGCCTTTTCGGCAGTTTCTTCGACGATCTCTTCTGCTTCCTCAGCAGCTTCTTCCACGATCTCTTCTGTTTCCTCGGCAGTTTCTTCGGCGATCTCTTCTGCTTCCTCAGCGGCTTCTTCGGCGATCTCTTCTGCTTCTTCAGCGGCTTCTTCGGCGATCTCTTCTGCTTCCTCAGCGGCTTCTTCGGCGATCTCTTCTGCTTCTTCAGCGGCTTCTTCGGCGATCTCTTCTGCTTCCTCAGCAGCTTCTTCCACGATCTCTTCTGCTTCTTCAGCAGCATCTTCCACGATCTCTTCTGCTTCCTCAGCAGCTTCTTCGACCGCTGCTTCTACTGTATCAACAGTTTCTTCCACTGTCTCTTCCGCGGCTTCCTTCACGGTCTCAGATATTTCTTCCACCGCTTTTTCTGCAGCAGTCTCTTCCTTCACCGGTTCCGGCGTCCTGACTCTTCTGGGTCTTTGCGGGATCACCGAATTCCCAAA
>JAFWOB010000118.1 GCA_017510065.1 Parasporobacterium sp.
AAATTCCGTTCAGTGTATCCCCGACGGACTTAAAATACGCGCTTCCCTGATCTGCTTCGCTCATTCTGGACCAGAGAGTATCTCCGTTGGGAATCCTTACTCCCAGAACACTGAACTGGCCCTTCCCTTTTTGTTTAATGATCTTCTGAAGCCTTGCTTCGTTTCCGTGAACGGTAAGCGTCGGATAAGCAATGGTGCCGCCGGAAAATACAATGCTTTTCCCTCCCAGTCCTTTTTTGAGTTCAAAACTGCCGACATCCGCCGGATCCAGACCGGCTGAAACAAGAAGCTGATACACTTCATCGATGGTCATTGTTCTGCTCAGCTGATATTTTCTGTTCGTATCCATTGCAGCTTTCAAAGTATCTGTAAATCCCATGATATACCTCCGTCTTTTGAACTCTTTATTTGATCTCCACCGTTTCCAGCAGTTCCTCTGCCTGTTCCAATGTACAGTTTCTCAACTCGATCTTAAGACCTTTGCCGGAAGAAGTCGGCGCGACCAGATATGACACGCTTCCCGCATCGAGCAACTCAAAGGTGTTATTGCCGATGGTCTTTTCCTCGAAGCTGTAACTGGAATAACCCGTCAGCGTGTATTCTTTCAGTTTTTCCACAGTACTGAGCTGGCTGTCGTCAAACACTGCCCAGGTAACAGGACCGATACTGTCGTTATAAAGGGTAATGGCCTGATTGTATTTGGACTCTCCCTGGTACCAGGCCCCGACTGGCGTCACGGTAAGATACCCCTGGTCAGATGTAAGGGCTGCCTTTTCTTCAGCTCCGCCGAAGGTAATGGAATCCAGGATCTTCTGAAACGCCTCGCTCTCATAAAGTGCCTGATAATCGCCGGTTTCACTGAAGAAATTGAGGCAGATATAATAGGGCTCCTGATATGCCAGGACCACCTTCATGGAAGCATCTTTATTCTGGGAAATGTAAGCGTTCACACCGCCGACTGTCCGTTCCTCATAGATACTCGCCTTTTTGAACTGTGCGTTAAGCGCTGCTACGTCCTCGTAGACATTGGTATAGAGTTCTCCGTCACAGATCCCGATCTTGAAATCGCCTGAGAGCACTCCATGCTTTTTCTCATTTTTCTGCCCCATGCCTCCCTGATAGGACTCCTTTTCATCATAGGAAAACTCCGGGGGACAGGATATGGACCACTGTGTTCCGGCGATGGTGGTAAATGACAGTTCGCCTGTCTGTTCCTGTGTTTCTTCCGCCTGCGCTGCCATCGCCGCTGCAGAAAGGGTCAGAGTAAGCACAGCTGTCAACAGGATTGTGATAATCTTTTTCTTCATGTTTTCTCCTCCTTTTATCTGTCTTTTGTTTTTATTTTCCCATCCGGTCCTCCTCATGGACGACCAGTCCCAGTGTCTTGGCGTTTACCGCAAGATCAATACGGTTCTTATAACCCGTTTTAGCCAGCATATTCTGTATATGTCGCTTTACCGTAAACGTGGAAATATGCAGGATTTCCGCGATCTCATCATTGGTCCGGTTTCTGGTAAGCTCCCTTAATACTTCCAGTTCGCGCTCCGACAGATCCACCTTGACCGTATCCCCAAAATCCGGATTCGGCAGATCACCCGGATAGACGGACTCTCCCTGCATGGTCCGGTCCATCACTTCCGTCAGCGGGATATCAGAATACTCCTTGAACCAGAAGCTTTCGATCCCGGCACTTTTGGCCTTTTCGATCCATTTTGCTTCCGCTGTCGAGGTGGTCAGGATGATCCTGATCTTCCGGTTGTTGTTTTTGATCGTCTTTGCGCAGGTCAGACCATCCAGCCCGTATTTCATCATCACATCCATGATCACCAGGTCTACCGGATGCTCCATGCAATAGGCAACGGCCTGTTCCGCATTGGCGACAGAGCTGACCAACTCGTAGTTTTTGGCCATCTGCACGTGCAGTTCAAAGAAACTCCTTGCCACATACTGATCATCCACGACCAGCACTTTTATTTTTTCATCCACAGGATATCGCCCCCTTCCCCGGCTTTTATCAAAATGATTATACAAAAAGGCCGGACGACTGACATCGTCCGGAAGAACCATTTTGTATAGAACTTAAGTCCGTCCTATTCCCTCCTTTAAAGTGATCCTCAGCCGGAAACAGGGCAGGCTTTCGATCTGCATGATACCGCCTTCCTTTTCTACCAGAGACCTGAGAGTATGAAGGCCTCCGGATTCCCGGATCCTTTCTTCCGGCTGCATTCCGTTGTTCTGCAAAATGCAGGTTATATCAGGGCCCGTGTTCCGGATATCGGCCAGGAGCCGGTCCCCGCCCGCATGCTTCACGGTATTAGTCGCACATTCACTGATCGCGGCAGCCAGGATGCTGCGGAAAGGATCTTCCGCCGGAATAATGCCAGTGATCGTTACTTCCACACCGATGGCCTCTGCCATTTCCAGTGCGTCTGCCAGCGGATCCCTGACGGTATCATCTTCCTCATATTCCTTCAGTAGATAAGTATTGGTATTTTTCAGTGCCTGCAACAGGAGCCCTTCATTCACCGATGAAGGATTTTTCAGATAATGCCGGCTTTCCAGCAGGATATTGCCTACCTCGCTGTGGACTGCCATTCTGGCCGTCAGAAGTTCCTGCGCGATGATGATCCGGTCTGCCTGTTTATTGTAAATATCCAGGCGCATATGGATATCCCGCAGTTTCTGATTCTTCTCTTCCAGTTCCTGTGTGATCGCTGCCTGTTTTGTGATATCTGCGGCGATTAGTTGGATCACGGGGCCTTCTTCTGTCTGCAGTTCTTCGGAAGAGATCTGCCATACACGGCCATCACTCAGACATGTTGTCTGTGTTTTGTCCTGTTCACCGATCATGTTTCTGAGAAACTCCCGAAGATTCGTGATCCCTTTGCCGGTCTGGCTATAAGAAAGATCATTGAGAACGAGATTTCGGAAAATAACCGTTCCGTCTGCCTTGCCGAAAGCGATCCCCACCGGCAGAAGATCCATAGTTTCCTTAATGCAGCCGGCATCCAGATGGCTCTTCCTGTAATGATACAGTTCCAGGTATCCTGCAGTCAGGATCGCCAGCGTCAGGATCTCATACAGAATGAACAGGCTGGCAGGAAGTTTTTCGCACTTCAAAAAGAAATCCGGAAGCTGTTCCACCTGATCCGGCCAGCGGACATTCATGACAAAGATCTTAAGCGGTACATAAAGCAGCGAAAAACTGAGCAGGAAATGCAGCGTATACAAGATCCTGATCCTGCAGCTTCTTTTCGTCCGGAAAGAGGCAATGACCAGTGCCGTCTGCAGAGCGATAAGAATGACGGCAGCTGCCTGGATCAGTACAAAACCGGATGTCTGTACCATGTCTCCGATCCTCATGCAGACGCACCTCCTTCCCCGGCATAAAGGTCCATATAAAGAGTACCCTCTTCTGTATGGTACGCAACAGGAAGTGAAATCCCCTCTGTATCCGGAAGGTATTCTGTCGGCACAGCAAGTAAGAGATGGGATTCCTCCCATGAAACCATCATGGAAGAAGCCTTTCCGATCAGCTGCTCCGACAGTATTTCAAAAGCATCATAGACGGAAATGATCCGCTCTGCGGGAAACATCCCGTCCTGCATGCTTCGGATGGTAGCCGGAAGTCCCGCGATCGTCAGATAGTTCGCCGATTCCTCCAGCGCCAGCGTCAGTTCCCGCGCATTGAGCATTTTATTTTCCGCCGCCAGAAGGAGCAGGTTGGTTTTCCGTTTCACGTAGGCATTCAAAACGGAGACCAGTGCCACTTTGTCCCGGAAATCTTCTGATCCCGGTTTCGCCCGGTCCAGGATCTGCCCGATCTTTTTCTGACAGGGATACAGCTCTTGTGCGATCTCATGGTAAATATGATGTCTGGATCTGAGATAGGCGTCTTTTTTCTTTTGTTCTGTCTCGGCCTGGATCAGGTTGTTCTCCTGTTCGATCATCTCATTTGCTTCCAGGAGTTTTTCCTGCGCCTGGTGGACCATGCTCTCATCTTCCTCCCAGAATGCATAGCCGGCACGGATCTGCTTTCCGTGAAGTCTGTGATCAGGCGTCA
>JAFWOB010000119.1 GCA_017510065.1 Parasporobacterium sp.
CAGTGCTTCGATGGTATCTTCAGGTTCGGTACTTTCCGGAGTTTCCTCTGCAGTCTCTTCCTCTTCAGTCAGAGTAACGTTTTCTTCTGTAGAAAGATCCTGCTCTTCCGGTATACTGGTTTCCTCCTGTGCCGGCTCAGTCAGAACCTCTTCTTCAGAAGCCGTGGTTTCCTCTTCGACTTCTGCTGCCGGTTCTGTCACTTCCGGTTCCGTCACTTCAGGTTCTGTCACTTCGGGTTCTGTGACTTCCGGTTCTGTCACTTCGGGTTCTGTGACTTCCGGTTCCGTCACTTCCGGTTCCGTGACTTCCGATTCCGTGACTTCCGGTTCCGTGACTTCCGGTTCCGTCACTTCAGAAGCCTCTTCTTCTGTTTCTTCCTCTGCTGTCAGAACTGCTGCTTCTGCAGACTCTTCTTCTGCTTCCACAGCCGGCTCTGCAACATCGGTTTCCTCTGCAAAACTCTCAACAGCCACTTCTGTGGCTACCGGTTCTTCTGCAGAAACAGAGAGAATTCCGAAAGACATGACACAGATCAATAATAATGCAATAAAACGTTTCATAATCTCTCCTTTGCTGTTACTAAAGAATTACTATGTACTACTATTAAATAAAACCGATAATATCTACAGTATTATGGTATATTTAAACGCTTGAACAAAAGGAACATTCGGTTTTCGTTCTTTATCTCATAAAAAAACCTGGTGTTCTTGAGTATTTTCACTTGCAAGCAACACCAGGTAGTAGAACAAATATTAAATTGATGCTTTTCCCATTCATCTGTCTTTTTTATTCAAACTTGAGAATATTACCATGCAGTTCGTGGATTATCAAGAAATGTAAAATTTTATTAATCTTTTGTTCATTTTTATACAGACAACTAACGGATAAAACAGCTGCCATCCCCGAAGGAATGACAGCTGTGTCGGTCAACTTATCTCAGTCTTATGATCAACCTACACCATAGTAGTAATATGGATAGCGAAGATGATAAGTCTTGCCGTCAATGATCCAGGTGCCTGTCAGCATATAGCCGGTTCCGTTGAAATAGCACCAGACATCATTGATCTTCTTCCAGCTGTTCTTGACAAAAGTCCCGTCGGCATTCAGATACAGATTACCATAGCTGTTGGAGACCAGTCTTCCCTCTGTAGCCATTTCACCATCCTGGAAGTAATAATATCTGCTTCCGATCTTTCTTAAGCCATTGACCAGCCAACCGTTCTCCACATAGTACTTCTTCCCGTTGTACGTATTCCATCCATCGGACCAATTCAGTTTCGTTCTTCCGCCTGCAGATCCTGCATAGTCATACAGTGCTCCATCAGCATATTCAATGTCCTGGACTGCATATGGTTCGAAATAATACCATTTCCCGTCGATAAAGTGGCTGCCATACAACGTGTTATATGAGCCTCCGGTAAAATAGTACCATACATCACCGGCTTTGATCCATTTCTTCTCTTTCTGGAGTTTTCCGTCAGATCCGAAATATCCATAACTCGGGTTATAGTAATCTGACAGCATCGCTCCGTTGGAGAAATAATAGTAATCACTACCGATCTGCTGATATCCGCTTACAAACTGTCCTTTTTCACAGTACAGCCAGACTCCTTCATTGGTCTTTTTCCAGCCGGTTCCGCTGGCGGTATAAGTATTGACAATAACACCATCATTGGTTATTGCGTAATAGGTCTTTCTGTCGGAAGTGAGCATATTATAAATAGCCATCATATAACTGGTTCCGTCATATTCAGTACCGAAGTAATACTTCTTTCCTCCTATGGTCTGCAGTCCGCTGACAGCCTTTCCATTGGAATCTGCATAATACCAGCTGTTTCCGCCGACATTGAGCCATGAGTTCTTCAGCATCGCTCCGTTATCACCGAACACATAGGCAGTTCCGTGAATCGTGCGGATGCTGTTTGACGCCATTGCTCCATTGGAATTAAAGAAATACTTGTTCCCCTGGATCGTCTGGAGCCCTTTGTAAAGGCCGTTGGTGCTGTCATAGTAGTAATACTCGCCATTGATCAGGTTCCAGCCATTCTTATAGCTGACCCCACCTTTTCCGTCCCAGACGCCGCTGTCACTGAAATGATACAGCTTGCCGTTGATCATCAGATCGCCTGTAGCCATTGTAAAACCATTAAAGTAGTACCATTTACCGCCGATCTTCTTCCATTCATTGTATACAGCATCACCGTTCTCATCATAGTATCTGTAAATGCCGGGCTGATATTCATACCACGCGGATTTCATCTTGATGCCGTCGGATGTATATCCCTGCTGATTCGTATAGAGCGCACCATTATAATTAAAGCCATAGACCGTCCCGCCAATCGTGTAATCTCCACCATGTACATAATTGCCGTAGTTGTCGATATAATACCAGTCCTTATCATTTTTGAGCCATTTTTCAGTTTCCGTGACCTGTTTTTTCAGGCTTCCGTCAGTATTAAACAGATATAGCTTACTATAGCCTGAATCTTCTGTTATCCATCTTATCCCGGTAGCTGCATAAGAGCTGCTGTCGAAATAATACTTTTTCGTTCCGATCTTTTTCCAGGAATCTGTGATCAGCGCACCGCTCGCATCGGCGTAGCTCCAGCTTGTGCTGTTGTATGCGCCACGGATCCATCCTGTATCCAGAGCCTTGGAAGTATTAAAATGATACATCTTTCCGTCAATGGTAACAGTTGTATCACGTTTCGCTTCTCCTTTTTCGAAATAATACCAGGACCCGTCGATCTTCTTCCAGCCTTCCTTGACCAGCTTTCCATTCGCGACATAATAACGGTCATTCACCCAGCCGTCAGCGCCGCTGTACACCGTTACATATCCTGCCTTGTCCGCAACATAAAGATTTCCATTCTCCGTCCATTTCGAAGAGACTGCCATGGAGGGATTGAAATAATACTTCTTTGAGCCGATGGTCTTCAGCCCGGTATAAGCTTTTCCGTCGGAGCCGAAATAATAATAGTATCCATTGCTGTTCTCATACCAGCCGGTTACCATATAGCCGCTGCCGTCAAATCCGTAGAGATTGTCGCTTATGTAAACTGTTGTATTGCTGTACATGACACCGGTACTGTTGAACCCGTACCATTTGCTTCCGATCTTCTTCAGCTGGCCTACGACAAACGTGCCGTCTTCTGAATAATAGTAATAATCTCCGTCTTTATACCATCCGTTGACATCCGATGCCTTTTTGCTGGAGACAACTTTGCCGTTTCCGTCGATCCTATACAGGACATTGTTCACCACGACCGTCGTATTGTACCGAAGTTCCCCACTGGGTGAAAAGTAATAGCTTGAGGTACCGACCTTGGCAATGCCGTTGGCTGCTTTGCCGCTGCTCAGATAATAAAACCAGGTTGTCCCGTCATCGTACCACCCTGTGACCATATGACCTTCTTCGTCCACACGATAGTAACTATTTTCGTCGTATACTGTCGTATTACTGTACATTCTGCCATCATATGCGGCAAAATAATACCAGTAGCCGCTGATCTTCTCCCAGCCGGAAGAAAGTATGCCGTTTGTTTTTGCGTGATACCAGTAGGACTCGCCGTCCTTTTGGAACCATCCGGTCTGCATATGACCGGATTTGTCAAAATAATAATTATTGTAGGTATCTGTGGAACTGTCATAAATAGGATGAGTGCCTTCCCCGATCATACGACCTGACCAATCAAAGTAATAAGTATAGCTGCCGATCTTCTCAAATTCATAGGAAAGCGCGCCGTCTGCGCCGGCATGATACCAGCTTGTAGTATCTCCGTACTTTCGGAACCAGCCTGTCTGCAAATGGCCGTCATTATCAAAGTAGTAGTAATTATAAGTACCTGTAGAACTGTCCTCGATCCACTGTGTTGTATTACGGCTCATTCGGCCATTATATTCAAAATAATACCTGTAGCCGCCGATGGTCCTCCAGCCATACGCCGGCTCGCCGTCTTCATAGTAAAACCAGTCTTCGCCGACTTTCGTCCAGCCGTTTTCCTTGATCTTGACCTGGTCTGTAATAACGCCGTTATCGTCAGTCCGGATAAGATATTTGATTCCATCTGTATCCGTATAAGCAAAGGTAACACCTGTAAGCAGCCTTCCAATTGAGTCAAAACAATATCTGATTCCATCTACTGTGAACGGTCCATTAGCTGCTGCACCACTGGGTCTATAGTAATACTTATCCCATTCGTTCGGTTCATACCACCCGGTCACCATATGTCCGGATTTGTCAAAACGGTAGGAATAACCATTTTCCCAGAGAAGCTGGTCGCAATACATACGGCCATTATAGTCAAAGTAATAATAGTACCCGCTGATCTTCTTCCATCCGGTTACCCGGCTGCCGTTTTCATAGTAATACCAGTCATCGCCGTCTTTCTCCCACCCATTTTCCTTGGTATTCAGTACTTCGATGGTTTCTTCAGGTTCGGTACTTTCCGGTGTTTCCTCTGCAGTTTCATCCGTTTCCGGAGTACCTTCTGTTTCTTCTGTAGAAAGATCCTGCTCTTCAGGTGTTATAATTTCCTCCTGTACAGGTTCAGCCGGAATCTCTTCTTCAGGAGCTGTGGTTTCTTCTTCCTGCTCCTGAGGCTGCGCGGTTTCCTCTTCGGTTTCTGCTGCCGATTCCGTCACTTCAGATTCTGTGACTTCTGGTTCTGTCTCCTCAGGTTCTGTAACTTCCGGTTCTGTCACTCCAGGTTCTGTGACTTCAGGCTCCGTCACCTCAGGTTCTGTGACTTCCGGTTCTGTCTCTTCCGGTTCCGTCACTTCAGATACCTCTTCTTCTGTCTCTTCTTCTGCTGTCAGAACTGCTGCTTCTGCAGACTCTTCTTCTGATTCCACAGCCGGCTCAGCAAATTCCGTTTCTTCTGCATAAACCTCAACTGCTTCTTCTGTGTTGACCGGTTCTTCTGCAGAAACAGAGAGAATTCCGAAAGACATGACACAGACCAATAATAAAGCAATAAAACGTTTCATAATTTTTCCTTTGCTGCTACAAAAATACGTACTACTATAAAAATACCATAATATCTACAATATTATGGTATTTTTATCCAATTAATACAATCAGCTGCCCGTTCATGAGTGCGGCAGATCCACTGACGCGATCCTCGGCTCAAAACAGCAGGTCGGTCTTACGCATACGATCCTCACGCCGGACGCGCGCTGCGGCCCCACTTTCAGGAAGGTCGCCAGGACGGAAGTCCTGCCGCCCAGTCCCAGAGGACCAATGTGCTCCTGATTGACTCTGTCCGTGATCAGCTGCTCCATCTCCGACTGAACATCATATCTTCCATCCACCTGCGCCTGCAGCATCATGGACGCTGCTTCGTAGTGAGATCTTCCGATTCCGATCGCCAGCGTGCACGGAGAGCAGCCCAGCTGGGAGACTCCTTCTTTCGCCCAGTTTACGATCTCATCCAGAACAACATCTGTATTATGTTTATGAAAGACACGATATGTCTTTGCCCTGATGGCAGGACCTCCGCCGAACATCATAATATGCAGCCGGACGGCATTGTCGGAACACTTCCTGATCAGGATCGGGGCAGGCTGCACGGCTGCGCTGTCAGGATCCAGACCGCCGCTCTGATCCAGCCTCTGGCTGTCGTTTCCTATGATTGCCATGGGTCTTCCCGGCAGCAGGCGGAGTCCCTCCTCCACGCCTTCCCTGATGGCGTCCAGAAGACTTCCGGATATGCTGCAGCTATCTCCCACTTCCAGAAGAAGATGGGGAATTCCCGTATCGTCGCATAAGGGACTGTGGTTTTGTTCGGCAACTTCTGCGTTTTCCAGGATCTTTTCCAACACCCATTTTGCATTCGGATCAGTTTCCTTCCCGATTGCTCTTTGATAGGCTTCTTTTTTATCCTGCCGGAACGTGCTTCCGGCTTTTACCAGGGTATCTCGTACCAGGGAAACAATCTCATCATAATGATCGTTCATAAATACTCCTTCCATGGGCTGCCCCGATGATCGCCGGATATCTGTCCACTTTGATCAGATACAAAGCCTCCATTCCCAGTTCCGGGAAAGCAAGCAGTTTCTTTTCGGTCATTTTATCCCCCAACAATGCCGTAACAGGCGGGATCACAGCATATACCGCATGATATCTGTCAAGTGCGCGGATCGTTTCCGCATGCAGTTCTCCTTTGCCCAGATGCATCCTGATCCCGGCTTTGCTTAAAGGTTCAATGCTTGCTTCGATCTCCAGTTTGTTGGAGCTGGTGGGACCGACGCCGGCAGGACTGACGGCTGTATGAAAGACCACCTGCCCCTCCAGGGAAATACCCAGTTCGGATTCTTTTCCCTCTTCGATCATTTTCAGCACTTTCGGAAGGACTGCATCACGGCCGCATAGAATATATCCGCTGATCTCCACCATATCGCCTGCTTTCAGATCCCTGATATCCTCTTCCGAAAGCGGTGTACGCAATTGTTTCATAAAATCACCTCATTATTCATTTACGGCAAACAGTTTGATGTAAGCGCCTTCATTCTCGATCACGCCGAATGCTCTTGCCCGGTTATAGATTTTCTTGGCCCAGTTTGTATGCGGTTTGATCTCATTCATCTTATTGCCGCCGGATCCCTTGATCACGCCCCCGGAAGTGCCCAGGATCTGGCAGGCGTCATCATACTCTTCCTTTGTTACCGCCATCAGTGCATTTACAAATTTGACATGTGTAGGATGTATGACTGTACGACCCACAAATCCGTTGGCCTTATCCAGGATCACCTCCCGGAGAAGTCCGTCGATCTCATTGTTGACCAGTGGTTTTCGGCGGATCAGATAGTCTTCCAGGCCGTGATCCGGCAGTTTTTCAAACATCATTTCCTTCGGAGCACGGAAATACTCCCAGACAGGACCTGATATCACGTAATCATTATTCCGGCCGCACACATTGATGATGTCGGACAGACACTCACGTACTGTCATGATATCATAGAGGCTGTAATCCACACCGCGGCGCACGCCGAACACGCTGGAAAAATCGGTACCTCCGACACGTACCTGCAGCACAAGGTGATGATATTTATCCAGTATCTTCTTGATCCCGGTCAGTTCACTCATTCTGGTTTCTTTATATGCCACCTCCGGATCTTCGATGATCGGCATACCGTAGATGATCTCGCCGAACCGGTCATTCAGATCCTGCAGATAAGCATAGTATTCGTATCCGTTTTCAGCATTGAACTTCGGGAAGTTCACGCCGCATAAAGACCTGACTTCCTGTTTGGTCAGCTTATCACCAAATGCCTTGAACTGAAGCAGATTACGGATACGGACAAAGATCAGCGGAACCTTGTCCGGATCAAGTTTTCCGGTATCCACTGCATCTGTCACGGTTGCCAGAAGATGATGGACATTTTCCATGGCTTCCGGGACCTTTTCTTCCGGGCAGGCATCTTCAAAACAAAGTACCATGGAAGTAAGCCCCGGCATGGAGGAATCCAGGATCTTAGGCGTAAAATCCTTATATCCCGGCATATACATGGTCGCTCCCGGACAGTACTGAAGCAGTTCCCTGTCTGTGTATTTATTAAAGCTCTCCGGTTCCACGACAAACGGAAAATCCGGATTATATAAATGATGTCTCATGATCAGTGATCCCCTCTCTATTTTCTTTTATAATTCAATCGTATTCTGCACAAGGCTTCCTTTCGGACTCCAGACAGCCT
This sequence comes from Parasporobacterium sp., assembly GCA_017510065.1. GTDB lineage: Bacteria > Bacillota > Clostridia > Lachnospirales > Lachnospiraceae > RGIG5612. Next base: position 7,697 of record JAFWOB010000119.1, read on the forward strand.
CAGGGTAGTACTCGTCGATCATCCGTTTGACAAGACTGCACTGCTTTGCGCGCTTTCTGGCGTCATCTTCGGTGCTGTCCCAGGAATGGGTTGCCGCCACCGAACCGCCGGTCTTCAGATAGATCGGAGCTGCGATCCGGATCATTTCCGGAACCTCATAATGGCGGATAAATCCTCCGGTTGATTTTGGGTTTTCCGTATGGATATCGATCGGACAGCTGACTGCCTGCCGCATGGCCGCAAGCATCTGCAGCTGGATATCACGAACCGGATTGATGGAGTCTGCGCCTGCCATTTCCAACAGTTTCGCGGAGCAGGGATTGCCATGTCCGGCATGGGCGGAAACCTTGAAATGGCAGTCTTCCGGAATCTCGCCGGCCTTGCGCATTTCATTCAGTACCCACAGACAGCCTTCATCATAAACCAGAAAGCCTCTGCATCCCAGGCGTGCCGCACGTTTTACGTCCTCGATCGCCCGGACGATCTGTTCCTGCCCTCTGAGGCGGTAACCCATTCTGACGCCTTCTTCCGTATGCACGGATGCTGATGTATCCGTGGTGGCACGGGGACCGATCGCCAGGATCAGATCCGTCTCATACTGATGTGCCAGATCCACCATTTTGCCGATCTCCTCATCGGTAAGACGCATGATACCCTGGGTCTGGGTTACCCGGTGCAGATACAGTCCATAGCCTTCCATTGCCTCTAAAAGTGCCTTCATGACCTTCGGTCCCTGGATCCCGGGAACCTCGAAACGATACTGTCCTCCGTCTGCAAATCTTTTATTGGAATCCGGAAGGTCATAGGCATCCCCGCCCGGAAGACCGATCGATCTTAAAAACGCTCTTGTTTTTTCCATACTGTTCATATATCACTCCTCATCTTTCTGTATTATTTCGTACTGTCTGTACGGGATAACTCTTTCATAAACCCATCGATCATCTGCCTGTGGTCAAAGACGATGGGAGGCAGCTTCCTGGTCAGCCCTTTATGGATACGGCAGTCGATAAAAGCTGCTTTTTTACAGTCTTTCAGCTGATTGACCGCATCTTCCAGTTCTTCTTTCGTCGTAACCGGATGCCCGACTGTCTCATATCCGCAGGCTTTCGCCACGGCTGTGAAATCCACCAGATGACCGGCGGAAGGCTGACCGCCTACCGATTCATGCGCTCCGTTGTTCAGGATCACATGCAAATATCCCGGTGCACAAACCTTTGCGGCCATGGTCATTGCCCCAAGGTGCATGATCGCGGCTGAGTCTCCGTCCAGCACCACCACATGCCGGTCAGGCTGTTCCAATGCAATCCCCAGCGCCACTGAACTGGCATGTCCCATTGACCCTACGTTGAGAAAATCATGGGTCTTTTCTTCCCCTCTTTTCTCCCGCAGGAAAAACAGTTCCCTGGTAGCCCTGCCTGTAGTCGCCGCATAGATGGTATCAGCCGGCATCAGATCCAGAATGATCTCGATCGCTTCCTCCCGGCTCATGGGATAGGTGTCGTCTACATTATTAGCCTTTTCAGAAGCTGCCATAACTCCTTTCGGAGCGATCAGTCCGTAAGGAGTCCGGTTTTCGCGGCAGTATGCGGCTGCTTTTTGAATGGTTTCGGAAAAATGTCTGTCATCATCTTCCAGGATGGTATAGGGAATCTGAAGATCCTGCAGCAAAGCAGGCGTAATCTCCCCTTGCCGTTTGTGCTGGGGATGGTTCGGCTCCGTATCTCCCTGTCCCCGCCAGCCGATCAGAAGCAGCATCGGCACGGCATATACATCTTTGTCAACAAGCGAAGCCAGCGGATTCAGTGCATTTCCCATTCCGCTGTTCTGCATATATACTAAAGGGATCTCACCCGAAGCGAAATAATGTCCAGAGGCGATCCCCACTGCATTTCCTTCATTGGCTGCGATTACCATCCGGTCCCCGCAGTTTGCCAGCGCATAGTTGCAGAACCCGTTCAGATAAGAGTCCGGTACTCCGACATAATAGGTGATCTTATTCTGTTTCAGTGTTTCAAACACCCGTTTTTGATCCAGCATCTACTTCTTCTCACCTCCTACAGAGCCTTTTCCTTTATACAAAGTAAAATACTCCGGCGAATCCGCTTTTGTCAGCTGCCAGGCCTGTTCAAACGCGGCAACGACCTCTTCCGGAAGCGGTCCCTTGTGGACGGCATCCATATTCTGCCTCAGATGATCCGGTTTTGAAGCGCCGATTAAGATCGCATCGCCTCTGTCTCCCTTCAGCATGGAGTGGTAAGCCAGCCACCGATAGGTCGCCTCAATCGTAGTGATGCCACACGCCTCCGATGCTTCCCGGATCAGATCCACTGCTTTGAAATAGTTTTCTTTCCAGTAACGGTTCTGATAATTGGGCCGATGGGTAAATCGTCCGTCCGCAGGCTCTTCTTCAAAGGATCTGTAACGTCCTGTCAATAAGCCCCCTGCCATAGGATTGTAGGCATAAAACCGCATACCGAAATGATCCAGGCAGTCATTGAGCTCGATCTCCGCTTTCCGTGTCAGCGGATTATAGATTCCTTCGTATACAGAAGGCTTTATCCAGCCATGACGGTCACAGATATGATACACATCCGTTGTCATCCATGCAGGGAAATTGGAAAGTCCCAGTTCCGTAAAACACCCCTGACAGTGCAGATCGTTCATAGCCTGAAGGACCCCTTCCACCGGGGTGGCAGGATCCGGGAAATGCAGGTATACCACATCCACATGATCGAGTTTCATGCGTTCCAGGCTTTCATGAACCTGTTTGTAAGCTGCATCGCCGTCCAGTTTTCCGCTGATCCGGGGATTCACCTTGGTAGCGATCTTAAACGGACGATCAAGACCGGGAAGAACTTCTCCCAGCAGCCGCTCACACATTCCTTCATTGTATACATAAGCGGTATCAAGTTCCTGATAGCCCGCATCCAGAAACATTCCGATAAACCGGCTGACATCCGGGGCAAATACAGATTCCCCGAAGGTCATGGTTCCTAAAACAAGATTCACTTCTTTCATCTATCATTCTCCTGTTATAACCGGCTGATCAGTTCTTCTGCCAATACCTTTTCCCCGGACACACTCCGGTATACTTCATCTGCGATCCCGGGAAGTATATGTGCATAAGCCATGAGGCCGTCATAACGTTCCTTAAATTCCTGTTCGCTTAATGGATTTTCCGGTTCTCCCTTGGGATAATCCACTGTATCCTGATACTCTGCATTTCCGGCTTTGACGGTTACAACAGCTCCCTGCACCTGTGGGAAGAGGGCGCTTAGTTTTTCATCCGCTTCCACCCGGACCTTTCTGGTCAGATCCAGGATCTCTTCTTTCTTAACCGCTTCTTCACTGAATTCCTGCAGACCTGCCCTGCCATATAAGAATCCTGCTGCCGTTGCATAGGGAATGCTCATTTTGGCATTGTAGCTGCCGGCAATCTCTGTATGGTCATGACCGGAAACCGCCAGATCATAGGTTCTTATAACGATCTGGTCCACATCCTCCGGCCGTACCTGACTTCTCAGATGAAGCGCCGCTTCCACCGCAGGATGTGTATACCTGCAAGAAGCATATGGTTTGGTGTAGGATTTCTGGATCGCATAGGTGCCGTTCAGCAGAACCGGCTTCAGCTCCACGCTCTCTTCTCCGGTCATCATCTTCAGGAAGCCCCGTCCGCCCAGAGGATCACTATGCCCTTTAAACCCGCTCATCGCCATCTGAAGGCTTGTCAGGGCCAGAAGGCTTGTCTTGGCCACATTGTAGGGCTTCAGTTCACTTCCGTCATCCAGCACTTTCAGCATACCGGAAGCGGCTACACAAGCTGCCGCAAAAGTCTGAAACCTCTCCTCCTCACCAAGTCCCAGCAGATAGGCGGCAGACAAGGCCGCACCTAAGGTACCGCAGGTCCCGGTGGCGTGATATCCCATTGCCTTATGTCCCGGCTGAATGGAAACAGCCATGGTATAGGAGGCTTCATACCCGACAACCGCTGCTTTCAGCATCTCTTCCACAGAAAAATGATATCGCTGTGATAAGGGAAGCAGCAGGGAAAAGATCGGGGAACCCAGATGAATGATCCCGGAATTGGTCCCGTCGTCGAAATCCAGTGCGTGACCATTCAACCCGTTCAGGAAGACCGCCTCTTTCAGTACCACATCTTTTCCCGTTCCGATCACCCGGAACTCACCTGTTTCCGGCTGCGCGAACTGCCAGTATTTTTCCAGCTTTTCCTTTTGAAATTCTGCCCCGGCGCAGGTTACGGCAAGATAGTCCAGCAGGCTTTTTCTTGCCCGTTCCATCACCAGTGCCGGTATTTCACGGTTCCATACCGAATCGATTGTATGCAGGAACTCGATTGATTGATTCATCTTTACTTTTCCTTCCTATGCTTTCGCTTCTGACCGCTTTACGACCATCCGGAATAAACGTTTCACCAGGTCACGCTTTATCCACATCACCAGACAGAACACGATGACATATATACCAATGATGATATAACGGATCAGGGCATAATCATAAATGAAATTGACGCCGAGTGTAAGTACCATCATAACTCCCACAATTAACAGAACAAACTTGTTGTCATAAACATCTCCCAGCTTCAGTTTTCTGACAAGCAGCATATGCGCGATCAGAAGGAACAGATAACCGGCCAGTGTTGTGTAGGCTGCGGCATTATATCCATACATGGGAATAAAGATCGCATTCAGTCCGTAATTCATACCTGCCGCAAGTACGCTGACGATCGCCATTCCGGTTGTTTTTTTCTTGTACTGCTCCACATTGACATATAACGTATACAGGAACTGACATACACATCCCATAGCTACCGGCGGCATGACATATCTGGCTTCCAGGTAACTTCTTCCGCCCATGATCAGCAGAAGTTCCGGCGTAAGCAGCATAATGCCGAAAGCTAAAAACGCGAACGCCGCAATGTAATATCTGACAACCTTCCGGATCTCTTCATTTTTTCCTTCATGAAGCTTATCGCCCAGCCATGGAGAGAACGCCATATTCATGGCGGTCATCAGCAGCGTGACCACATGGCCGCAGGTATATGCGATGGTATAAAGCGCATTATCCGCAGCTCCGCAGATCTTTTTGATCATGATCTTATCTATGGAATTAAGGACCTGCAAAGACAGAAGATGCGGAACATACGGAATGCAGATCTTTAAGGCATATGGCCAGATCGATGTATCGACCGACCGTTCCCGTTTGAAAAACCAGAACACAAGGACCAGGCCGATCGCTACAATGGGAAGGATGCCGCCGAGGATCCTTCCTGCCAGACGGTCCTCCATCAGAAGAACCAGCAGGATTGAAACGACCGCAGTGCTGATCGTTGTAACCAGGGATACCAGAACAGATTTTTTATACCGGTACTGAAACCGCTCATAAATCTGAAAAATACTGATCACGGCATTAAAGAAACAATACACGAGCAGCAGATTTATGTAGAATCGGCTGAACCCGAGAAGATTCGTGAAGAAGGGGGAAAAAATATTAACAACCAGTGCCCAGCAGCAGGTAACCAGGGCTGTCAGCGCGATCACAGAACGGTTGTATAAACCGGATCTGTCCTTGAAATCGAATTTTGCGCTGATAAAACTGGCTTCCGCCCTGAGGGAGACCACGATAAAGGCGATGGTCATCCAGGATTGGAAATTGCTGTATTCACCAACCTGCTCTTTGGTCAGCAGCCTGGAAAAGATCGGTGTTATGATAAGGGTTACTGCCCGCACCAGCAGATTTGAGAAAATATACCAAAAGCCTGATTTCAATGCTTTTGAATTATAATTGTCCATGTGTTCCTCTTTCTTTTACCGCTTTGTATCCCCGCTGACAATATGAGACAGCACATCTTCCAGTTCTTCCATGGAGGAAGGGGCTATGACTCGTTCCGGCTGCCTGTAGGTGCCCCGGAACTTTTCATAGATTTCGGTAAAGTTTCTACTGATCCTGCTGTCTTTCAGGATCTTATGCAGGCAAATGACCACCGGTTCGCAGTCCAGAAAGATCTTGGGGGTAAATACCGCAGAGGATACATGCGAGATCAGCACTCTGTTTTCAAGATCCGGCATATCCATGTACAAAACTTCCATCGGGACGCCCTGATGAGCATAAGACTTCATCTGACATCCCGGCTGTTCCGTACTTTTCGGATGCGGTTTGCAGATCACGTCTTCTCCTGCGTAACGCGTGACCAGCGTATAGCAGCTGTCCAGGAGGTCCTTCTCTTCCTTCGTCAGGACATCCAGTTCTGCCCCGCGTCTCTTGGTATCAAAAATAATATATTTTTCGAAGATACTCTGTTCTCTTCCAACAGAGAAGATATCAAAAAACAGGTCCCGGGTCGTCGGATCGATCTGCAGCCGGGGCATCTGTTCCACCTTGTGTCCCTGAAGGAAATCCGGCATTTTGACAAGCTCAGGCAAATAAGCCATCAGCCTGATCTTCTTCGGATCATCCAGATCCCAGTGCAGTATCTTTTCGATCTTTCTTCTAAGACCGGATACCCGGAACAGACTGCCATTATTGGAATAGGTCCCCAGCCCGTCTTCATAGACCACCCTGGTGATATTGGGATTTCTTTTCCGAAGGACTCCCAGCTGGGAAGATTTCAAGGTAGAACGGCTGGTAACAAAATACTGGTCATAGGAAATATCCTTCGGCATATAGGTGGATACTGCCTTTTCCGCGAAAAAGGTCATTTTAATGGACGCCAGTTTGCCTGTTCCGGAAACGATCTTACTGTCAGCAACGTATACATTGGCGAAACAGTTGTATTTCTTCAGCTTTTCCGCAAGTGTTCTGTAACCGGGAAACTCTCCGGCAATGTAAAGATCTGCATCCAGTTTCAGGCCGTTTACAATGCCAACCGCGCCCATAACCTGATAAGGTGAGGAACAGAAAAAACAGGCTTCTCTTCTCTTAAACTCTTTTTTCACACGACTACCTCAATATTCTTTCTATCTCATCCTGTTCTGCCAGAGGATATAAGATCAAAAACATCAGAACCGGCATGCCGTACTGTCCGAATATAAACTTATCCGTCATTCCCCGGATGATCAGAACTACGAGCAATGACAGAATAAAAAACTGCCGGTTCCTTATATAAAGCACTACCGCCCGAATCAGATAGACCAGGAACAGAAGCACCACAAAAATGCCTCCCATGGCATGCAGCTGAAGGAAGCTGTTATGTACATTTCCTCCAAATGGCTGAATGATCTTAATGCTTTTCAGCGGTGCTCCAAAGATCAGGTTCTTCGGATTGGCCAGGACAGTATGGATATACTCCCCCCAGATCGAATACCTGATGGAACTGCTGGTACCCTTGGACTGAAAATTGCCAAGGTTCAGAAATCCCTGCAGCAGAATATCCGCATCAAACACCAGGACCGCCCCTACCACTGCGATCACACAGATGATTGCGATCAGACGTTTTAATGGGCTTTCTGTTTTTTTCAGGATGTATTTGATAAAGACAAATACCATTAAGATCCCGCTGGACAGTATCCCGCCGCGGCCTGCAGCCAGAACAGACAGGAAAAAGCCAAACACTGCCGGCAGAAGATCTATCAGCCGGAGATTCCGCCCGTTCCAGTCAAACGGACAGTAATACAGGATCGCCATCAAAATGATCAGGACGGAAACATAATTGTTGCTGCTGTGAGACAGGACCGTTGCTGAATGACCTAGCAGGAACTGCAGAGTCAGTACGATAAAGGTGATATAAAACATGAAAGCGCCTTGCAGAACACTCCATCGTACGATCAGCATGGTCCCGATCACTCCCACCAGAAACAGGTTGGAGACAATATCGATCAGCGAAACATTCCCGACCAGCAGCTTGTTTGCCACGATCATGACCATGAACAAAACGGAAAACAGATAATAATTCCGGAGATCATAGGATATATGGAACAGAACAACTATCAGGCCGAGCACTCCCACAGCTGCCATGATCAGATAATTCAGATAGATCTGATTTTTGTACATCTTAAGGAAATTCCCCAGATAAAACAGTATGGGAAAGAACGAGATCACTGATGCGATTCGGATTCTGGCAGTTTCCTGATTTGTGTTCAACAATAAGCTCCTTTAGCTCTTCTTCCGTTTCAGATACTCCTGATACGGTGTATTCAGATCATAGTAATCCGGCACATCCACCGGAACTCTCTGCTCTACAGACGGCAGTTTCATATAATCCCCGTATGCCCTGCTCAGATAATCATCTGTTTTGGCGGGTACTTTAAACTGTTTTCCGTGGAACGGCAGATAGACAGACTCTGTAAAATCCGTAATCGGCTGCGCATAACCCAGTCCGTTGATCGCCACTTTTTTACAGCCTGTACCGTTATATTTCTTGACCTGCTTACCGGCAAACTCCATGATCGCATTGCGCAGCTTCCGGCCGCGGATCAGTCCGAGAAGGATCGTGGTGCCGACTTTTCTCCATTTTTTCTCTTTCAGAGCCTTTCTTCTGGTCAAAAACAGCACATACAGATAGGCGTAGATCAGCTGGATCCTTCGTTTGAGAGGCTGAGCAGGGATCTCATCCATGGGCTCAATATCGATCTTAACGCCGAGGTTGCGATCGGTCAGTCCTTTTTCAAATCCCCTGATAAAAGTAGTACTGTTATTTCGTAATATCCCGATCGGTACATAAGCACAGAAATCACTTGTTGTTCTGTATAGAGAAAACTTCTCTTTATCGCCATGCTCTTCCCATAACCGGAACAGCTTGTCAAAATCGGCTCTGAGTACCGCTACATCCAGATCATCATCCCAGGGGATAAAATCCTTATGACGGACAGCCCCCAGGCAGGTTCCGCCGACCATACAGTACTGTATCCCGTTCTCTTCGCAGAAATCCGCGAAATAAGCCAATGTATCAAACAGTTTTTCCTGAAGAAGCGCGATATCCTCCGGCTTTACTTTGCCGTATCCCTTTCCATCGCCTCCCGTCCGTGTTACTTCGTACGGACTCTCTGTATTTTGGGCCACGTTGCTATATCCTCCTTTATCAGTCTTTCAGATCAGGAAGCAGGTCATGACGCATGATATCATTGCCGTCGACATCTAAGATCCTGACTGTTTCGACAAATTCTCGATGTTTCCTGTTGAACTCCTCAAGAGTATCCGCCTGAAATGTTACGCCGCAGATACGATCGGAACTGCTTGTGATACTCCCGGAGAAATTCCAGCCTGTGGGACGCAGACACCGATAGTCTGTAATATTCCCTTTCTGCAGTTGTTCATCAAACCCTTCCAGATGGTCGAATACGCCCGGACGGCAATAAATGAAGTCATTGACAATGTATTTATTTTCCGGCTCCCGTATCTTGATTTCAGGTTTGATTCCCATGGTCAGATCGATCACACCCCGGATCACATCAACACCGCTGGCATGCTGTATCAGCAGCCATTTCATGGCCCCTCCGGTCCTGGCGCAGAATTCCAGGACACTGACTTTCTTTCCGTCTGTCAGCATCTGGACCAGCATCGGAGCATTATAGATTCCAAAGGCATCTGCGATCTTCTGGGAAACCCGGGCAATCTCTGTTTTCAGTTCTTCCGAAGCATGCACCGGACATCTCCCTCTGAAAATGGCAAAATGTTCCGAGTCCTTTACCTTGTCGCTGTTGGAGATACACAGAATGTGTGCAGTCCCGTCTTCGATAAAAAGATCGACACTGATCTCTTCCCCCTCAAAGAACTCTTCCACAATGGCATTTCCGGACCGGCTGATCGTCCTGGCTTCTTCAAAGGCGGACCGAAGTTCCGCTTCATTGAGTACTTTCCGCACTCCTTTGGAACTGTAAGCATCGACAGGTTTTACGATCAGCGGATACTGAAGATGACGGATCTTTTCCATCTGCAGTTCCTGCATGACGACATAGCGGGAGGTAGGAATCTGGTTTTGGACAAAGATATCCTTCATCAGTTCCTTATCCGAAACTCTTTTTGCGGTCTCATAATCAATATACCAGGGAAGCCCCAGTTCTTCCGATACCTGGGCTACCACAAGAAGGACCTGGTCAGCACACACGGTGATCACGAAATCAACATCTTCCTCCCGTGCGATCTTTTTCACGCCCTCGATATCAAAAATATTGATCTGATAGAACTGATCCGCATACGGTCTGGCAATGGGATGAGCACTTCCATCCACAAGAACTGTCCCGACGCCGCGTTCCTTCAATTCCTGTATCAGAGTAATCTGCGGAAGTCCGCCTGCAACTACTAATGCCTTTTTCATTGTCTGCTCTCCTGATCCTTTTCATGCTCCTGAAAATAATCCATGATCGGCTGATGACCTTCCTTGAATTCAATTCCTTCCCGGATAAAGATCTTTTTAAATGTCAGAAGAATGATCTTGAGATCCATTTTAAATGTCAGATGATCCACGTATTCGATATCTTTTTCGAATTTTCCTTTCCAGGTCAGCGCATTTCTCCCGCTGACCTGAGCAAGCCCTGTAAGACCGGGTCTTACTTCATGCCGCCTCATTTCAAAGCTGTTATAATACGGAAGGTATTTGACAAGCAGCGGCCTTGGGCCGACAAGACTCATATCCCCCTTGAAGATATTAAACAATTCCGGCAGTTCATCCAGACTTGTGGACCGCAGGATCCTTCCAAACCGGGTAAGCCTTTTTTTATCCGGAAGCAGTTCCCCGTTTTCATCCCTGGCATCCGTCATGGAACGGAACTTGTACAGCCGGAAGACCTTTCCGTTTTTTCCGGGGCGATCCTGGGTAAAGATAACCGGTGAGCCCAGATGGACCCTGACAATCACTGCCAGGATCAGATACAGCCAGCAAAATATGATCATCACCAGTAAAGAAACTACAATATCAATAAATCTTTTGAAAAAGGCTTCATAAGGCCCTTTCACAGTATGCTTCTGCATATCGTATATCCAATCCTTCTGTTTTATTTTACATATTGAAATCCCGATTGCCGTTATTCAGGTAAACCGGGACAAAATCTAACCTTCCATATCCAGCCATCCTCTGATGTCCAATTTCCCGTATCGATCGTGGTAACCGGGTACTTCACAGGCAGCTCCCACACCGCTGCCTTGTATTGTCCTGTATCGATCTTGCCGGTGACCTCATGGTTTCGGAAGGAAGCCCCCAATGCTTCAAAGCTTTTTTTCTGCCGCTCTTCCGGCAGACACTCCGGATGATTGGTATGGACATTCAGTCCGATACTCCAGGACTTATCGAAAGGATACTTCTCATCGGCAATATAATAAAGCTTCCATCCATACTGATAAACACAGATCCCTTCTTCGGGTCTGCAGGCGATCAGCTTTCCATTGTTTACGATCTCTTCCAGATCTGTACCGGCTACATCCGGAATAAGATCAGCCGCCGGATCCGCGTACAGGATCTTCCCTTCAGAAAGATAAAGCCCTGTTCGTACGGTTCCTTTGTTCCGCTCATCCGGCTGAAGATAGATCTCATATACCCCGGCATCCTGTTTGAGAGAGAAAAGATCAATGGTCGCCTCAAATCCGCAATAAGTATAGTCTTTCTCTCCCAGGAAATAGGCGTTGACATCTTCCCTGGCCAGTCCATATCCGGCATTGAAATAAGAGATCCTGTTCTGCTTCCGGTCTGCCAGGAGCACCCGCATCCTGGGAATGCTGCTGCGGCCGGAAAGGTCCTCATCCAGATGAAAACACCATCCCTGCAGAACCAGCTCATCCTGTTCTATTGCGGCTTTTTCCACTTCATAAACATAGGAAGATGAGTTGATCTCATACAGCAAGCCGTCATTAATGATCGTATGGCAATAATAGTAAACAAACGAAACGCCAAATAAGATCACAATGACAACTGCTGTTACAACTGCAGGTTTTCGCAGTCTCATGATATGATTACTGCGTTCTTGTCCGGCCATCATAATACCTGTTTTCTTTTTTCCGGCTTATTATGATCAGCACCAGGGCCGCCATCAGTCCAAGCGCACAGATAGGTCCTGCCGTCTTAAGTGCCAGAACAATGAATGTTCCGGAGAAGATGGAAGGAGCTTTGTATTTCACGGAAGACGTAGTAACCGTCAGGTCATTGATCTCCGTGGCATTAAATGCTTCTACCATCTCTGCCAGGGAATCGATCACGACGTTGCTCTTTCCAACCAGGCGGCTGATCCCTGCATCCAGGATCTCCTTTTTCTGCCCCATAGTGGCTTCGGAAAGCAGTACCTCATATTCTTCCTGATCTGTTTCGTCCGCTTCGGCTACTGTCACAGTTTGTTTTTCTTCGGCAGATGTTTCGTTTTCCTCTGTCTCCGGCTCAGTTTCTTTTTCTTCGCCCTTATTCAGTTCCTCCAGCTTATTGGTGTAATTGGCAATCTGGGTATTCAGGACTGCAATATCATTGGAGACCTGATTGCGGATATCCACCAGCATATCGTACACGCCGGAGGATTCCACATCTACTTTGTTGAAACTGTCTGATGTGCTCAGATAGATGACGCCGTTTTTGCCATAGTTGGAGATCAGGTTGTCCAGATTGTTCATCAGGTTGGTCTTGATCGCCAGCCGGTTTTCCAGTTCTTTGATCTCCTGTTTGTACTGACCCCGCAGCCTGTCCAGATCCAGGCTCAGCGCATTCATCGTCATAGTGGCATTGAGCCGCGAAAGATCACTGCTGAGAAGATTGTTGAACTGCAGAGAAAGATCACTGAACCCTTTGCCGTTCAGAAGGAACGACGGTCCCTTGGCTGCCATTTCATCAGCGTAGCCTGCCGACTGCTGGAGTTTAAACTGAAGGATCTCCAGCTGCTGGAAATAATCATAATCCCCCAGTTCTTCCACCTGAATTCCCTCGATGGTCTTCATGGCATAGGTCTGCTCAAACCAGTTCTGGTAGGAGACCAGGATATTCTGCAGCAGATTGGTCATCTCACTTTTTGAGATCGAAGGATCAAAATCCTTATATAAAACCACCCGGTATACGGTAGGATGATACTCAGACAGGGAAAGTGTCTGCATGGAAGACATCTCCGTGAGAGAATTATGCCTTGTCATCTGTGCCACCAGGTCATTCGGATAGATTCCCTGCACGGCAAGATCAGGCACAATATCCTCCACAGTGTAGCGCCCACTAAGCCCGGCATTTTCCAGTGCTTCCGTCAGGATTTCCTCTGATAAGATTTCATTGGCGTCAAAAGCGTATCCATTAGGAGCAACACCATTTTGTGCCCCGTCAAAGGTAAAGGAAAGGGTTGCCGAAACGCTGGTACGATTATGATCACGCATAAACAATACAGCTGACAGGATCAATCCGATGATCGCACAGCCGATCAGTATCAGTAAGGTATTACGGAGCCAGTGTGTCTTTTTATTTGTTTTCATTCCGCATCCGCCTCCCCTTCTTTTGTTTCTTCAGCCGGTTCCGGCTCTTCTTTTCTCTGGTGGGAGAATTCCGGCAAAACCGCTCCGAAGAACCAGATCACGCAGCCCACCACAGCACCGGCAATCACACCTAGGATGATGTTCTTCGCAGACGCTTCCAGAAAGCTCTTGGATCTGCCTAAAGCCGTCGAATGCTCCGCCAGTGTGTTATAGAAGGAACTGGAAAATACTTCTTCCATATGAGCGCGGACCTGATCATTGATCTCACTGCAGATCCCGGCCAACCGCTCCAGTTCCTTTTTGGCTTCTTCGGTTTCCTCTTCTGTCACCGTATTGCGTGCATTGATAAGGGCTGTGATCCTGGTCTGAATATCGGTAATCTCAGCTTTCTTGTCGGCAGCACGTTTCTCATTTTCAGCCTGCTTAAGAAGAAGGTTGTTGTAATAAGCTGTACTGGTGGTCGCTGTAAGCATATTGTCGGTATCCTGCGATGTCACCAGGATCTCGTCATTTTTATAATTATCCAGCAGGATATTAACAGCTGAAATATCATCATTGATCCTGTCCAGTTCAACCTGGGCAGTCAGAAGATTGTACCTGTAATTGTCGATTACTTCATCTCTGTCAACAGCGATTCCGTTGGAGAATACATAGGAAGACAGATATTCCACATCCACTTCCTGGATGAGCTCCAGATTACTGATCAGATCGTTCAGGGAATATCCGGTTTCCTTAGACCGGTATGACTTGATGATGTCCGGCTTTTCCTCGCAGTAGGTGGTAAGATTCCTAAGAGCAGTATGAAGCTGATCCACGCCTTCCGGAATATCCAGTTCCTCCAGATCGATCACGGAGACTTCATCCTCCGGCAGTTTCACATCCTGATAAGTACGAACCAGATAATCGTTATAGGAAACCAGGATCTGATCCAGCAAAAGCCTTAATTCGTCCTCTTTCAGTTCCAGCTTGGTACTAGAATCTTCATCGCCGAAGCCGTTCGCCAGGGATACAATAAAGGTATTGGTATAATTGGTCTCCATCTTGGCCATCTGGTCATATGCGCCGGAGTTTTTATTCTCCATCATGGAGTTAAGGATTTCCTGCTGGCGCTGGCTGTCTTCCGTAAGGATACGCTGAATCCCGATATTGCTCCTCAGGTTGGACAGATTGATGGGCTGGGAAAGTTCGAGACTTGTCAGCGCATTCTGGAGCACATAAGAAGAGGTGATCTGATTCAGATCCAGTTCTGTTCCATCCGGTGCCGTCAGATCCTCCACCATGATCCTGGCAGGAGCATTTTCTTCAAGGGCATTAGGATTGTCTATCTCATATTTGAGCGTTACAACGCTGTATACAGTCAGAGGTATCCTGTTGATCTGATAGATCAGCAGCGGAATGCAAAAACCCAAAACCATACACAGGATCAAAATCCATGCATATAATCGTCTGCCGACTTTCAGATTATGAAGAACCCTCCCCAGATCAATGGTGTTCTCGCCGAATTTGTTCCGGTTGACCACCAGGCTGATCTGCGTATTGCCTGTATCACCTGTATTGGAAAGTCTGTTGTTGTCCAAACTTTCACCTCCGTTTCGTTCTTATCGTTGTTGACTCAATGCCAAAATAGTATTTTAACATAAGATACCCGGCAAGGCAAATATCTGCCCTTTTTCAGCAGGTTATTTTGTGTATTGATTCAGATAGCTGACTGCCTGGCTGTACGTGTAGTTGCTGCAGTCAGACCCGCGCCGGCCGTACAGGGACAGTTTCGTTACTGCTCCGGTTGCTGCTTTCCTGATGTTTGCGTTTTTGATGTTCTTATCATCCGTCCACTCAATGGTCCCGGTGTCAAACGTCTCGTCCAGACTCTTTGTCTCCATATTATACGTCAGTTCCTGATAACGATGGAAATTGCCGGACAGGTTATGCATCTCATACCGGTATAGCCGATCGGAGCCAGATAACACAAAATAATCTGCAATACTGACATTATAAATGGCAGAATAATCTGCTTCGTTATAATAACAGCAGATCTCACTTGCCAGTTCCACGGCTTTGTTTCCCGTTACGTCGAAGGTGACAATATGGGCAGTCACAACATGCGTGTATGGAAACTGTACCATTCCCCCGGTGGAACCGCTTTGTTCTGCGACCGTAAAATAGACCAGTTCCGGGTTGCTGTCTCCAAACAGATCGTGCAGTACAATATTGTAATCGCTGCTTAGTTTACTCTCGAGTGTCCGGTTCACCACTGCCACCGGACTGAGAATCGCAAGATACGATTCCGCCATAAGGGAAGCCCCATTAGAACTCAGTGCCCCGTTTTTTTTGAATGTATACGTTATTTTATTGATCACCGTTTTGCCGGTCTGCATCACGCCGGAGTTGTTCATATAATACCAGTTCTTCCCTAAAAAAAGCCAACCCGTCTGCATGATACCGGAACTGTTCAGATAATACCAATCACTGCCAATCTGCTGCCAGCCTGTCTGCATGGCACCGCCGGAGGTGAAATGGTACCAGTTGCTGCCGATCTTCTTCCAGCCTGTCGCCATAACCCCGTCCGGTGCGAAATAATACCAGCTGCTGCTGAATTTCTGCCAGCCCGTCTGCATCACGCCGCCGGAGGTGAAATGATACCAGCTGCCGCTGATCTTCTGCCAGCCTGTCTGCATAGCGCCGCCGGAGGTAAAATGATACCAGCTGCTTCCGATCTTCTTCCAGCCTGTCGCCATAGCTCCGTCCGGCGCGAAATAATACCATCTGCTGCCGAATTTCTGCCAGCCCGTCTGCATCACACCGCCGGAGGTGAAATGATACCAGTTGCCGCTGATCTTCTGCCAGCCTGTCTGCATAGCGCCGCCGGAGGTGAAATGATACCAGCTGCTGTCGATCTTCTGCCAGCCCGTCGCCATAACCCCGTCGGTTCCGAAGTAGTACCAGGTTCCGTCGATCCTGTGCCAGCCTTTAACTTTCACACCATTGGAAGAATAATAATACCATCTGGTGCCAATCTTCTTCCATCCTGCCGTAGTCGCAAATGTAATGGTTACTTCTTCTTCGATTTCTTCCGGAAGAAAATCTTCCTCCTGCACTGCGTCCTGCTCTTCTGCAGAAGCAGTTTCCTGTACTGTTTCGCGCTCTTCAGTCTGCTCCACTTTTTCCGGCTCATCAGCTGTCAAAGGTTCTGTCTCCGGGGCAGTTTCTTCGTCTGGGGCAGTTTCTTCATCTAGAGCTGTTTCTTCGTCCGAGACAGTTTCTTCGCTTAAGGCTGTTTCTTCGTCCGGGGCATCGACTGCTTCCGGGTCTTCGATTTGTTCCTGTTCATCGATCGGTGCCTCTTCATCGATTGGTTCCTGTTCATCGATAGGTTCAAAGGCACTGGCCGGTTCAGGGTCCTGGCGCATTTCCTGCTCATCGACGGCTTCCGGATCATCGATTGCTTCCGGATCGTTGACTGCTTCCGATTCATCAGTCTGATTCGTTTCCGGGACAGCCTCAAAATCATCTTCAATAGCCTGCTCTTCCAATTCAGCCTGTTCGCAGAAGATCTGCTCTTCTGAAACGCTCTCCGCTTCATCGGCAAAAGCCGGAATGCATCCGAAAATCAGCGCTGCTGCAACTGCCAGCGCCATTAGTTTTGCAAACTGTTTTTTCATATCAAATATCTCCTTCTGATGATCACGTTAAGGTCTGTCCATAAAGCCGAACAAATTGATCGATCGTCTGTTATGGTTATCTGTTGTTATTGTAATATAGACGCATTTTACATTCAATGAGGTTGAAGTTCTTTTTTGGAACCCGGGAAATAGAATGTCTTTTTCTCCGGCACTCCTGCTTCTGCATTTGGATGCTGCACAACGCATTGATAAGCTTTTTTATAAAATACGGTCCAAAATTCTCTGGAATCCAGAAAATTTTGGACCGTAACATTAGTATTTACTGGTGTTTTTTAATTGGAGCCTCCAAACGCTTGATCATGAGTGCAGCGCCCGAAAGTTCTTAAAATTATTTCCCGTCCCATACACCGCTGGAATCGAAGGTATAACTCTTGCCATCGATAGTGTGGGTGCCGGTCAACATCACGCCGCTGGAGTTGAAGTAATACCACTTCGCGGAAATCTTCTGCCAACCGGTGCGCATGATGCCATCGGTTCCGAAGTAGTACCATTTCTTGGAGATCTTCTGCCAACCGGTCTGCATGATGCCGTCCGTGCCCAGGTAATACCACTTCTTGGAGATCTTCTGCCAGCCGGTCTTCATCACGCCGTCAGTTCCCAGATAGTACCATTTGCCGGAGACTTTCTGCCATCCAGTGGTCATCACACCATCTGTTCCGAAGTAATACCATTGATCGCTGACCTTTTTCCAGCCCGTCACCATCGCACCGTCGGTGCCCAGATAATACTGCTTATCGCTGATCGTCTGCCAACCGGTCAGCATCACGCCGGAAGAATTGAAATAATACTGCTTGAAATAATACTGCTTGTCGCCGATCGTCTGCCATCCGGTCTGCATCACACCGGAGGAATTGAAGAAGTACTGTTTGCTGCTGATCGTCTGCCAGCCAGTGCGCATGACGCCGTTGGTACCGAAGTAATACCACTTCTTGGAGATCTTCTGCCAGCCTGTCCGCATCACGCCATCCGTTCCGAAATAATACCACTTCTTGGAGATCTTCTGCCATCCGGTCTGCATTACGCCTTCGGTGCTATAGTAATACCACTTTCCGTCGATCTTCTGCCATCCGGTAAGCTCCAGTTTCTCAATGATCGTATCTGCCTGAGAGATCTCGTGTGTTCCCGCTTCATCGCTGAAGTACTTATGGCACACGGTACAGGTCCAGTATTCAATATTGCCTTCTGCTGACGTAGTCGGCTCCACCCTGGCAACCCTCACCAATGTGTGTGCCTTCATCGGGACCACCTGCTGCTCTTCGATCACCACGCCGCAATCCGCACAGTGGCTTCCCTGTGTCAGTCCTGTATGCGTGCAGGTAGCTTCCACTGCAGCATCTGTTACAATATTGGTATGATCTGCTTCATCAAGGTACCAGTCTCTGCGGAAGCACTCTTCATAATCTGTGCTCCACCCTTCCTGAGTCATATATGGGGTTTCCGCGATCAGCGTGAATCCTGTACCTTCTGTCTGAAGTTTCTTAAAGGTAAACGGCGGCGCTCCATAACAGTCATCCGCAGTCAACACTTTACCTGTACTGTCTGTGATCTGAAGTTTATCTTCCTCCCAATCAAAATACCAATGGATGTACTCTGCCCAAAGTGCCTCTACCACCTGTTCGCCATGATTATCCAGATAATAATGATACAGCATCGGATCGATCGTGAATGTCTCACCGGGATGTACATCGTATTTTTCCAGTCCCACCGGATCCAGGTTCAGATAGCTTTCGGATTTTTCCAGACGGAAGTCTGTACGGGTTACTTCGATCGGCTGGTTCTGCTCATCCAGGAGCATTGTTCCGTTTTCATCTGTCAGGTAAGCGATCGCCCGGATACCGCAGTTGATATTTCCATCATAATCCATTTTGGCAGTAACATGCAGCACTGCGGAATCATCCGGATCCTGCTGGTAATCAAATACTTCGTTAAATGGAATGGGTTCCTCCACCGGCCCCCAGGCCCATACAACATTGGTATCTCCCTGATACCGCTCTCCTGTTTCTGCATCGAAGCAAGGGTGGGATACGGAAGCGATCAGATCCACTTCGCCTCCCGGAAGAACCAGTCCGATGCCGGTGCTGGGATCGATCCAGGACCACCAGACTTCACCGGCAACCGTTATGTGAACCAAGCCGGGCTCCTGCACTTCCTGCCCGTAAATATCCTTATAATAGATGGATACCATTGTATCGGCTCCCAGGGTTACGGCTTCGATCCGCCATCCCCAGGCTCCGTACTGATCGGTCCAAGTCAGGGTGAAGTCCTCTCCGTTATCGGGATAAAGTGTGACATCTGTAACCATGAACGGAACATCTTCGCCGTACGGATGATCCGGATCGTCCACGTAGCAAACCTGTTCCTGCGGAATGTAAAAGGCCATTCCCGGAATCAAGACATCTTCCTCTAGTCCACCTAAATGATAATCATAAACCGGCTCGCGGACCTCCATCCAGTAAAGATCGCTTTGGCTGACCATCAGATCATTGATCAGAAGTCCGACTCCGATATCAAATCCTCTTCTGTCCTGATCTGCCAGTTCTTTCAGCACCGTTCCATTGAAGGATGCTGTCTTGCCATTATCACTGATCGTAAAATCTTCACCCGGAACAAGAAGGGACTCTTCCGCAAAATCGCCGTTATCGAACATTCCGATATTCCAGATAATCTCGTAATCGGTCCCGGCTTCCAGATCAAGTGCATCCAAAGATGCGGTATCCAATGTCAGTTCATAGTCTGTTTCGCCTTCATATACGACGGTTCTGTTCTCCCACGGGGCACGAAGTCCGGATACGGAGATATCCATATTGACTTCTCTGAGATCCCATGCCCATCGGATAGCCTGCTCGTAGTTTCCTTCCTTGTTCTGAATATCTGCTGTCACGATGATCGTTGTATACCAGTTCTGGATTTTCTCTACAGTAAACGGCGCAACGCCACAGCTGCTTTCTAAGTCATCACAAGTAAGCTGCTTTCCATTCGCATCCGTGATCACTGCCGCATTTTCATCCCAGCTCCAGGACCATCTGATATCTTCAGCAGGAATGATATCCTCCTGTGCCTGTCCCTCATCGTCCAGATACTTCCAGCGAAGCTCTGTATCCAGTTCAACGGCCTGTCCGGGAGCCAGATCAAACTGATCAGTATCCTGGACCGTATACACCCAGTAGTAATTGTTCCGTACGCCGATCCAATAGGAGCTGCTTTGTACGGTATCCTCACCGGATCTGACTGCATATACAACCACCTGTGAGCCGCCGTCTTCTGTATCCGCTTTTGCTGAAACATGGATCACCGACGGATCTTCCGGATCCTGCTGCCAGGTAAAGAACTCTTCCCAGTTATCATTCGTAAACTCCCAGACATAAGTGATGTCACTGGTATCGCCTTCGTATTCCCTTCTGTTCTGATAATCATAACTGTGACGGTAAATATGTGCCTCAAGATCCAGGGACGCTCCCGGAAGCATCCGATTATCACCGGTACTGGAAGTGATCCACAGATCATAGACATCTGCGCCGATCCATCCATTGATCTGATACGGCTGCATCGCAGCCTCACCATTCAATGTATAATACACGGATATCAGGAATTCGCCCCCATCGCCCTCTGCCTGTATATGCCAGTTATTTCCATCCGGGGACTGTTCAATGGATACTGCATCAGAGTCACCTTCGAAGATCTGTACCTGCACATCGGTTATGTGTACCGGCAAATTCTCTCCTTCCGGATACTGTCCGTTTTCTACATAGCAGGAACTGTCTGTGCCAAGATCCAAGCCCCAGCCCGGAAGTGCTTCCCAGTGATCCGGGAAGTCGAAATCAGTAATGCACTCCCATACGGACATCCACAGATCGCATCTTGCAATTTCCATCTCATTAACGATCAGCCGTGCCGTGATATTAACGCCGTCTGTACCCGGATTTACGTGATCTTTCAACACGGAACCATCAAGGATCAGTCCCTTGCCGTCTTCCGTATAGGTAAATCCTTCGCCCGGCTCCAGTACATAGATATAGCTGCCGTTATCACTGTTTTCATCGATCATTCCGATCTGCCAGTCAACCCGGTACATGCTTTCAGGCTCTATGTGGTGCAGCCGGAAATAGTCATCGATCCCACCTGTCTGTGCCCAGAGATAGAATTCGTTCTCATCCTCATAGATATGGGCTGCACCCTCTCCATTCCAATGCAGATCATCACCAAAATGGAAGTCCACTCCCGGGTTGCTCAGATGCCAGTCTCTTCGGTTGAATTCCCGGGGATTGCCGTTTTCGTCTTCCATTTCCGCAATGACCGTAAGGTTCTGCTCCCAGTCATTCAGCTTGGTAATGGTAAACGGCGCCTGCCCGTAAATATAGGAACCATTCCCCTCTTCATCACCATAGGTCAGTTCATTTCCGTATATATCTGTGATCTGTACGGCTTCCGGATCCCATTCCCAGCGCCAGAAAACATCCTCCAGGATATCCTCCCGGTTGTCACCGTTTTCATCCAGGTGGAACCAGTGAAGCTCCGGATCGTATTCTACGGACAGTCCCGGAAGAAGATCCGTAAATTCAAGATCCGCCGGAAGGATCGTCATATAATCATTATTGATCCAGATGTTATAATCAAGCTGCTGCACATCATAATAATTCAGATGATCATCATGACACTGCAGTCTGACACGGAAACTTGCGCAGGCACCGTTCGGAGCATCTTCCTTTGCCGTTACATGAAGTACTGCAGGATATTCACTGTCTACAGTATAGTCTACCAGTTCCTCCGCTCCGTCCAGAGCTTCCCATATAAAGTAGCCTTTATTGGTGAATGCATCTTCCTCGTAATCAAAATAGTGTTCAAAAGAAGCCGTCAGATCCATGGTGCCTCCCGGCAGGATCTGATCGGTTCCGGTACTGCTGTTGATCCAGAGATTCCATACGTCCTCACCGACAGAAATATAGAAATCATGAGATAAGGTAATCAACGGATCATCCGGATAAGTATAGGTCGTATAGAAAATGGTCAGTGTTCCGGAACCATAATCATGAGCCTGAAGGTGCCATCCGTTTCCGTCATCCCATCCGTTCAGCGTGATGGCATCCTGCATCGTGCCTTCGTCCGGTGTAAAGACAGCATCTACAATATGCACTTCAATATCATTGATGCTGTCCGGTCCTCCCGGATGTTCAGCATCTTCCACATGACAGTTGAAGTCTTTGTCAAAATCCATCCACCAGCCAGGAAGTCCTTCCCAGTTATCCAGCGGATACTGGTAATCATACACACAGTCCCATACAGACATCCACAGATTCGCCCAGGCGATGGGTTCTTCACCGACCATCAGGCAAGCTGTGATGCTGACTCCGTCTGTGCCCGGGTTGACATGTTCTTTCAGCACAGCGCCGTCCAGAAGTATTCCCACACCGTCAAGCGCATAGATGAAACCTTCTCCAGGTTCCAGTTCATCTATATAGATACCGTCATCGCCGACCTGACCGATCTGCCATTCGATCCTGTAATTTGATTCCGGGCTATGGCTTCTGTAATACTCCTGGATCCAGTCAAGCTTCGGGCAGAGACAGAAGGTTTCATTGGTATAGATATGAGCTGCATCCTGGTCATCCCAATGCAGGTTATCGAAGCAGAATTCCGGATCGACGGAATCCAGATGGAACTCGCGGCTGCATACTTCATGATGGTCGTTTTCATCTTCGGCAATGATCCGGATATTCTGATCCCAGTTTTCCAGTTTGGTAATCGTGAACGGTACTTCACCATAGACATGTGCGCCAATACCCTCATCATCACCATTCAGCAATTCTTCACCGGTCGCATCTGTAATGCGGACCGCATTGGGATCCCATTCCCATCTCCAGACAATATCATCCAGTATTTCATCATGACGTACTCCCTGGTCATCCAGATAGTATCTGTGTACTTCCGGCTCGTATTCGAGGAATCCGCCCGGAAGGACATCGTGGTACTTCAGATCGATCGGATGGATACTGGTATAATCCTCCTGTACCCAGATTTCATATTCCTGATAAGCAACATCATAGAAACCCTCTTCGTCCGTTATACGAAGAGACAATGTCATGATTCCCCGGCTTCCGCTCGGAGCATCTGCTTTCGCTGTCACGTGAAGAATGGATGGATCATTCTCATCTACTTCGCAGTCGAACAGATCATCCCAATTAACCACTTCTCCCCGTATGGCGCGTCCCTGCCAGACATAGATCACCTCATCGGAATCAGGTTCTTTGTCATAATCCGCCAGATGATCGAAGTCCGCCAGAAGATCCAGAGAATCACCTGGCAGCAGCTGATTTTCGCCTGTATTGCTGTCGATCCAGAGATTCCAGACATCATGGCCCACCCATATCCAAAAGCTTTCAGATTCGGTGATGGTCGCCGTATCAGGCGCATAATAGGTCGTATATTCGATAGTCAGCAGACCGGAGCAATACTGATTGGCATTGATATGCCATTTCCCCCTGCCGTCTTCGTCCTCATAAGACTCCACGGTAACGGCATCCGGTTCACTTTCATCATTCGGTTCAAAATAAACATCCACAATGTGTACCCAGACATCCTCTCCGTAAGGATGGGCGTCATTTTCCGTCCAGCAGGTGAACGACCCGTCGAAATCAAGCCACCAGCCCGGCAGAGCGGACCAGTCACCCAGCGGATAATGATAATCGGCCACAATGCCCCGGATGCTGATCCATATATCATTCCGTTTCAATTCATAGCCATTGTACTTTACGACCGCTCTGATATTGAAGCCGCCTTCTCCCAGGTACAGGTTTTCAATTAATGCACTGCCGATCAGATTGATCCCCCGGCTGTCATAGTGTTTCACATATCCCTGGCCAACGTGTTCCATATCCAGGCCTTCTGTCAGGACATAGTGATAGTTTCCGTTCTCATCCGTATTTCCGACGGTCCATTCGATCTCCAGGTTATCCGGATCCACCCACTCATTATCCAATCCGTAAAACTCCGGACGCAGTTCGCAGATACCGTCTTCATAGAGTATGATGGAGCCCCCTTCATCATAGGGCACATCATTCGGCCAGAACACTTCCATATTGCTTTGCTGCAGATTCCATTTTCTGCCGCAGTTCGTTCTCCTATAGCCGGCATCCGGATCATCCGGATCGATCAGTTCTTCCGCCCAGATGATAATCTCCGTCTGCCAGTTTTCAAGCTTTTCGATGGTAAACGGAGCTTCTCCGTAAGGATCTTCATTGGTAAGTTCTTTTCCGTTGGAATCATAGATCTTTACCGCATTGGGATCCCATTCCCAGCTCCAGCACATTTCAGGATCTTCTTCTGTTCTCATCGTCCCGTAATCATCAATCCAGTGATTGAAATACTTCGGGTCAATCTCGAAAGAATCTCCCGGAAGAACATTCTGCTCTTTTTCCGTAAGGTGCGTGGGGCGGACGATGGCAAAGCCCCCCTGGATATGAAGATCCTTATCACAGGAGACGACCTCTTCGCAGTTGTCCGGGTCTGTCCAGTGATAGACATGAAGTCTCATCATATAAACTTCAATGTCCAGTCCCATTGAAACATTTGCTCTGGCATTTATATGAAGCCCCGCATCGAACCCGTTATCATCAACAAAATCACTTATTGTAAAGTAATAATTGTGGGAATCTTCATCCGGAACCGGATTGCCGTCTTCGTTATACCAGAACCATTCCCATTCATAGCTGATATTGGTGGCATCTTCATCAAAGTTTCCTGTATTCGGATCATAAAGATGAAGCGCCTCATCATAGTGATTTTCCCATCCCTGAATATTGTACTCATGGCTCAGATAAGCGAAAATATCAAGCTGATCTCCCGGGATCATATAGCCGTGGCTGTTGGTGTCATCCAGATTCAGGTTCCAGATCTCTCCGCAGACATTGACCTGCACAAGATAAGGCTCATCCACCGGTTCCCCGTTATAATCATTATAGTAGATCTCCAGTGTCGCACTGCCCATACGGTTTGCCAGAATACGCCAGCCGTAATCGTTATCCCATGGCTCCAGTGTGATCACATCAGTACTGTCCAGTTCAACTGTCCGGACCTGAGTTCCTCTGAACTCGTCAACCAGATGTTCATCGTCCCAGATATGGCAGTCAAAGTATCCGCTGAAATTACGATCCCATCCAGGCAGCAGATCCACCTGCTCTTCGATTGGGAAATAATACTCCTCATGAAGTTCCGCCGGTTCTTCCTCTCCCAGTACCAGCATGTTTTCTCCGTACATTTCCCTGGTGTTCAGATCGTATTCATAAGAAATCTCTGATCCGTTGGCGGAAAAGACATATTCGGAATCCCAGGTTCCGCTGACCGGATCTTGCAGGAACAGTTCTGCCGGATTTCCAATGCTTCCATCGTCACAGTTTGTAACATCCACCATGTAGTTTCGTCTGCCCAGACGGACGATGTTCCACATATGGGCTCCTGCCCCGGTACCGCCGTCCATATCGCCCGTGACGGTAATACAATATCCATCCAGGTTCGGGCAAAGATCACACAGAAGGCGGAATGCCTTGGAATATCCTTCGCATACCACATTCGTGCTGCTGTTGCCGTCAAAGACATTGATCACCTGCCAGGGACTGTACCCCACTGCTCCCGAACCATAGTTTGCAGCATTATAATCATAAGTCACCTGATCGCAGATGTAATCTTTGAAATACTCCAGTATCTCTTCATCGGATCCTGATGCCGATCCTGCGATCTGCTGTGCCGTTGCAGCGGCAGCGGAAGCGGCAGACGTTTTGGAAGTATCGGTCAGGTAGGAATCCCCGCCCTGGTAATACCCATCGACAGCAAGATAGTATGTAATGGACTCCGCTGTTAAATAGAAACGGGTTTCCTTTCTAACTATGGTTTCACCTGAATAATAGGTTTGCGTAGTCCAGCCGATCCCATATTCACTGGTACTGATGGCTTCGTCTACGGACTTCGCATACCAGTAAAGATCATAGGGGCAGTCAGAAAGAAGCGCCCGGTTTACAGCACGCAGATCGGCGATGAGCATCTCATAGATCTTATCCTGCGCTTCCTGCAGGATTGACTCGTCTTCCTGCCAGTCACCATTACCATCCTGGTAATTCACCGGGCCGCTTAACCCAAGGGCTTCTTCAGAGATCGTGCCATCCTGATCAACGCCGAACCCGGCATTCCAGCCAAGATCAGCAAATGAGATTTCAAAAGCGGTAGAAGATCTTTGTCCTGCTGCCACTTGTTCGATCCCGGTTCTTAGAAATTCATAAACAGTCCTGTCAACTCCTGACAGTTCATCTCCTGCGGACCAGCTGTCATAGAGCATGCTGTCTCCATACAGGGCACGATTAAAATATCCCTGCAGAAGGTCATCGGAAGAACCCAGATCCATGCCGCACATGCCGTCAGTTTGGCGTTCCGTAAACAGCGTTCCTTCTTCAGAAAGGACTGTTTCTTCCAGGGGAAGGATTTCTTCCTCTACGGACTCTTCTTCAGATTCCTCTTCCGGTTCGGCAATTTCTTCAGGTTCTGCCGGCTCTTCCGGCGTCATGATTTCTTCCGGCTCGGATGCTTCCTCTTCCGGTTCCGGAACTTCTTCCGGCTCCTTGATCTCTTCCGGCTCAGTCATTTCCTCAGTCGGTTCCATGACAGGAAGTTCCTGTGTATCTTCCGGCTCTGCAACTTCCGGTTCTTCCGGCAGTTCTTCAACCACTTCCGGTTCTTCTTCCCCGTCTGGTACAGGTTCCTGCTCCGCGATTACTTCCGGTTCAGCATCCGTTACCGCAATCTCGTCGCATTCTTCCTCCAAAGCTGTTTCGTCGTCGGCTTCTAAAGCGGCGGCGTCTTCAGCAATGTAATTTTCCGGCTGTTCCGGCTCGACAGCCGTCTCTTCAACAGGATCTGCTTCCAGCTGCACCTCTTCCACTACAGCATCTTCCGGAATCATTTCCTCCGGAGACGCATATGTGGCCATCACCTGAAAAGATGGTGTCAGCAGCATAGGAACTGCGATCCCCAGTGTAATCAGCAGCCGAACAAGTTTCTTACGTACCCACATGATGTTCTTCTCCTTTACTAAATAAACTATGTCAGTTACTATTATCTGTTATTTCTTCTGAGAGGACTCCGTTTGATAGAAAATAATACCATTTCCCGTCGATCTGCTGCCGTCCGGTCAGCATCGCGCCGGAGCTGTTCAGGTAATACCGCTTCCCTCCGATTTCCAGCCAGCCGGTCTGCATCATGCCGGAACTGTTCAGATAGTACCATTTTCCGCTGATCCGCTGCCAGCCGGTCTGCATCACGCCGGCGCTGTTCAGGTAGTACCATTTGCCGCCGCTCTTCAGCCAGCCGGTCTGCATCACGCCGGAACTGTTCAGGTAGTACCATTTGCCGCCATTCTTCAGCCAGCCGGTCTGCATCACGCCGGAACTGTTCAGGTAGTACCATTTGCCGCCGGTCTTCAGCCAGCCGGTCTGCATCACGCCGGAGCTGTTCAGGTAATACCATTTGCCTCCGACTTTCGCCCATCCGGTTACCATCTTCCCTTCCGCGTCATAATAAAACCAACTGCCATCAATGGACTTCCAGCCGGTAGGAAGCTTGTCGATCCGAAGATCCTCCAGGGTTGTCTCATTCTCCCCGCTTTCATCCGTAAACAAACTATCGCATCTTACGCACTCATAATGTGCTGCATAACCATATTCCCGGGCAGTCGGAGCGACCTCTTCCACCGATTGCAGGTCATGGCCCAATGCCGGGATCTCTTCCTGCACCGCCAGCACTTCATTACATCTGGAGCAGTGTCTACCTTGTGTTAATCCTGTTACAGTACATGTCGGCGTTACTGCCGCATCGATCACTTCGATATGGCCTAATGCCGGGATCTCTTCCTGCGCCGTCAGCACTTCATTACATCTGGAACAGTGTCCTCCCTCTGTCAGACCACTCTGCGTGCAGGTCGCTTCCACGGCCGCATCAATCACTTCGACATGGCCCAGTGCCGGAATCTCTTCCTGCGCCGTCAACACTTCATTACATCTGGAGCAATGACTTCCCTCTGTCAGACCACTCTGCGTGCAGGTCGCTTCCACGGCCGCATCGATCACTTCGACATGGCCCAACGCCGGGATCTCTTCCTGCGCTTCTAATATTTCTCCACATACCGAACAGTGCCAGCCTTGTGTAAGTCCAATCTCCGTACAAGTCGCTTCCACTGCCGCATCGATTATCCCTGTAAATGCATGATCAACGGTATGGATTGCCGAAGACAACAGGTCATCATTATCATCTTCGATCAGGATCTCCTGCCACTCTTCCCCGGTTCCATCGTATTCGACAAGGTTCAGATTACTGCACCCTGAAAAAGCATTGCTTCCAATGGAACTGACCGTATTGGAAAGTGTAAGACTGTCCAGATCGGAACAGCTGCTGAATGCATAATCTCCTATTCCGGTAATCCCATTCTGAATACAAACGGAGATGATGCTGTCTCTGTAACTGTCCCAGGGCGGTCTGACCGCAGAAGTCTCCTCTTCATAATCCGGCAGAACTCCGGTTCCTTTGATCGTAATAACTCCCTGCTTATCCAGGATCCATATAATATTATTTCCAATGGTACCCCGGTCCGATACAGAAGGATCCAGCTCTGAGCAGTAAATGCAGATCCCGTCCACAAAGGAATGTCTCAGATCCATTGTCAGTTCAGGGGTACTGTAGATCATCAAAGTATCTGTCATATATACATACTTATATGCCGAGTTGCCCCGCAGGAACACATAACCATCCGAGAAATTGCCCCGGACAGGCTGTTTCATGAGCAGATCATATGTACGCACGGATGTATCACAGTTCGTCACATCCACCAGATAATTAGTCCCGTAATAATTGACTATATTCCACAGATGTCCGCCTCCGTTATTTCCTTCCAACCCGAAATAACCGGAAACCGAATACACTGCCACATCTCCGATAAAGCTGCTCAGATCGCATAGATACTGAAATCCTTTGGCATATCCTTCACAGACAACATTAGTACTGGGATCATCATCAAACACATAAATGATCTGCCAGGGATTTCCGTACTGATCCGGGGAATAGGAGGTTGCCGCATGATTATAGGAAACACGGTCGCAGATCTGATCCATATAATAAGTCAGTTTTTCCATGTCTCCCATACCGGATGCCGCCTGCACGATCGTCCCTGCATTGGCAACGGCGCTCTGGATCATCTGCATTTTTGCAAGATCTGTATGATAGAAATCCGTCGCGGAAACATAATAATCAATAGATACCCTCAATTTGACCGTACAGGTAAACTTTGTGAACTGCAGGTATTCCACTCCGGTATCCGGATCAGGTGCTACAACGGTAGGCCGTGAATAGCTTCTCGTATATTTGTTTCCGAACCAGAACATTTCATAAGGGCAGTCCCGGATCAAGGTTCGGACCGCCAGATTGACATCGCACAATGCATCCGTTGCCACTGCGACTGCATCTTTATTGATGGTCCTGTTACCTTCCTCATCAATATCAACCAGAGAAGCTACACCCAGCTCCTGTGCAGTCCAGCGGTATGCTTCCAGTTCTTCTGCAGGGAAAGTCATGGACACGATCGTGCTGTTGCTTTCCGCTGCAGCTACCTGTTCTACCACCGCTTTCACAGAATCATAAAATGCTCTCGTGTAACCGGTCAGTTTGTCACCGTTATAACTGCTGCTGCGAAGCATGGAAACTTCCACTTCACCGCTTCCGGCGCCGATATAATAACCGAGCAGTGTATCAGGATCGGTATACAGACTGACCTCTTCTGTTATTTCCTCTTCCGGAAGGTCAAAGTAATACACAGCCGGCTCATCAACATGCTCCGCCTCTTCCGTTTCTGTTTCTTCCGATTCATGGGATGTTTCTTCTTCCGTTTCTTCCGTCGGTTCTTCTGCAGCACCCCTTTCCTCTTCTGTCTTTGGTTCTGCTTCTGTCTCAGGTTCGGCTGCTGTATCCGGTTCTGCAGCTGTGTCCGTTTCTTCTTCCGGATGAAGCTCTTCTGTCGTTTCCGGCTCTTCTTCTGTTCCAGGTTCCTCTGCAGGTACTTCTTCCGGATCAGTCAGATCCTCCTCTGTCAGATCCTGTGTTTCCTCTTCTGCCGGTACAATGATCTCTTCTTCTGTTACTACTGGAAGGTCATCCGTCTCCGACTCATCAGACACAGATTCCGATCCGTCTTCTGCAAAAACGACCTCAAAAAGTTCCTCTGATTCTGCCGACATTTCATCTGTTCCCGGGATCTCCCCGGCATAAACAGCAGGAGTCAACAAAAGAACCGTCGATAGTAAAAGTGTAAGAATGGTTACAGTAATTTTATTCATAAAAGCTGCCCTTCAGGTCTTTCAATTTGATACAACTAGCCGACTATAATATATCACATATTTGCCCCAATACCATACATCTTTCTGCCAAATGACATAAAAACCGCCTGTGTCTTTACTGACACAGGCGGAACGTCTATCAATTATCTTCGACTGGTTTTTACCGGAAACATCTGTGAATGATCTCGATCACAGTATCCTGCTGCTCGGGCGTCATCTTATTGTCACTGGGAAGGCAAAGTCCGCGGGCGAATATATCCATTCCCACATCCGTAGCAGCTCCTTCGTCAATGTAGGCATTGCTCTGTCCCCGTCCGTTTCCTTTGACAGTGACAAAAGCATGATTGTAATAAATCGGCTGTGCATGCATCGGTTTCCAGATCGGCCGGCCTTCTGCATTGAAGGCTGCCATTGCTTCCAGGATCTCAGTCGGACAGGATTTCCCCGGTTCTGTAATGTAAAGGGCTCTTCGATCATCCCTTACCGTTTCACACATAGCTTCTTCATCGATCAGCAGGCAGCTGAGCCAGAAATTCGGGCAGGAATTCTCTTCGTCATAGGGATTCATCGTGACCGGAAGATCCTTCAGCCCTTCTTTGTATCTTTCATAGACTGCTTTTTTCTGGGCAATGTGTTCTTCCAGATAAGGCAGCTGTCCTCTGATCACCCCTGCTACGATATTGCTCATGCGATAATTGTAACCAATTTCCTCATGCTGATACCAGGGGGCATCCTCCCGGGACTGGGTACTCCATTTTCTGACTTTATCGGCGTCTTCCCTGGAATCGGTCAAAAACATGCCGCCGGCTGAACCGGTAATGATCTTGTTGCCGTTAAAGGAGATAATCCCGGCATCTCCGAAGGTTCCGGTCTGTATTCCTTTGTATGTGGCGCCGAAGGACTCCGCCGCATCTTCCACAATCAACGCGCCGTGGCGCCCAGCTATCTCGCGTATTTCATCCACTTTACCCGGCGTGCCATACAGATGGGCGATCACGATCAGCTTCACTTCCGGATAAAGTTCAAATGCTTTTTCCAGAGCAGCCGGATCCATGTTCCAGGTATCATATTCTGTGTCGATGAAAACTGCTTCTCCGCCTTCGTAAGCAATCGGATTGATCGTTGCGTCAAAGGTCATATCGGAAGCAAATACTTTGCGTCCTTCCAATGACCCGCTGCTGACTCCATGCTGTCCGTAGATCTTCTCTCCACAGAGGCGGATCGCCATATGCAGCCCCGATGTTCCCGTTGAAAGCCCCACTGCATATCTGCAGCCGGTCTTTTCCGCACAGAGCCGTTCCACTTCATTAATATTCTGTCCCAGGGTAGAAACCCAGTTTTTCTGGATCGCATCATCTACCCATTTCTGTTCATCCCCATGCATCGTCGGGGATGACAGCCAGAGTTTCTGTTCAAAAGGTGTGATACCTGCAAAACGCTCATCTGTCAGATACTTTTCTCGATCCATATATCTACTTCCTTATCCATAATCTGATTTTCAATTATGCAACAGGTCAAAAAACAATTACGATACAGGGTATTGTACTATAATCTGTTTTTGAAGTAAACCAAAGTATACAAAACGGATAGTGTAAGTTATTACTCGGGTTGAATGCCGCAGACTCCGGCAAAAAAGATGTGATAAAGAATTCTGTCTGCACTTTACCTCAAATCGATTTCCTTTTCAACCCAACTCCCGGGTAGCACATCCTCGGCCTGCCTGTC